>NZ_CP029190.1:2905000-3210000 GCF_008642295.1 Streptomyces venezuelae | reverse complement strand
GCGCAGGTTCGACGATTCGATCGCGGCCCACGCACGGGCGCTCGACATCGCCACCGAGCTCGACGACCGCCTCGCGGCGGGAGTCGCCCTGCAGAACCTCGGCAACGCGTTCCGGATGGTGCGCAGGTTCGAGGAGTCGGTGGCGGCGCACCGGCGCGCCCTGGCGCTCGTACGCGAGTTCCGCGACCGCAACGGCGAAGGATCGGTGCTCAACAGCCTGGGGCTGGTGCTGGGGGAAATGCGCAGATTCGATGAGGCGGTCGAGACGCTCGGCCAAGCAGTCGCGGTGGTCCGGGAGCTGGAGGATCAGAGGAGTACCGCCCTGGGCCTCACCAACCTGGGCACCGTTCTGACCGCGCTGCAGCGTTACGACGAGGCCGTCGAGGTCCATGGCGAA
Source organism: Streptomyces venezuelae (assembly GCF_008642295.1). Classification (GTDB taxonomy): domain Bacteria; phylum Actinomycetota; class Actinomycetes; order Streptomycetales; family Streptomycetaceae; genus Streptomyces; species Streptomyces venezuelae_C. The sequence continues at coordinate 3,209,603 of NZ_CP029190.1, read as the reverse complement.
GCGGCTGCCATTGCCGTGCAGCTCGAAGACCGCCATTTCGAAGGCGGGGCACTCGGCAACATGGGAAACGCATTGACGAAACTGGGGCGGGACGACGAAGCCTTCGAGGCGCACACGCGAGCCGTCGCTGTGTTCCGGGAGCAGGGTGATCGCCATGCCGAAGGGCAGGCCCTGAGCAATCTGGGGCTGGTTCTCGTCAGGCTGGAGCGCCTCCGCGAGGCCGCCGATGCCCACGCCCTGGCCGTGGCCATTGCTGCAGAGACAGGGGACCGGCAGGGCGAAGGAGCGGCTCTGAACAACTTGGGCGAGGCTTTGGTGGAGACGCAGGCCCTGGACGAGGCGGTCGTGACGTACACGCGGGCCGTCGAGGTGTTCCGGGAGGTGGCCGACTCCTACAACGAGGCAGGAGCGCTCTCCAATCTGGGATGGGTTCATTTCAAGATGCGGCGCCTCGACGAGGCCGTCGAGCTCTTCGGGCAGGCAGCCGTTGTGTTTGCCCGGGCAGGCGAACAAGGCGAGGAGCGCAAGGCGCTGCGCAACCAGGCAAGGGCACACAACGAGCGGTGGCTGCTCCGATGGGACGAGTACGCCGAACCCCTTGTCTGACGAGCCGTCAGCTTGGAGCATGGGCCCGGCATGCAGCCGTATGACGTTTCGTCAGGTGAAGGTGGGCCGCCCATGGCGCGCGTATTCGAAGAAGGCCGGCTGGTCTACGGGATGCAGCTCCCGGTCCAGTCCCAGAGCACCATCTACGCCGAGCCCTGGGAGGCCTCGGCCGGAGCCGCCGATATCGCTGCGATCGCCCGGGCCGCCGACCGGGCCGGCTTCGGGTATCTGGCGTCCTGCGACCACGTCGCGATCCCGCGCCGGCTGGCCGCGGCCATGAGCACCGTCTGGTACGACCCGGTCGCCACCCTCTCCTTCCTCGCCGGGGTCACCGAGCGGGTCAGGCTGCTCAGCCATGTGGCGATCGTGGCCCTGCGCCACCCGCTGATCAGCGCCAAGCAGTACGCCACCCTCGACCACCTCTCCGGCGGCCGGCTGATCCTCGGGGTCGGCGCCGGGCACGTGCAGGAGGAGTTCGAGGTGCTCGGGGTCGACTTCGAGCGGCGCGGGGCGGTGCTGGACGAGGTGCTGGACGCCCTCCGGGTGGCCCTCGGGCCGGAGGAGTTCCCCGCCTTCGAGGGCGAGTTCCACCGCTTCGAGGGCCTCGGGCAGCTGCCCCGGCCGGTCCAGCAGCGGATCCCGGTCTGGGTGGGCGGTTCCTCGCCGGCCGCCGTCCGCCGGGCCGCCGTACGCGGCGACGGCTGGCTGCCGCAGGGCGATCCGCGGGACCGGCTGCCCGGCCGGATCGCCCGGATCAGGGAGCTGCGCGAGGCCGCCGGGATCACCGACCCGATCGAGATCGGGGCGATCACCGAGGCGCTGTACGTCGGCGAGCCCGGCTGGGACACCGGCCGCCGCACCCTCGCCGGCAAGGGCGAGGCCCTGGCCGAGTCCCTCCGCGAGTACCGGGCGCTGGGTGTGGACCAGATCCAGGTGCGGTTCCGCAGCCGCAACCGGGCGGAGCTGTGTGACCAGATCACGGCCTTCGGGGCCGAGGTCGCACCCCATCTCAACGACTAGGAGGCTTGTTGTGGGGAAGCTGGACGGGCGCGTTGTCATCATCACCGGGGCGGCGCGCGGCCAGGGCGAGCAGGAGGCCCGGCTGTTCGCCGCCGAGGGCGCGAAGGTGCTGCTCGGGGATGTGCTGGACGAGCAGGGCGCGCAGGTCGCCAAGGACATAGGCGAGGACAGCGCCCGCTATGTGCGGCTGGACGTGAGCCGGGAGGAGGACTGGGCGGCGGCGGTGGCCGCCGCGAAGGAGGCCTTCGGCGGCCGGATCGACGGGCTGGTCAACAATGCCGGAATCCTGCGGTTCAACGAGCTGGTGAGCACCCCGCTCGCCGAGTTCGAGCAGATCGTGCAGGTCAACCAGGTGGGCTCGTTCCTCGGCATCAAGAGCGTGGCCCCGGAGATCGAGGCGGCCGGCGGCGGCACCATCGTCAACACCTCCTCCTACACCGGCCTGACCGGCATGGCCTTCGTCGGGGCCTATGCGGCGACGAAGGCCGCCGTCGTCGGTCTGACCCGGGTCGCCGCGCTGGAGCTGGCCGCGAAGAACATCCGGGTCAACGCCATGTGCCCGGGTGCCGTGGACACCCCGATGGCCAACCCGGCCCTGCTCGACCCGGACGGCCCGTCCGCGGAGGCCACCGAGGCCATGGGGGAGCTGTACCGCAGGGTGGTGCCGCTGGGCCGGGCGGGGCTGCCGGCCGAGGTGGCGCGCCTGGCCCTCTTCCTGAGCAGCGAGGACTCCTCGTACATCACCGGCCAGCCGTTCGTCATCGACGGTGGCTGGATGGCGGGCGTGAGCATCCTCTGACCGTTCCCCGGTCATTCTCTGACGGTACGTCAGGTATTGACGCCACACTCCCCGGATGGAACAGTCAGCCCTATCGATCTGACGATGCGTCAGAAACCAAAGGACGGTGAACCCCCTTGGAATTCGGGCTCTTTGTGCAGGGATACGTGCCTGAGGCGCGGTCCAAGGTCGACCCCGAGGCAGAGCACAAGGCGCTGTTGGAGGAGACCGAGTACGTCATCCAGGCCGACAGGTCCGGCTTCAAGTACGCCTGGGCCTCCGAGCACCACTTCCTGGAGGAGTACTCGCACCTGTCGGCGAACGAGGTGTTCCTCGGGTACCTCGCCTCCGCCACCGAGCGCATCCACCTCGGCTCCGGCATCTTCAACCCGCTCGCCCAGGTCAACCACCCCGTCAAGGTGGCCGAGAAGGTCACCATGCTCGACCACCTCTCCAAGGGCCGCTTCGAGTTCGGCACCGGCCGCGGAGCGGGCAGCCACGAGATCCTCGGATTCCTCCCCGGGATCACGGACATGAACCACACCAAGGAGATCTGGGAGGAGACCATCGCGGAGTTCCCCAAGATGTTCCTCCAGGAGGAGTACGAGGGGTTCCAGGGCAAGCACTGGTCGCTGCCGCCGCGCAAGGTCTTCCCCAAGCCGTACGGCAAGGCCCACCCCGCCATGTGGTACGCCGCCGGATCCCCCTCCTCGTACGCGATGGCGGCCAAGAAGGGCCTCGGCGTCCTCGGCTTCAGCGTCCAGAAGGTCTCCGACATGGAGTGGGTGCTGGAGCAGTACAAGACCGCCATCCAGGAGGCGAAGGCCATCGGCGCCTTCGTCAACGACAACGTCATGGTCACCTCGACCGCGATCTGCGCCGAGACCCACGACAAGGCCGTCGAGATCGCCGTCAACGCGAACATGAACCGCTTCCAGTCGCTGGTGTTCCGCTACCACGACACCTTCCCGCGGCCCGAGGCCATCCCGGAGTGGCCCGAGACCCTGCCCGCGTACAACGCGGAGATCATCGAGCTGCTCATCGCCGAGGAGCTGCTGATCTGCGGAGACCCCTCCGAGGTCCTCGCCCAGTGCAAGCGCTGGGAGCAGGCCGGCGCCGACCAGCTGTCCTTCGGACTGCCGACCGGGGTCTCGTACGAGGACACGATGAACACCATCAAGCTCATCGGCGAGCACGTCATCCCGAAGATCGACACCGACCCGGTGCACCGCACCACCCGCTTCCGCGAAGCGTCCGCCTGACGGCGGGCCCGGGCCCCTGCGGGTGCCCGGCCCCAGGACAGGGACGGCGTCTTCCCGGACCGCCGTCCCGAAACCGGCCCCGGCCGGAGGCATTCCGAGGCCGCGGCCGGCCCGGCGGCCCCCGGCCGGGGCCCGCGCGCGGGACCGGCGGGGGCGGAGCGCCGTCCTCGTACCCCGGGCGGAGCCCCGTACAAGGAGGAGAAGGGACGTCATGCTCGACCACCTGATCAAGGGCGCCACCGTCGTGGACGGCACCGGCGCCCCCGCCCGCACCGCGGACGTCGGCATCCGCGACGGCCGCATCGCCGTCATCGCCGCGCCCGGCGCGGTCACCGAGGAGGCCCGCACCAGCGAGGACGCCACCGGCCTCGTCCTCACCCCCGGCTTCATCGACCCGCACACCCACTACGACGCCCAGCTGTTCTGGGACCCGTACGCCACCCCCTCCATGAACCACGGCGTGACCACCGTCGCCGGCGGCAACTGCGGCTTCACCCTCGCCCCGCTCCACCCGGGCCGGCCCGAGGACGCCGACTACACCCGCCGCATGATGAGCAAGGTCGAGGGCATGGCCCTCAAGGCGCTGGAGGAAGGCGTCGACTGGTCCTGGTCCACCTTCGGCGAGTACCTCGACGCCCTCGAAGGCCGGATCGCCGTCAACGCCGGCTTCATGGTCGGCCACTGCGCACTGCGCCGCCACGTCATGGGCGAGGCCGCGGTCGGCGGACAGCCCAGCCCCGAGCAACTGGACGAGATGCTCGCGCTGCTCCACGACGCCATGAACGCGGGCGCCTGGGGCCTGTCCACCACCCAGTCCGCCACCCACTCCGACGGCGCGGGCGCCCCCGTCGCCTCCCGGCACGCCACCCCCGCCGAACTCCTGGCCCTCTCCCGGGCCGTCGGCGACCACGAGGGCACCCAGCTCGAAGCGATCGTGGCCGGCTGCCTTGACCAGTTCTCGGACGACGAGATCGACCTCTTCGTCGAGATGAGCGCCGCCGCCGGCCGCCCGCTGAACTGGAACGTCCTCACCATCGACGCGGCCGTACCGGAACGGGTCCCGCGCCAGCTGGTCCCCAGCGAACGCGCCCGCAAGGCCGGCGGCCGGATCGTGGCCCTGACCATGCCGATCCTCACCCCCATGAACATGTCGCTCGGCACCTTCTGCGCGCTCAACCTCATCCCCGGCTGGGGCGAGGTCCTCGGGCTGCCCGTCCCCGAGCGGATCGCCAGGCTCCGCAACCCGGAGGTCCGGGCGGAGATGCTGCGGCGCGCGGACAGCAAGGAGGCCGGCGTGTTCCGGCGGCTGGCCAACTTCGGCCGGTATGTCATCGGGGACACCTACAGCAAGGAGAACGAGGGACTCTCCGGCCGTGTGGTGAACGACATCGCCGCCGAACGCGGCCAGGACCCCTTCCACTGCCTGGTGGAGATCTGCGCCAACGACGAGCTGCGGACCGTCCTGTGGCCGATGCCCACCGACAACGACCCGGCCAGCTGGACCCTGCGCGCCGAAACCTGGCAGCACGAGGACGTCATGCTGGGCGGCTCCGATGCGGGCGCCCACCTGGACCGGATGTGCGGGGCCCCGTACACCACCCGGTTCCTGGGCGACTGCCTGCGCGGGCGCAGGCTGGTCCCGCTGGAGCAGGCCGTGAAGATGCTCACCGACGACCCGGCGCAGCTGTTCGGCCTGCGGGAGCGCGGCCGGATCGCCGAGGGCTGGCACGCGGACCTGGTCCTCTTCGACCCGGAACGGATCGAGGCCGGACCGGCCACCCTGGTCCACGACCTGCCCGGGGACAGCCCGCGGCTGGACTCCCGGGCCATCGGCATCGTGTCGGTCCGGGTCAACGGTGTGGAGACCATCCGGGACGACGAGGTCACCGGGGCCATCCCGGGCATCGTGCTGCGGTCCGGCCGGGACACGAGGACGGTGAGCACCCGGTGAGCGGTGAAACCCGGCAGTTGTACATCGGCGGGGAATGGGTGGAGCCGGCCGGCGGCCACTACGAGGTGATCAACCCGGCGGACGAGTCGGTGGTCGGCCTCGCCCCCGAAGCCTCGCCGGAACAGGTCGCGGAGGCGGCCCGGGCCGCCCGGGAGGCCTTCGACGGCTGGTCCCGCACGCCGGCCGAGGAGCGGGCGGCGATCCTCGACCGGGCCGCGGACATCATGCAGCGCGAGTTCGAACCGTGGACGGCCCTCGCCCAGGCGGAGACGGGCGCGCCCACCGGGATCGCGCGCGGCATGCAGGTCGGGGTGGGGGTCGCCCGGTTCCGGCGGTATGCGCGCGGAGCCCTGGAACCCGTGGAGAAGGCCCTGCCGCCGCAGGTCACCGAGGCCGGCCCGATGGGGAAGGCCGGCATCCTGGGCGCGCTGGAGGTGCGCCAGCCGGTGGGCGTGGTCAGCTGTATCACCTCGTACAACAACCCGTGGGCGAACCCGGCGGGCAAGGTGGCGCCGGCGCTGGCGATGGGCAACACGGTGGTCGTCAAACCGGCCCCGCAGGACCCGCTGTCGGTGTTCAGGATGGCGGAGGCCCTGGCCGGGGCGGGCGTTCCGGCGGGCGTGGTGAACGTCGTCAACGGCCAGTCGGTGGCCGTCGGCGAGGCGGCCGTCGACTCCCCGGACGTGGACATGGTGTCCTTCACCGGCTCCACGGCGGTCGGGCAGCGCATCGCCGAGGTGTGCGGGCGCAGCATGAAGCGCCAGCTGATGGAGCTGGGCGGCAAGGGCGCGGCGATCGTCTTCGACGACGCTGACCTGGATGCCGCCATGATGGGCATCGGCACCACCTTCTCCTTCTACTCCGGCCAGATCTGCACGGCCCCGACCCGGGTTCTGGTCCACCGGTCGGTGCACGACGCCCTGGTCGAGAAGCTGACCGGCTACCTGGCCTTTATGAAGGTCGGCGACCCGGCGGCGGCGGGGACCGTGGTCGGCCCGGTGATCTCGGCGGCCCACCGGGACCGGGTGGAGTCGTACATCGAGCTGGGGAAGAAGGAGGGCGCCCGGATCGCGGTCGGCGGCGACCGGCCGGCCGTCCGGGCGGACGGCAAGGGCTTCTATGTGGCCCCCACCCTGCTGGTCGACTGCACCAACGAGATGCGGGTGGTCCGGGAGGAGATCTTCGGCCCGGTGGTCGTGGTCGTCCCCTTCGACACGGAGGAGGAGGCGGTGGCCCTGGCCAACGACTCCGAGTTCGGGCTGCTGTCGTACGTGTGGTCCGGCGACGCTGCCCGCGCCTTCCGGGTGGCCCGGCGCCTCCGCTCGGGCGGGGTCGGCGTGAACACCATCGGCCGGAACATGGAGGCGCCGTTCGGCGGGTTCAAGAAGTCCGGGGTCGGCCGCGACGTCGGCTCGTACGCCCTGCACGCCTACAGCGAGATCCAGTCCATCGTCTGGACGACGTAGCGCCGGACACGGGGCCGGACACAGCGCCGGACGGAGCGCCGCACGCGGCCCGGGCCCCCGGGGGCCCCCGCGGGAGGGGGGCACCCGGGAGCGTGCGGTCAGGCGGTGTCCTCGGCCGGCCAGGGGAAGCCGAGGGCCTCGGCGTCCTCCCGGCGGGCATACCGGAGTTCGGCCAGGAACCGCGGATCGCCGGCCGCGAGCCGCCGGAGTGCGGCGGCTGCCTGCTCCTGCGGCGGGGAGCCGTCGTCCGGGACGAGCCACTCGAAGTACAGCCGCGGCCCGCCCGGCTCATGCGTCCCGGCTCCCAGGCCCCTCTGGTGGGCGAACGAGACGGTGACCGTTCCCGGATCGCCCCACGAGGGACGGGCCGAGGCTTCCCCGCAGTCCCATCGGGACAGCAACTCGGGCCGGTCCCGCAGCCCCTGGGCGATCTGCAGAGCGGTCGTATGGGCCGGCCACTCCCACTCCCGGTCCTGCGTGGCCCGGGTGATCTCGGCGTCGTATGCGGCTGCGTCGAACCGCAGGGCCGCCGGCTGCGGCCCCTGCGCGCCCCGCCAGCCGTCCCACACGACCTGGTCGCCCTCCCTGCGGATGGTGACGTAGAGCGTGCCACAGCACTCCTCGCCGCAGTGCGGAAAGGCGAGCTGCACCTCGCGGGGCTCCGCGCCGGCCCGCAGCAGACCCCCGTCGAGCAGGGCCCCGGGGCTTTCGCAGACCCCCTTGGGAAACAGCGCCGCGACCACGGGGAGGCCGTCGACCAGGACGCGCGTCTCCACCAGGTGGCGGACGTCCGGGTCGGTCACGACGACCTCCAGACGGAACCGGTCCGGCCCGGCGGGTCCGGCGGGTCCGGCAGGGCGGGCGAAGGGCCGCCGTCCGGTGCGGCGGATCCAGCCGGCCCGGAGCCCGGCACGGTCCGTGTTGTCCGTTCTATCCGCGCTGGCCGCCCAGGCGGGTTCGGCCAGCAGCCCGCCCAGGGTGTCGAGCAGCTCCCGGCGGCGGCCCGGCGGCCAGTCGAGGACCGCACCGGCGCCGCTGTGCAGGCCGATGGCGAGCGACAGCAGCATGGCGTGGGCGTCCAGGTCCGGGGTGAGCCGGTGCGCCCCGGCGACCACCGCCTCGTACAGCTGCACGGGACGTGAGTAGTCGGGGAGCTTCGGCCCGTCGACATAGCTGTCGGCCATCAGGGCGAGCAGCCGTCCGGCCAGCCCGACCAGCCCCGCGTCCTGCGGGTATCTGCGGAGCAGGGCATCGAGCCGGACGACCTCGGCGAGCCGGGCGACGGGTACGGGCCAGGGCGCGGGCGGCTCGTCGGCCGCCGGGAGCAGCAGGTCGCGTACGGCGTCGAAGTCCCCGGCGGTCACCGCCTCGATCAGCCGCAGCACACGGGGCTGGTCGCTGCGGCCGGTCAGCCATACGACGGCGGCTGTATGGCGGTCGATCCGGTCCAGGGCCTCGACCACCGGGTCGGCGAAGGCTTCGAGCATGCCGAGGGTGCGGAGGACGGGGACGTCCTCGGGGCCGCCGAGCCAGGTCAGCAGGCCCAGCCCGGCGCTGACCACGACGGGGTGGGTGCCGGTGCCGGCCAGTCTGCGGGCCAGCTGCCGGGCGGGGCCGGTGACCGGGTCGTCGGGTGGGAGGCGCCGGCCGATCAGGTAGGCGATCCGGTGGACGGTCTCGGGCTCGACGGGGAGCGCGGTCAGCCGCAGGTGCGCGGCTTCGGCGGCCCGGCCGAGGTCCGGATCGGCGAACAGCGGGGTGAGGGCTTCGGTGACCGCGGCCTGTGCGGGGCCCCACTCGAGCTCGCGGGCGCTCACCGGGCGGAGGTGTACTCGATTCCGTTGATCATGGAAGGAAGGGTGCCATGCCGGTCATCCCGCGTCCAGCGAGAACCCGGCTTCGCCCCGCACCCGCCCGTTGACCTGGATCTGCACCAGGTGCTCGCCCGAGTGGTAGCGGCGGGTGGTGATCGGTTTGAAGGAGTGGCGGCGGGTCCCGGTGAGCTTCTCGCCGGGGGCGAGGGCGCGGGTGGCGAGCTTGAAGACCTTGGGGGTGCGGGTGCCGTTCGCCTTCACATGGTGGATGACGTAGTCCACGACCAGCTCGGCGGGCGTGCTGCCGCTGTTGGTGACGGCGTAGTCGAAGACCAGGTACCCGCCGACGGCGACCTGCGGGGTGCTGATGTGCGGTCCGTCGACGGTGACCAGTACGTCCGGCGCGTGTCCGAGCAGGGTCAGGGCCCCCGGGTGCCCGGCCTTGATCAGGGTGCGCAGACCGTGCCGGACGACCCGGCCGGTGGTGGGCGCGGCCAGCCAGGCCGCGGCGATCTCGACCGCGAGCTCCGGGTGGTCGCGGCTGATGTCGTTGAGGTGGTTGGCGACGGAGCGGCGCACGTACTCGGACTCGTCGCGGTACAGCGCGTCCAGTACCGGCCGCGCGGGCCTCGGGTCGGCGATGAAGGCCGGCAGCTGCGGTGCCCAGGGCAGCCGGGGCCGGGTTCCTTCGCTGGCGAGGCGCCGTACGTGCGGGTCCGGGTCGGCGGTCCAGTCCCGTACGACGGCCAGGGCGCGGGCCGGGTCCGCGCGCAGGAAGGGGCGTACGGCGGACTCGGCGGTGAGCCGGGGGGTGAGGTCGTGCAGCAGGGCGAGGCCGGGTTCGAAGGCCTCCAGTCCGCGGACGGCGACGGCCTCGTTCACCGGGAAGGTCATCCAGCCGTCGAAACGGCCGAGGCCGGGCCGGTCGGTGAGGGCGTTCCGCACGACGGCCTCGAAGCCGGGCCAGTCGGCGGGCAGGTCGGCGAGCACGGCGTCGCGGATGGCGGCCACGCGGGCGCTGTAGCTCAGCCCGTCGAGGGCATCGGCGCAGGTGAGGACGGTCGGGGCGGAGGTACGGCCGGCTGCTGCGGCGAGCAGCCGGGCGAGGGTCCTGACGGTATCCGCGCTGAGGAGTTCGTCTGCCGTGGGCATGGGCCCAGTCTGGCGGACGGGACCCCGGTCCGGGCGGGTTTCCGGGGGCCGGGAAAATTGCCACGGGAAAGTTTTGAATGGGGCAAAACGGGCATGGCTGCGGTTTCCGCATCCCGGAAGGTTGTGGCTGGTTCCTGTCGATGGCCGGATAGATGCCTGGGTGAACCTTGCATTGCGGGAGTGTGAACGATCTCGATCTCAAGATTCAAAGGAATTTAGGTGTGTGGAGTACCGGACTTAAGTCTTCCGGACAGGGAAACCGCAGCGTTTAGCGTCCTGACCCATGACACAGCTGGACGTTCGGCCCCGGGCCGGAGACACGGTAAGCGGCTCGGCCGAGGGCGGCGGCGTACGTGGCAAGGGGCTCGGCAAGGGGTCCGTCGGCCTGATGGGCAGCGCCGTCATCGGCATCTCCACCGTCGCCCCCGTCTACTGCCTGACCTCCACCCTGGGCTCCACGGCGGGCGAGGTCGGCCTGCAGATGCCGGCGGTCTTCCTGGCCGGCTTCCTGCCGATGCTCCTGGTCGCCTTCGCCTACCGCGAGCTGAACAAGGCCATGCCGGACTGCGGCACCTCGTTCACCTGGACCGTGAAGGCCTTCGGCCCCCGGATCGGCTGGATGTGCGGCTGGGGCCTGGTGATCGCCACGATCATCGTGCTCTCCAACCTCGCGGGCGTCGCCACCTCGTACTTCTGGCTCCTCGCCGGTGAGATCACGAACAACCCGTCGATCGCCGCACTGGACGAGAACAAGCCCGTCCACATCGTGACCTGTCTGGCCCTGATCGCCATCGCCACCGCGATCAGCTACCGCGGAATGACCGCCACCAAGGGTGTCCAGTACGCGCTCGTCGGCCTTCAGCTGGCCGTCCTCGCCATCTTCATCGCCATGGCCTTCCAGAAGGCCGCAGCCGGCAGCTTCGACACCGGCATGGACTTCTCCTGGTCCTGGATGAACCCCTTCGCGGTCGAGTCCATGGCGGCCTTCACCGCCGGACTCTCGCTCTCGATCTTCATGTACTGGGGCTGGGACGCCTGCCTGGCCTCCAACGAGGAGACCACCGGCTCCGAGAAGACCCCCGGCCGTGCCGCGCTCATCGCCATGGTCGTCCTGGTCGGCTCCTACCTGGCCACCGGCATCGCCGCGCAGATGGCCGTGGGGTCCGGCGGCGAGGGCCTCGGCCTCGCCAACGAGGAGACCTCGGGCAATGTCTTCGCCGCCCTGGCCGGCCCGGTGATGGGCCCGGTGCTCGGCATCCTGCTGTTCGTCGCGGTGCTGGCCTCCGCCGCCGCCTCCCTCCAGACCACCTTCATCCCGGTGGCCCGTACGGTGCTGGCGATGTCGACGTACGAGGCGCTGCCGCCCGCGTACGCCAGGGTCCACCCGAAGTTCAAGACCCCGGGGCGCGCCACCGTGATGGCGGGCATCGCGACCGGCGCGTTCTACACGATCATGACCCTGGTCAGCGAGAACGTCCTCACCGACACGATCTTCGCTCTGGGTCTGATGATCTGCTTCTACTACTCGCTGACCGCCTTCGCCTGCGCCTGGTACTTCCGCAAGGAGCTGCGCAACTCCGGCCGGGACCTCTTCCTGAAGGGCGTCTTCCCGGTGCTGGGCGGCCTGCTGCTGGCCGCGGTCTTCTTCAAGACCCTGTACGACGCCTGGGACCCGGCCTACGGCTCCGGTTCCACCATCCCCGGGGTGGGCGTCGGCAACGTCTTCGTGATCGGTGTGGGGCTGCTGGCTCTGGGCCTGGTCATCATGGAGGTCACGGCGCGCCGCAGCCCCGCCTTCTTCCGGGGCGAGGTGCTGACGAAGACGACCCCGTCGCTGATCGTCAAGGACTGAATCGATCGTTCACACCGCTGTGTCAATCTCCCGGGCCCCGGATCGAACCCCCTCGATCCGGGGCCCGGGTGCGTTCGGGGGAGCGCCGGGGGGTGTGCCGGTGACCAGGGGGGCGGCGGGATCGTTGGGGAGGGCATGAAGCTCATGAAGCGCACCCTGACCGCCCTCGCCCTCTCCGGCGGCGCCGCCGTCGCCCTGGTCCCCGCCGTCGCGCAGGCCGCGCACGCCGGGGAATCCCCCCTCAAGAGCACCCCGGTCACCGAGCGGCTGGTCGAGATCGTCGACAACCCGTCGCAGACCGTCACCGATGCCGAGACCGCCGTGGGCGTGGCCACCTCCGCGGTCGGCACCACCGCCAAGGCGACCGAGTCCTCCCTGGCGGGCGCGGAAGGCAACCTGCCGAGGACCCCCTCGGTCGGCTGACGCGCCGGGCCGCCGCCCCGACGGGAGAGGGCGCTCCCCAGCGGGCGGCCGGTCGTTGATCAGCTCATGATCCTTTGGCTGCTCAACCACTGCAGTACGCTCGCGCTCGGCTGCCTGATCGTCGGCGGCTTCATCGCCCTCGCGGTCGGCGGCAGCCTTGCCGCCCGCCGCCGGTTTCCCCATCTCGCGGCGGGCGAACACAACGAGATGGTCGGGGTCGCCCTCGGCATGTTCGGCGCGATCTACGGGATCATCCTCGCCTTCGTGGTCGTGACGCTGTGGACACAGCTGGAGAACACCCAGACGATCGTCTCGACCGAGGCCACCGACCTGGCGGTGGTGGTGCGCAGCGTGGAGGTGTTCCCGCAGGCCGAACGGGCGCGGATCGAGCAGGCGGTGGGGGAGTACGCGCACGCCGTGGTCGAGATCCAGTGGCCGCTGATGCGGGCCGGCGAGCCGAGCTACGACGCGACGGCGGAGCAGGCGCACGCGATGTACACGGCGCTCCAGGCGTACGAACCGACCACGGCGCGCACCCAGACCTTCTACGACGAGGCCGCGGGCCGGCTCAATGACGTGGCGGAGCAGCGCCGGGCGCGGATCACCATGGCCGAGACCTCGCTTCCGACGCTGCTGCAGGTCCTGGTGTACGGGGGTGCGCTGGTGATCCTGCCGCTCACCTTCCTGTTCGGCCTGCGCAGCCTGAAGATGCAGCTGCTGTTCGTATCGGCGGTGGCTGCGCTGATCGGCTTCAGCCTGTTGCTGGTGATGGTGCTGGACCGCCCGTTCGCGGGGGAACTCAGCGTGAGTCCGGCGCCGTACAAGCAGGCGGCACTGGAGAAGTTCTGGGAGGAGTGAGCAGTAGGGGGGTGGACGGGGGCGCTATCCGGCCAACCGGGGGGCGAGCGAACGTACTCGGCCACTTTGGCGGGGAAGGCTGTCGTCCGGTCGCGATGCGATGTGACGATCCGTCATGTCTCGAATAGTCATTCGAGAACAGGGAGGGGAGTCGTCATGCGCCACGCACGAACGCTGACCGCCACCGTACTTGCGGCCACCGCACTGACCGCAGTCCTGTTGACCGCCCCGGGCTCCGTCGCGGGGGAGGGGCCGGCCATACCGCCGCAGCGGCCCAACCCCGCGCCGTCCGCCGAGGCGAACGCCCGGGCGGAAGCGGTCGAGGAGGTCGAAACCAGCTACACCACGGCCGACGGAGTCACCCACGGAAGTGTCTACCTGGCCGCCCCCGGGGTGTCGGCCAAGGAGCTCGCCGCCAAGCTGCGGGCGGCCGGAGTGCGCGGGGTCGTCGAGCCCGGCGGCGTGTCCGCGATGGCGGGGAACTGCGGGTGGGGCAGTGCCGCGAACCTGGACGGCCAGTGCCCGGTGATCAACTGGCGTCGCAACGGCTACACGAACCCGCAGATCTACTACAACGACCGGTCCGGTGCGAGCTGGCCCCAGGGCACCGCGCTGACCCAGTGGAACCAGTCGCCGAACATCCATGTGGAGCGGGCCACCGGCGGCTGCCCCAACTACAGCGGCACCCACTGTGTCGATGTGGTGGACGGCAGCTACGGGGCCACCGGGTGGCTGGGGGTGACCAGCTACAGCTACGACTCGGCGCGCTACTTCATCGACGGCACGGTGTCGATCAAGTACAACAACTCGTATGCGTCGAACCACCGTGCCGTGGCCTGCCACGAGAGCGGGCACGCGTTCGGTGTCGGGCACAACACCAGTACCAACAGCTGTATGTACGGGGTGGGCCCGAACAGCAATGTGCCCAACGCGGATGACTATGCACTGATAGTGAACCGGCTCTATCCGCGCTAGGCGCAGCCGGGGGCGTCCGGGGCCGGGGTGAGGGTGACGGGTCGGTCGAGCCAGCCTGGGGCCTCGAAGCGGAGGCTGTCCGGGCCGGTCAGGGTGGCATAGCCGGGAACGACCGGCGGTCCCGAGCCGGGTCCCTGGGGGCCCGGGAGGTTCTGCGGGGTGGCGCGGACGGTGCCGGCCTGCCACATGCGGCCTGCGAAGGGCAGGTACTGCAGGCCGCAGTGCGCACTCCAGTCGACCGGGTACGCGCGGCCCACCTCGGCGGCGGTGGCGGCCGGGCCGGCGGCGGGCCGGCCCGGCGTCACCGTACGCCGTTCGAGTGCGGCGGACGGGGAGTCCGGTCCGGCGGTGGCCGAGGGGGCCGTTGCGGGCTTGCCGACGGTTGCCGCGCCGTCCGATCCGTTGAAGCCGAGGCCCAGCCCGATGACCGAGGCCAGAACCGCGCAGGTCAGAACGCCGGCCGCCGCGCCTGCCATCCGCCGCCGGTTCCGGCCGCGCCGGATCACCTCCTCGACCGGGGCCGGGCCGGCATGCTCGCCGTCCATGAGGTCCCGCAGCCCGGCCCGTAGCGCCCGTGCTTCCCGCTCCGCGTCTTCCGTGCTCATGAGATGGTCTCCTCGCCCTTCCGGTTCAAGCTGTCTCTGAGGTGCGCCAGGCCCCTGGCCGTACGGGACTTGACCGTTCCGATGCTGCACCCGATCAGTTCGGCGGTTTCGGCGATGCTGAGGTCTTCGTAGAAGCGCAGGACCAGTACAGTCCGCTGGTCGCGGGGGAGCGTGGCCATGGCCCGTGACAGGTCCACCCGCTGGCCCCAGCCGCGCTGCGGGTCCGGCCCGGCACGGTCGGGGAGGACTCCGTGCGGCAGCTCCCCGCGCCAGCGGCGACGCCACCAGGAACCGTGCACATTGACCAGCACCCGGCGCGCATAGGCGACCGGGTCCTCCCAGCCGCGCCGCCGGGACCAGGCCAGATAGACCTTCAGCAGGGCCGTCTGGGTCAGGTCCTGCGCGGTGTCCCGGTCGGCTGCGAGCAGGAGCGCCGTACGCAACATCCGCGGGTAGACGGCCTGCGCGAACTCGGCGAATTCCGCGTCCCGCTCCACGTGGTCCCCTCTCCGGCCGGGCACTGCATCCCGCACTCTGACCGTCTGGAGGGTCCGAAAGGTTCCGTCGGATTCCCGCTCGCGGCCGGCAGCCGGGGGAATGCTTACGCACGGTGACTCTCGCGGTCCAGGAGTGAGACTCGTACAACCGCGTTTGTACGAGCTCTGGTGCTGCCGAAACCCCTGGTCGACGCGGGAATGTGAGGGTGTGACAGGGCTGCGGCGACCGGCCGCTACTTCCGTACAGACGTTCACTCAGCGTTTCAGTTCCACCCGGCGGGGTGCTCGGCTGGCGCGGCATCTGGCTGTGATCGAGCTGGTCGACTGGGGGGTGCCGCTCGGGTGCGAGGTCTCCGATGCGGCTGCCCTGGTGGTGGCCGAGCTGGTGGGCAATGCCGTGACCCACGGGCGGGTGCAGGGGCGGGACTTCGAGCTGCGGATGGTGCTGGTGCACCGGGTGTTGCGGATCGAGGTGTCCGATGCCCGGCGGGACCGGCGGCCCGTGCTGCGGGAGCACGAGTCGCGGGCCGAGGGAGGCTACGGTCTGCGGATCGTGGAGGCGCTGGCCGCAGGGTGGGGGGTGCACGACCGGGTGGTCGGCAAGACCGTGTGGGCCGAGCTGACCGTCGGCGATTAGAAGGGCCCTCGGGGCTGTTACAGGGCCTTGGCGCTGGCCAGGATCGTGTCGACCTCCTCGCGTTCCGCCGGGTCCGACTCCTGGGTGAGTCCCAGGAGGAAGGCGGAGCGGTCGGCGGTGAGGGTGGTGACGGTGAAGCGGAGGTGGGCCGTGCCGGCCTTGCCGTCGTCGATCTTGAGGGTGACCGTGTGGGCCAGGTTGCCGCTGACCTCGGTCGGCCGCGAGTCGGTGAGGGTGGAGCGGCCGTCCGGGAAGAAGAAGGCCGCGTTGGAGCGGGCGGAGCGTTCCGTCTGCCGCTTGAGGTCCGCCTCGGCGATGGCTCCGGCGCGGCCCGCCAGCACCGTGCCGGCCGACTCCTTGGAGATCGTCGAGGTGAACGCGTTGATCAGATCCCCCTGCTTCTCCGGCTGCTTCCAGCCCTCGGGGATTCCGTACGACAGGCCCGCGGCCTGGTCGGTGACCCGGGGGCGGCCCGCCAGCGGGCTGTCGTCTTCGTCGTACGTGCCGAGCAGCCACCAGCCGCCCGTGACGGCCACCGCGAGCAGGACGAGGGCCAGGACGGCGGCCAGGACCGTGCGGCGGGCGCGCGGAGGCCGCATGGCCGGCGGCGGGCCGAAGGCGGCGGGTGCGGGGGTGTTCGGGGGCTGCGGCGGGGTGGTCATGGGACCAGCCTCGCGGCTGCGGGGCGGGCCGGCCTGAGTGGCCGTACTCAGGCCGGTACTCAGAAGAGTCCTCAGAAAGGTCTTCAGGCCGCTACAGGTACTGGGCGAAGTCGTCCAGGGTGCGCAGGACTTCGGGCTCGGCGGCCGAGGGCAGTTGCAGGACGACCTCCTCGATGCCCAGGTCCGCGTAGTGCGCGAGCTTCCCCGGGTTGGGCTGCACGGCGTACGGGACGACCTGGAGCGCCTTCGGCTCGCGGCCGGCCAGTTCCCATGCGGCCCGCAGCACCGGCAGCGACTCGGAGAGCCCGCGCCCGCCGATCGGCAGCCAGCCGTCCGCGTACTCCGCGATGTGCGTGAACAGCTTGGGACCCGCCGCCCCGCCGATCAGGGTCCGCGGGCCGTGCAGGGGGAGGCCGCCGGCCAGCTCGCGGGCGGGCTGCGCGGGCTTGGGGTGGGCGAAGCTGGCCCGGACCGAGCCGAACTCGCCGATGTAGCCCTCCGGTTGCGGGGCCCACAGGGCCCGCATCAACGCCATCCGGTCGCGGACCAGTTCGCGGCGGGTGCCCCAGTCGACGCCGTGGTCGGCGGCCTCCTCCACATTCCAGCCGTACCCGACGCCCAGGGTGAACCGGCCGCCGGACAGGTGGTCCAGGGTGGCCACCCGTTTGGCCAGGTCCACCGGATCGTGCTGGGCGACCAGGGTGATCCCGGTGCCGAGCCGCAGCCGTTCGGTGACGGCGGCGGCCTGGGCGAGCGCCACAAAGGGGTCGAGGGTCCGGCCGTACTGCTCGGGCAGCTCCCCGCCCATCGGGGCGGGGGTGTCCCGGGCGACCGGGATGTGGGTGTGCTCGGGCAGGTACAGGGCGGCGAACCCGCGTTCCTCCATGCTGCGGGCGATCCGGACCGGGGTCAGGGTCCGGTCCGTCAGGAAGATGGTGGCGGCGATCCTCATGTGCTGACACCTCCGTCAAGTGGATGCCCCACCGTACGGTCTGCACCGGCGAATGCCGAGAGGGCTGCCCGCGCGGCTACCGCACCGCTGCCCGTGCCCGCTGCCCGCGCCGCTACGCCGCTACCCGCGCGGGTAGCGCGCCAGCCAGCCCGAGGAGGAGACCGCCGGGCCGTGCAGGGTCGGGCCCTGGGTCATCTCCAGCGCGAAGTCGTCCGAGATCTCCAGGATCGTCGCCCGCCCCTCCAGGTCCGCCAGCCAGGGGGCCGGCAGGGCCGTCTCCCCGTGCAACGCCCCCAGCAGGGCACCGCACAGCGCACCCGTGGCCGTCGAATCGCCGCCGTGGTTGACGGCGAGGCGCAGGCCGTGCCGGATGTCCTCCGCGACCATGGCGCAGTACACCGCCACGGCGAGGGCATCCTCCGCGTCCCGGCCGTCGCCGGGGGAGAGGGACTCCACCGCCTTCGGGGACGGCGGTGCGGCGGTCACCGCCGACACGGCCCGCTGCAGGGCGTCCGTGACCGGCTGCCGGCCGGGCCGCGCCTCCAGCAGACCCACGGCCCGCTGCACCGAGGCGTCCAGCGTCTCGCCCCGGGTCAGGCCGTGCACGATCACCGCGAAGGCCCCGGCGGAGAGATAGGCGGTGGGGTGGCCGTGGCTCTGCGCGGCGCACTCCACGGCGAGCTGGAGGACCAGCGCCGGTTCCCAGCCCACCAGCAGCCCGAACGGGGAGGAGCGGACGGTCGCGGCGGCGTCCCGGGCGGTCGGGTTCTTCGGCTTGTCCAGGGTGCCGAGGATCTCGTCGCCGAATCCGGTGAGGCAGGCCCGGTCGGGTCCGCGCCGGGCGTAGAGCCATTCCTCGTGCGCCAGCCAGCCGTTGTCCTTGCGCCGCTCGTCCGGGCCCCAGTCGTGCTGGGTGGCGGCCCACCGCAGGTAGGCGCGGTGGATGTCGGTGGGCGGGTGCCAGGCTCCGGTGTCCCGGCGTACGTGGGCCCGGATCAGCCCGTCCACGGTGAACAGGGTGAGTTGGGTGGAGGCGGTGACCGCGCCCCGGCGGCCGTAGGCGGTGGCCGGTTCGGTCAGGCCCTCCAGGCCGTGGGTTTCCCGGATGCCCGCCAGGGAGAGGCCGGCCACGGGTGCGCCGAGGGCGTCGCCGATGGCGGCGCCGAGCAGGGTGCCGCGGACCCGGCTGCGGAAGTCCTGCTGCTCGGTGCGGCCCCAGAGCCCGGTTGTCACGCCGCTGGTCACGGCACCCGTTTCGGCACCTGTTCCGGCTCCGGTGCCGTCCCCTTGCCGCTCCGCCGTGCTCTCTGCCACCAGGTCCATCCGGTCTCTCCCCCACCCCTCGTTCTGGCGCGCACTGTAGTGGACAGCTTCGGTCGAAATCGGAAGCCCTATGTCAAGCAGCCTGTAAGTAAGCGCAGAAAGGCCGGAAACCGAACAGTTCCGGCCGACCTTCTGGCAGTGACTGCTTGGGTGGCACGTTTTGTCACTGTCTTTCCCGGCGGCCGGTTTCGGCCACATCGCGTTCATGCCCGGTTTCCCCGCGCGGCCCAGCCTCGCAGTCATGAAGAAGGCAACCCTCGCCGCGACCGCCGTCGCCTCCGCCCTCACCCTCTCCCTCACGGTGGCCCCGTCCGCCACCGCCACCGTCTCCCAGCACTTCCCCGGCCGGCACTCCGACCGGCACGCGATCCCGTTCACCGAGGCCACCGTCACCGCCTCCGCCGACGGTTCCTCGTACACCCTGAAGTGGAAGGCCCAGGGCGCGAAGCGGGTCGCCGTCAAGGCCAACGGCAAGGTCGTCGCCAAGGGCGGCGCCACCGGCGAGGCCGTGGTCACCGGCCTGCCCGCCGCCGACCGCCAGTGGTTCGACTTCGACGCCGACCGCGGCGCCGGCCTGCGCCTCGCCGACCGGCTGGTCAAGCTCGACGGCGCGGTCAACTTCCGTGACGCGGGCGGCTACCGCACCGCGAACGGCCAGTGGGTCAAGATGGGCGAGGTCTACCGCTCCGACGCCCTCGACAAGCTGACCGAGAACGACCTCGCCAAGCTCCGGCGGCTGCGCATCGAGACGGTCTTCGACCTCCGCATGGCCGACGAGCGCGCCAAGGACCCCGACAAGGTCCCGGCCGGTGCCCGGTACGTGGTCGCGGACGTGTTCGCGGGCTCCGGCTCGTTCCAGACCCTGCCGAAGACCCCCGACGAGGCGGTCAAGGCCATGGTCGACGCCGAGAAGGCCATGGTCAGCGGCGAGGGCGGCAAGAAGGCCTACAGCCAGGTCTTCGACGGCGTCCGCCGCGACCACAGCCGGGCCGTGCTCTTCCACTGCACCGCCGGCAAGGACCGCACCGGCTGGGCCGACGCCGCCCTGCTGACCGCCCTCGGGGTGCCGCAGGAGACGGTGATGGCCGACTACCTGGCCAGCAACGACTACCGCAAGGCCGCCAACGACGCGATCCTCGACCACCTCCCGCCCCAGCAGGCCGCCGTCTACAAGCCGCTGCTCGACGTCCGCCCCGAGTACCTCAACTCCGGTTACGACGAGGTGAAGGCGGCCTACGGCACCTTCGACCGCTACCTCGAGGACGGCCTCGGCATCGACGCCCGCGAGCTGAAGCGCCTGAAGAAGGACCTGCTCGTCGGCTGACCCGACGGCTGTACCAGCGTCACTCCAGGACCGGCAGCAGGTCCGGCAGGTGGCCGTCCGAAGCGGCGGCCACCTGCTGCCGTTCCTCCGGCACCTCCCCGTACAGCGTCGTACGGGCCTTCGCCGGCCGGCCCGCCGCCTCCGCCACCGCCACCAGGTCCCGGACCGACTTGTACGAGCCGTAACTCGATCCGGCCATCCGGGAGATGGTCTCCTCCATCAGGGTCCCGCCCAGATCGTTCGCACCGGACCGCAGCATCTCGGCCGCGCCCTCCGCACCCAGCTTCACCCAACTGGTCTGGATGTTGGTGATGTGCGGGTGCAGCAGGATCCGGGCCATCGCCGTCACCGCCCGGTTGTCCCGCACCGTCGGCCCCGGCCGGGCGATGCCCGCCAGGTAGACCGGTGCATTGGTGTGGATGAACGGCAGGGTCACGAACTCCGTGAAACCCCCGGTCCGCTGCTGGATGCCGGCCAGGGTGCGGAAGTGGCCCAGCCAGTGCCGGGGCTGGTCCACATGCCCGTACATCATGGTGGACGAGGAGCGGATGCCCAGCTCGTGCGCGGTGCTCACGACATCGATCCAGTCGGCGGCCGGCAGCTTCCCCTTGGTCAGCACCCAGCGGACCTCGTCGTCCAGGATCTCCGCCGCCGTCCCCGGAATGGAGTCCAGCCCGGCCTCCTTGGCCGCGGTCAGCCAGTCCCGCACCGACATCCCGGTCCGGGTCGCCCCGTTGACCACCTCCATCGGGGAGAAGGCGTGCACATGGATGCCCGGCACCCGCTCCTTCACCGCCCGCACGATGTCGAAGTACGCCGTTCCCGGCAGGTCCGGGTGGATGCCGCCCTGCATGCACACCTCGACCGCGCCGACCTCCCAGGCCTGCGCCGCCCGCTCGGCGACCTGATCCAGCGACAGGGTGTAGGCGTCCGCGTCGGTGCGGCGCTGCGCGAAGGCGCAGAACCGGCAGCCGGTGTAGCAGACGTTGGTGAAGTTGATGTTCCGGGTCACGATGTACGTGACCTCGTCCCCGACCACCGACTTCCGCAGGTCGTCGGCGATCCGGCAGAGCGCGTCCAGCGCCGGCCCGTCCGCGTGCAGCAGGGCCAGTGCCTGTTCGTCGGTGAGCCGTTCCGGGTCGTCGGCGGCCTGCGCCAGGGCCGCCCGTACGTCCGTGTCGATGCGCTCGGGGAGCATGCCGGGGGCCGCCGCCTCGCGCAGGGCGTCCCAGTCCCCGTAGACGTGGTCGAAGTCCTCCCGGCGGTCGCCGGTGCGGCCCTCGGTGTCGATGGTGTGGTGCAGGTCGGTCCGCCCGGCGGAGGTGAAGGCCTCCTCCGGCTCCTGCCACGGGCGGCCCGTGACCTCGGCCGCCTCGTTCGCCAGACCCGTCTGCGGATCGGCCAGCGCCCGTACGTGCGGCAGCAGCCGCGGGTCCAGCCACGGCTCGCCGCGCACCACGAACTCCGGGTACACGCACAGCCGCTCGCGCAGCGCGAAGCCCGCCGCCGCCGACTGCTCGGCCAGCAGGTCGATCTGGGGCCAGGGGCGCTCGGGGTTGACGTGGTCCGGGGTCAGCGGGGAGACCCCGCCCCAGTCGTCGATCCCGGCGCCGATCAGGCGGGCGTACTCCCCGTCGACCAGGTTCGGCGGGGCCTGCAGGCAGCCCGAGGGGCCCATGATGTGCCGGGCGACCGCGATGGTCGCCACGAGGTCGTCCAGCTCGGCGTCCGGCATGCCGCGCATCGCCGTGTCCGGCTTGGCGCGGAAGTTCTGGATGATCAGCTCCTGGATGCCGTGGTACGCCCGCGAGATCCGCCGCAGCGCGAACAGCGACTCCGCGCGCTCCTCGTACGTCTCCCCGATCCCGATGAGCAGGCCGGAGGTGAACGGCACGGACGAGCGCCCGGCGTCCTCCAGCACCCGCAGCCGTACGGCGGGCTCCTTGTCGGGGGAGCCGTGGTGCGGGCCGCCCGGCTCGGACCACAGGCGCTCGGCCGTGGTCTCCAGCATCATGCCCATGCTGGGCGCGACGGGCTTGAGGCGCTGGAAGTCCGCCCAGGACATCACGCCCGGGTTGAGGTGCGGCAGCAGCCCGGTCTCCTCCAGGATCCGGATGGAGATGGCCCGCACGTACGAGATCGTGTCGTCGTAGCCGTGCGCCTCCAGCCACTCGCGCGCCTCGGGCCAGCGGTCCTCGGGCTTGTCGCCGAGGGTGATGAGCGCTTCCTTGCAGCCGAGCTCGGCGCCCCGGCGGGCGATGTCGAGCACCTCGTCCGGGGACATGAACATCCCGTGCCCGGCGCGCCGGAGCTTGCCGGGGACGGTGGCGAACGTGCAGTAGTGGCACTTGTCGCGGCACAGCCGGGTGAGGGGGATGAACACGCTCTTCGAGTACGTGATCACCCCCGGCCGGCCCGCCGCCGCCAGTCCCGCGTCGCGCACGCGCGCGGCGGAGGCGGCCAGGTCGTCCAGGTCCGCTCCGCGGGCCTGGAGCAGGACCGCGGCCTCGGTGACGTCGAGGGCGACTCCGTCGCGGGCCCGCCGCAGCGCGCGGCGCATGGCGTTGTCGGTCGGGGCGGCGGCGTTGCCAGGAGTGGTCATGCTGTGAGGATACGATCCGAGGAATGGGCCGCGGCACGGGCGACCGTCGGCCACCGGCGGTCCCGGACGGCCGTCCTCACCGCATCAGCTCACCGGCGTTGACCAGCAAGGACTGGCCGGTTATCGCCCGCGCCCGGTCGGAGGCGAGGAAGGCGGCGGCATCGGCCACATCCCCGTCGGTGGCGAGTTCCGGCAGTGCCATCCGCTCGGTGAGCCGGTTCAGCACCTGGTCCTCGGCAACCTGTTCGCTGTGCGCGGTGAAGGTGACGTACGCCTGTACCGGCGGACCCCACATCCAGCCGGGCAGCACGGTGTTGACGCGGATGCGGTGCGGGCCGAGCTCGCGGGCCATGGAGTACATCGCGGAGGTGAGCGCCCCCTTGGAGGCGGCGTAGGCGGCCTGCTGCACCTGCGAGGGCGCGGCCACCGCCGACTGGGTCCCGATGATGACCACCGACCCGCCGCGCTCCTTGAGCGCGGGCAGGCAGGCGCGGGTCATCCGGAGCGTGCCCAGCAGGTTCACATCGATGATCTGCTGCCAGGTGCCGAAGTCCGCGTCCGCCAGTCCGCCGAAGTGCGAGTCCCAGGCGGCCACGTGCACGACGGCGTCGATCCGGCCGAACCGCTCGACGGCGAGGGCCGCCAGGGCCTCGCACTGCGTCTCGTCCGTGATGTCGGTGGTCCGGTAGGCGGTGTGGGTGCCGTCGGGGTCGATCTCGACGGCGGACTTGGCGAGATTGGCCTCGGTCCGGGCCCCGAGCACGGCGTTCCCGCCGTCCCGTACGACGGTGGCGGCCACCTGGTGCCCGAGCCCGGCCCCGACGCCGGAGACGATGACGGTCTTTCCCTGGAGCAGCATGGGCTTCGCCTCCCGGCGGGGACCGATATTCTGACGGTGCGTCAGAATAGGCTCCCGCGGTCCGGGTGGGAACCCCCGTGCCGGGCGCGCCGCCCGAGGTCCGTACCGCGGCGGCTCAGGAGGCCGAGCGGGCCGAGGCCTTCAGGCGGGTGAGGCCCTCCGCGATCTCCGCGGGGGTGTGGGTGGTGAAGGACAGGCGGAGGGTGCGGGGGTCCGGGGTGCCGGTGAAGAAGGGGGCACCGGGGACGAACGCCACGTCGTGGGCGACCGCCGACTTCAGCAGGGCCGTCGCGTCCCAGCCCTCCGGCAGGCGGGCCCAGACGAACATGCCGCCCTCGGGCCGGTTCCACGCGGACCCGGCCGGCAGGGCCTCGGCGAGACCCGCGAGCAGGGCGTCGCGCCGGGCGCGGTAGGCGGTGCGGATGCGGGACACATGGCCGTCGAGGTCGGCGGCGGCCAGATAGTGCGCGGCAGCCAGCTGGTCCACGGTGGAGGTGTGCAGATCGGCCGCCTGCTTGGCCACCACCGCGGCCCGCCGCAGCGCGGCCGGCGCCCGCAGCCAGCCCAGCCGGAGCCCCGGCGCCATGATCTTGGAAAAGCTGCCGAGCAGGGCCGTACGGTCCGCCGCTTCCGGAAGGGCCGCCAGCCAGGGCACCTCGGCGCCCTCGTACCGCAGTTCCCCGTACGGGTCGTCCTCCACCAGCCACAGGCCCAGCCGGGCCGCAATCCCGGCGACCGCGGCCCGCCGGGCGGCCGGCAGGGTGCGCCCGGTCGGGTTCTGGAAGGTCGGCACCGAGTAGAACAGCTTCGGCCGCTCCCGCCGGACCACCTCCTCCAGCGCCTCCGGCAGCACCCCCTCCTCGTCGCAGGGCACCGGCACCACCCGGGCCCCCGCGAGCCCGAAGCACTGGAGGGCCGCCAGGTAGGTGGGGTTCTCGACCAGGACCACATCGCCGGGCTCGACCAGGGTGGCCGTGATCAGCGCCAGTGCCTGCTGCGAGCCGGTGGTGACGAGCAGGTCCTCCGGCGTGGTGGGCAGCCCGCGGGCGCCGATCCGTGCGGCCACCGCCTCGCGGAGCTCGGGCGCGCCCTCCGTGGTCGAGTACTGCAACGCCCGCCGGGCCGCCCCCGCGAAGGCGGCGTCGTACGCGGCCCGCAGCCCCTCGCCGTCGAAGAGCTCGGGCGCGGGCAGGCCGCCGGCGAAGGAGATCACCCCGAGCCGTTCGGTGAGCGCCAGGATCTCCCGTACGGGTGAGCCCCCGACCGAGGTCGCACGGGCGGCGAACGAGGGGGGCAGCTGCTGCTGGTCGCTCATGCGGGCTCCTTGGCTGAAACGGTTCGGTGACCGCCGACACCCTAGTGAAGAAGTGTGTATCCGCCAATCATTTGTTCACGGACTCCCCAACTGATGGTTCATCAGCTAGACCGGTGCCATGACGAATGCCGAAGAGGAACGCGGGGAACGCGGCGCCGGGTACGCGGAGCTGGCCGCGGTCGGGCCGTACGGGGTGCGCCCCGGGCATGCGCTGATCACCATGGTGGAGCCGCACCCGGGCCACGAGTACGCGTACAACCGCTGGTACGAGGACGACCACTACTACGCCGGGGCCATGGCCATGCCCTGGATGTACGCCGGGCGGCGCTGGGTGGCCACCCGGGACCTCCAGGACCTGCGGTACCCCGAGAAATCGGCGGTGGCCCAGCCCGTCACCGCCGGCTGCTACCTCTCCACCTACTGGGTGACCGAGGGCCGCTACGACGAGCACATGAAGTGGACCGTCGGGATCAACAAGCGGCTCAACCGGGACGGCCGGGTCTACCAGGACCGGACGCATGTGTTCACGTCCTTCCAGGACCACGAGGCGACCGTCTACCGGGACGGTGCCGCCGGCCCCCGGGACTACCACGCGCTGGACCACCCGTACGCCGGGCTCGTCCTCCAGGTGATCGACGCGGACGGGCCCGGGCAGCGGGCGGAGCTGCTGGAGTGGCTGCGCTCGCGGGCGCTGCCGAAGCGGCTGGTCGGCGGGCCGGCGGCCATGGTGACGGTCTTCCGGCCGACGCCGCTGCCCGGGGACCGGATGACCTATGTGAAACAGGTCGAGGGGGTCGGCACCCGGCTGACCCTGCTCTGGTTCCTGGAGACCGACCCCCGGGACTGCTGGGACCGGTTCGGCGGACTGGACACCGACGTCGCAGAGGCCGGGCTGGGCCGGGTGGAGCTGGTGGCGCCGTTCATCCCCACGGTGCCCGGGACCGACCGGTACGTCGACCGGCTGCGCCACTAGGCGGCCACCTCCCAGGGGAGTGTCCGGGCATGGCCGAGCCCCCTCGGCCGGGACGGCGGACCAGTCGAGAGGGCTCTTTCGATGGTGCTGGGACGGGTGGGCCGGGTTCTCGCCGTGACGCTCAGGCGAGACGTCCCAGCGTGCCCTCGGTGACTCCGTTGACGAACGAGGTCCACGAGGCCGGCGCGAAGGTGACGGACGGACCGTCCTGCACCTTCGAGTCACGGACCGCGATGGCCTCCATGATCGGGGACTTGACCTCGATGCACGCACCGTTTCCGGCGGAGTAGGAGGACTTGGTCCAGTTTTCGGTGGCACCCTGACGAATAGCCATGTTCTCTCCGGTCCAGCGAGTTCTGCCAATGTGGCGCCAACCTTTTCCTGGTTGGCGTGATCGACGCTACTCGCACCGCCCGTTGGGTGAAGAGGTCATTCACTCGACCGGGTGGCATATTCCATTCAGGCCTTCTGTGGCCGGGAGGTGACGGTGTACCGTACCGGCCTCCCCGCCCACGCACCGGCAACGAGGCCCTTATCAGGGCCTCTCGGCCCCTCTCAGCCCTTCTGTGCGTATTGGGCAATGATGTCGGAGATAAACTCCCGGGTCTGGTCCACATTGTGTGCCTGGGCGCGCAGATGCTCGTACATCACGCTGTACTTCTGCACATCATTGGCCTTTTCCAGGTACAAATCGCTCGTCACGCCCTCGATGTAGACGACCGTGGAGTCGGATGCGTCGGGGAATTCCAGAATGGCGTACTGCCCGTTCAGTCCCGGATGCGCGCCCATCGAGAACGGCATCACCTGGACGGTGACGTGCGGCAGTTCCGACTGCTCTATCAGGTGCTCCAGCTGCCGGATCATCAACTGCTCGTCGCCCACGCGCCGGCGCAGCGCCGCCTCGTCGATGACAGCCCACAGCCGCAGCGGACCGACCTCCGGATTGTTGTTGGCGGTCTCC
The DNA here is from genome assembly GCF_008642295.1 of Streptomyces venezuelae. Lineage (GTDB taxonomy): Bacteria > Actinomycetota > Actinomycetes > Streptomycetales > Streptomycetaceae > Streptomyces > Streptomyces venezuelae_C. The sequence goes on along the minus strand of NZ_CP029190.1, from coordinate 3,182,736 downwards.
GACAGCCGGTCCTGGCGCCGCATGCGGACCTGGACGCGCTTGTCGATGTCCAGCGGCGAGGTCTCCGGCAGCGCGCCGCGGATGATGGCCTGGGCGTACTCCGGGGTCTGCAGCAGCCCAGGCACCACCTGCGGCTCGTACACCCGCAGGCTGGCGGCATCGGTCTCCAGACCGATGTAGACGCTGTACGGGATATCGCCGAAGGCGTGCCACCAGCCCTGCTGCCGGGAGTCCTTGGCCATCTGCATGAGCGAGTCCACGAGCCTCCGGTCCTCCACCTCGTACACCTCGCACAGGTCGCGGACGTCCCGCTGGCTGATGGACCGGCGGCCGTTCTCCAGTCGGCTGATCTTGGACTGGGAGACCAGCAGGCGCTCGGCGACCTGTTCGGCCGTCATGCCCTTGTCCTCACGGAGCTTGCGCAACTCCATGCCGAGCCGGCGCCGTCGGACGGTGGGATTGACATTGGACGCCACGGGATCGGCACCTCCGCCTTCTGTCTCTTGCGTGCTCTGTGCGCGCTGCGTGTCTGATAGTGAGCAGACTGCCACCGAACGGCGCGTCACCGCTGGGGAATGTGCGGGAAACACAGACGCGCGGGGCGGCGGGGCCGGCGGACCGGCCCTGCCACCCCGCGCGCTGGCGGCTTCCGGACCGGGGCGAAGGGGCGGCCCCGGTCACGGCGACGGCATTGCTGTGGATCTGCTGGTACGGGTCGTACGGTGCCGGTGCTGTTTGCGCGTGGCTCAGTGCGCAGCGCCGGCGCGGGCCATCGGGGCGCCCCGGCGCGGCTGCAGCGGAAGGCCGCTCGCTGCCGTGGCCCGGGCGGCCGGGGCCGGTGCGGATGCCGGTGCCGCCGCGGCACGTTCGCGGCGCGGCTGTGCTGCCACACCGTTCTGAACGTCCATCACGGCATGCGCCACGAGGCCGCCCATCGGGTCGTGCCGGATCAGGTCCCGCAGTCGGGACCTGGACGAACGACCCTCGTTGCCGGGGTACAGGTGCTTGCCGAGACCGACCGCGTGGGCCAGTGCGGCGAGCGCCGCGGTCCGCGGGTCCGGTGGTACGCCGGTGCGGATCGCACTGTCGAGCCGGGCACGGATCTCCCGGCTGATGGCCGTGTCGGTCGCCTGGTAGCGCGTCGTCGGCAGCACCCCGCACATCTGTCCCGCCACGGCATGCACCATGCCGCACCGCTCCAGATGAGCGAGGTAAATCTGGCGGAGCCCCAGCCGGGGTCCACCGATCCAGTGGACGGCCCGGACCGGGCTGCCGCGCCTGCGCAGCAGTTCCAGTGCGGAGTCCAAAGTCGGATCTCCTGTCGGCCGTGGCATCACCACGGCGATACGATCCCCATCAGGGGCTATCCGTCCTGCCAGAGCCAGCTCCACTAGCTGTGCCCCGGCCAGGCCGAGGTCGAGCGACTGCGGCTGCGCCGTGGTTCCCGTGGCCGGGTCCAAGGCGAGCAGCAGAAGCTCCTCCGGAATTGTTCTGCGGCTCCTGCCCATCCATGCCTCCCCGCGTGGATGAGTGACAGGGTGACCCCTCTCACATTCATCTGTCGAGAGTGCCTGTCTTCTTTGTGGGGGAACCGGCAGCTATGTCGTTCTCGTCTAGCACGGGGGCGATGCCCCCTAGACGGGACACTGTTAGACGGTTCGGACAGCGATGGAGGAGGAACTGGTGGCGGGCGAGTCCCCCGACAAGTCGGTAGAGCAGGGTTCGGGTTCGTCGGGAGCGGCGGCGGAGAGCGAACCGAAGGTTTCGGGGTCGTCGACTTCATCGGCATCGGCATCGGCATCGGCTCCGTCGCCGGAGCGTGACCCCCGCCTGTCGGTGCTGCGCCCGCGCGATGCGGCCGAACCGCAGGACCCGCTGCGGGCGGCGGTCGCCGCGTGGGTCGCAGGCGCGGACCCCGAGCCGACCGACGGCCCGGCGGCCAAGTACGCGGCTTCGCCTGCATCGACGGCCGAGGCGGCTGCGAAGTCGGCGACGGCTTCCGCTTCCACGCCGGAGGCGCCGGAGGCGCCCGCTGAGGCGGGTTCCGGTTCCGGGTCGGCCGGGAAGGGCGGGGCTGACGCCCCGGACGCCGCTGAGGCGGACTCGGAGCGGACCGCGGTCTTCCGCGCGGTGAAGCTGGACGCGGGTTCTGTTTCCGCGCCGGAGGCGCCGGACGCCGAGGCCGCCGCTGGCGCGGCTGCGCCGGCTGCGCCGAAGGCGCCCGCTGAGGCGGGTTCCGGTTCCGGGCCGGCCGGGAAGGGCGGCGCTGATGCTCGCGCCGCTGCGCCGGATTCGGAGCGGACGGCCGTCTTCCGTGCGGTGAAGCTGGACGCGGGTTCTGTTTCCGCGCCGGAGGCGTCGGACGCCGAGCCCGCCGCTGGCGCGGCTGCGCTGGAGGCTCCCGCTGAGGCGGGTTCCGGTTCCGGGTCGGCCGGGAAGGGCGGGGCTGACGCCCCGGACGCCGCTGAGGCGGACTCGGAGCGGACCGCGGTCTTCCGCGCGGTGAAGCCGGACGCGGCTTCCGCTTCCGCGCCGGAGGCGGCGGCGCCGGCTGGGAAGGGCGGGGCTGACGCTCCCGCCGCGCCCGCGGACTCGGAGCGGACCGCGGTGTTCCGCGCGGTGAAGCTGGACGCGGGTTCTGTTTCCGCGCCGGAGGCGTCGGACGCCGAGCCCGCCGCTGGCGCGGCTGCGCTGGAGGCTCCCGCTGAGGCGGGTTCCGGTTCCGGGTCGGCCGGGAAGGGCGGGGCTGACGCCCCGGACGCCGCTGAGGCGGACTCGGAGCGGACCGCGGTCTTCCGGGCGGTGAAGCCGGGCGCCGGCGCGGGTTCCGGTTCCGGGCCGGCCGCCAAGGCCTCGGCCGAGCCGGACGTCGAGCGTACGACCATGTTCCGTGCGGTGAAGCCGGCCGCCGCCGGCGGTGACTCCGCGAAGCGTGACGGCGTTCTCCGTGGCATGCGCGATGACTCCGCACCCGCACCCGCCCCCGCCACCGCAGCTCCCGCAGATTCCGCTTCCGGTTCGGAGGACGGCGAGAAGACCGCCGTCTTCCGCGCTGTCCCCACGGACGCCCCCGCCGACGCCGGCAAGGACGAGGCCGGCAAGGACGACGCCGGCTGGTTCCGGCCCAGCGGCCGGCCCGAGGCCCGTAACGGCAGCGGCAGCGGCAGCGGTAACGGCAGCAGCACCTTCGTACCCCTGCGTACCGATGACGACCTGCCCCGCACCCCTGCCAAGCCCGAGCCCAAGGCGGAGCCAAAGGCAGCGCCCGCGCCCAAGGCGCAGCCCAAGGCGGAGCCGGTCGCGTTGACCGGGGCCGAGCGGACCACGCAGCAGCCGCTGCCGCCCAAGCCGCCGCTCGACCTGCTCGCCGAGCTCACCAACAACCCGCCCCCGCCGCCCAGCGCCATGCGGACCACCGTCCGGCGGGTCAAGATCTACGCGCCGCTGCTCGTGCTGCTCATCGTCGTCCTCGGCATCGTCCAGCTGGTCCGCCCGCTTCCCGACCCGAAGCTGACCATGACGGCCCAGAACAGCTTCACCTTCGACGGGGCCGCGCCGCAGCTGCCCTACCCCAACGACGGCCAGTCGTTCATGGCCGCCGCGGGCCTCGGCACCGTCGGTTCCTCCGGCGAGCAGAAGCCCGTCCCGATCGCCAGCGTGACCAAGGCCATGACGGCGTACATCATCCTGCGCGACCACCCCCTCAAGAAGGGGGAAGACGGTCCGATGATCCCGGTCGACAAGCTCGCCGAGACCGAGGGCCAGAAGGACAAGTCGGACAACGAGTCCACCCTCAACACGGTGAAGGAGGGCCAGTCGATCTCTCAGTACGACGCGATCGCCGCCCTCATGATCCCCTCCGCGAACAACATCGCGCGGCTGCTCGCCCGCTGGGACACCGGCGGTGACCAGGAGGCGTTCGTCAAGAAGATGAACGACACCGCCAAGGAACTCGGCATGACCAACACCACGTACACGGACCCCTCGGGTCTGGACGCGACCACGGTCAGCACCGCCGAGGACCAGGTCAAGCTCGGCCTGAAGATCGTCGAGATGGAGGCCCTGGTCGCGATCACCAAGCTGCCCGAGTGGACCGACGCCTCCGGCAAGAAGTGGCGGAACTGGAACGACCTCGTTCCGTTCAACGGCTCGCTCGGCATCAAGACCGGCTCCACCACCAAGGGCGGCGGCAACCTGCTCTTCGCCGCCGAGAAGAAGGTCGGCAAGACCAACCAGCTGATCGTGGGCGCGGTCCTCGGCCAGCACAAGACGCCGATCCTCGGCACCGCGATCGCCGCCAGCAAGGACATGATGCTGGCCACGCAGAAGATGCTGACCAGTGCGCCGGTGGTGAAGAAGGGCCAGGTCGTCGGGTACGTGGACGACGGCCTCGGCGGTCAGACCCCGGTGATCGCCACCGCCGACGTGGAGGCGGTCGGCTGGCCTTCGGTGACGGTGGCCATCAAGCTGAGTGCCGGAGACGGCAAGCTGCCGCAGTCGGCGAAGGCCGGCACCGAGGTCGGTCTGCTGACCGTCGGTGAGGGCGCCAGCCAGGTCAAGGTGCCGGTGGCACTGAAGAGCGACCTGGCCGCTCCCGGCCTCGGGAGCAAGCTGACCCGGCTCGGCTGACGTCGGCCGAGCCACAGCCGAGACACAGGTGACGACTCCGGCGCCCCGGGCAACCCCGGGGCGCCGGTACGCGTCTTCGGGTCAGATGCCCGGGGAACGGGAACGCAGGTTTGGGAGTGCGACGCAGTGACCACCGCGGAAGAGAAGCAGGGGCCGCCGCAGCCGGCGGCCGTGGCCGCCGCGGCCGGCCTGCCCGGCGAGCCGGCGGGAACCGGCATACGGCAGCCGGCCGCCGGCACCGCCGCCGGCCCGCACAGCTCCGGCGGTAGCCCGGCGGACACCGGCACCGGCACGGGCGCCGACGCCGGCACCGCCGCCGGCCCGCACAGCTCCGGCGGTAGCCCGGCCGCACCCGATTCCGCCGCGCGCCGAGCGCTCCGTGCGGTCACCGGCCGCCCCATCGCCGTCACCACCGCGGTCGCCGCCGTCCTGCACGTCGTCTGGTTCTTCCTCTTCGCCAACAGCGGCGGTGACCTCGCCGCCCAGGACGCCTGGGCCGAGTTCGTCGGCCGGCACCCGGACTCCGCCTACAACCTCGCCTGGTACGGCGGGATGCACCCGGTCTCCTACAGCGTCGTCTCGCCGTACCTGATGCACGTCCTCGGCGTCCGGACCACGATGATGATCGCCGGAACCGTCTCCGCCGCCCTGCTCGCACTGATCCTCACCCGCTGCCGCGGTGCCGTCCGCCAGCCGCTCTGGCCCGCCCTCGCCGGGGTGTACGGGCTGTTCTGCAACGCCCTGTCCGGCCGGGTCACCTTCGGCCTCGGGGTGATGTTCGCGCTCGGTGCGGTCGCCGCCGCCTTCTGCTGGCCCCGGATGTGGGCGCGGAAGCGCTGGGCCAAGGCGGCCGTCGCCGCGCTGCTGGCCGGGCTCGCCACCGCCTCCAGCCCGGTCGCCGGGCTGTTCCTCGGGGTGGTCGCCGCCGCGCTGTTCCTGAGCGGCCGGCGCCCCGGCGCGTACGCCCTCGGGCTCGCGCCGGTGGCCGTGGTCGGGCTCTCGGCCTGGCTGTTCCCCTTCTCCGGCACCCAGCCGATGACGGTGGCCTCGGCCTGCCTGCCGTACCTCGCCGGGGTGGCCGTCCTCGTCCTCGTACCGAAGGGCTGGACGACGGTCCGGATCGCCGCCGGCGTGTACGCCCTGGGCGTCTTCCTGACCTGGGCGATCGATTCACAGGTCGGCTCGAACGTTACCCGCCTGGCGATGCTGTTCGGCGGCGCGGTGCTGCTCGCCGCCCTCCCGTACGCGGTGCCGCGCAGCCGGCGCTGGTACGCCGTGCTGCTCGCCGTCACCTCCCTGACCGTCTGGATCACCGCCAACAGCGTCCTGGACATCGTCCGCACCACCCCGGTGGCGGCCTGGAACCGCGAGCTCGCACCGCTGGTCGACCAGCTGCAGAAGGCGGGCGCCGACCGGGGCCGGGTCGAGGTGGTCCCGGCCAGCAGCCACCGTGAGTCCTCGGCCTTCCCCTCGTACGTCAATCTGGCCCGCGGCTGGAACCGGCAGGCCGACCTGGAGCGGAATCCGCTCTTCTACGACGACACGCTGACCGCCGACAGCTACCGGGAATGGCTGGACCGGTGGGCCGTGCACTATGTGGTGCTGCCCGCCGGCAAACCGGATGTGGGCGGCGAGGACGAGGCGGCCCTGGTCCGCGAGGGCCTGCCCTACCTCCAGCAGGTGTGGGGCGACGCGAACTGGCAGCTGTTCAAGGTGCACGAGCCGGGACAGCTGGTCGGCGGCTCGGCCCAGGTGGTCCGCGCGGCTGCCGACCGGATGGTCATCGACGTCAAGGCTCCCGGACGGGTGCTGGTGAAGGTCCCGCACTCGCCGTGGCTGGGCCTGGTGGACGCCAACGGCAAGGCCGTGATGCCCCCGCAGGAGACGGAGCTCTCCAAGGCCGGGCGCACGCCGGTGAAGCAGTACGAGAACACCGCCGGCTGCCTGTTCAAGGCGGCGCCGGACCTGGAGGGGGACGTCTGGACGGAGCTGCTCGCCCCGGCCCCGGGTGAGTACCGGCTGGCGGCGAAGTACCGGGTCCCGCGGGGTACGCCCTGCCCGGAGGCGCTGATCCACCAGGAGCTGGGGACGCCGGCGCGGACGAGTCCGCCCCGGCCGTCCCCCCAGCCCTGACGTACGGGCTCAGACGCGCTTGGCGCTGCGCAGCGTCGTCGCGTAGTAGCCGTTGCCGTCGAGGCGCGAGGTGCCGCCCTTGTCGCCGATGGTGGGCCCGTTCGCCTCCTCGCGGCTGGAGATGAAGATCTTGTGGCCGTCGGTGTCGGTGCCCAGGTAGATGCCGGTGTGGTCCAGCCGCTCCCCGGTGCGCGCGTCCAGCTTGAAGAACAGCAGGTCGCCCGGCTGGAGCACATCGATGGATGTGGGCCGGTGCTCGGTGCCGACCCCCTTGAGCGGGATGACGTTCACGCCCGGCTTGCCGCGGGCCATGCCGTTGGCGGTGCGTGCCAGGCCGTCGCCGGAGCTGTCGGTGGCCATCAGCGGGAAGCGGGCCCGGTAGCCGAAGACCGTGCGGATGAAGCCGGAGCAGTCCATCGAGCGGGCCCGCATGGGCTCGGGCTTCATGATGGTGCCGCTGCGGAAGGTGTAGGGGATGCCGAGGTAGTCGTAGAAGTCCGACTCCTCCAGCCGGTAGTCGTTGCCGACCGAGCCCTTGGGGTTGATCGGGCCGAAGTTGGCGTCGCCCGCGTAGGCGATGCCTTCGGCGTCCTTCTTCACCGGGGCCTGGTCGCCGTACTGGAAGGCCATGGCGAAGATGTCGTCCTCTTCGCTGCCGAAGTACTTCTTGAACCAGTCCTTGAACCACTGCTCGCGCTCGGCGCCGTTGCGCCACACCTCCGGCATCAGCCGGACCCAGTTCTCGGTGACCACCCGGGTCTTGGTGGTGGCCGGCTCGGTGAAGGTGCGGCTGGGGCCGGTGAGGGTGGCGGTGCGGGCGCCGTCGGTGAAGGTCGCGAGGATCCCGCCCTTGCCGTCACGCAGCACGGAGCGCTCGGGGTTCTTCAGCCGCTCCCACTTCTGGCCGCTCTCGTCGGCCGTCTTGGCGGCGGCTGCGGGGGTGTCGACGACCGACTGGATCGCCGGCGCCTTGGCCTGCTCCTCCTTGCGCAGCTCGATCGTGAAGTACGCGCTTCCGGCCAGCAGCGCGATCACGGTGGCCGCGTGCAGGACGGGACGGGTGCGGCGTTTGGACGTGGCGGCGGTCATCGGTGACTCCGGGCGGGATCGGTGGTCGAGGTGTGGGGGCGGGCGGGGCGGGCGGGGCGCGCGGCGTGGCCGGCGGGGCGGGGGCGGATCACGCGTGCGGCATGACGCCGAGCAGGATGCCGGCGGTCAGGACGACGTACGTCATGAGCGTTGCGGAGCCCGTCGCCAGCAGGGTGGCGCCCTTGGGCTGGCGGACCAGCTGGTAGGCGATCAGGCCGGGCACGATGAAGCCGAGCGTCTGGTTGGCGTACAGCAGCGGGAACTCCATCTGCAGCAGGATCACCACCCCGCCCTGGAGGATCACGCCGATCAGCACGACGGCCGCGAACAGCCGCTTGCCGTAGAGGATCACGTAGCGCTGGACGACGAGGGTGAGGACGTACGTCAGCACGGTGACGCCGAGGACGATCGCGGCGCGCTGGAGGTCCTCGATCAGGGTGAGGGCGAGCCAGCCGGGGGTGATCATGCCGCCGGGGGACAGGTTCGTCGTCAGGTAGCAGACGAGGGAGAACAGCAGGCCCAGGGCGATGCCGATCGCGGCGATCTCGGGGGTGAGGACGGCGGGGATCAACGGGGTTCTCCTGGGCTGGGCCACTGCTGAGGCTGCTGCTGCGGGTTCTGGGGTCGGGGGAGCTGGGGCTGCTGGGGCTGGGGCTGCTCTTGGCGGGGCCAGGGGGCGGGCTCCAGCGCCGGGCGCCTCGGCTGCTGTTGCTGTGGTGGCTGTGGCTGCGGCTGCGCCTGCACCTGGGGCTGCGGTGCCGGTGCGAACGACTCGTAGGAGTGGTCGTAGGGCTGGGCCGGGTGCGAGTACTGCTGCTGGTACGGGTACTGCTGGTGGCCCGGCGTCGTCCACCGTGCCTCCTCGGCCGCGGGCAGGTAGCCGTACGGGTCGAGGGGCTTGGCGTACGGGCCCGTGGTCTGCGGTACCTGGTACCCGTGCTGCGCCGGGTACGCCTGCGGTGCCTGGTACCCCGGGTGCGGCTGCTGGGCCTGCTGGGCCTCCTGCATCCGCGGTGCCTGCTGCGCCGGCTCGGCGTCCTCCTCGAAGGAGGGCAGCTCGGCGAGGTGCTCCAGCAGGATCTCGCCCTGGCCGTGGATGTTGCCGATGGCCACGAGCGAGGAATCCGCCCCGAGGTGGCCCAGCAGCTCGTGCATGAACTCCTCGCCGTCGCGGCCGTCGCCGCCGAGGTCGACGGCGCGGTCGCGCCACTCGGCGGGGATCGCGTCGATGGCGCTCTTGGCCGGGTGGCCGATGACGAACACCTTGTCCGGCTGGAGGTCGGGCACGATCTGGCCCATCTGGCCGTTGCGCTCGACCCGGTCGGGACGGCAGTTGATGACCACGTTCAGCGGGCGGCTGATCGCGCCGAGGTCGAGCAGCTGGTTGATGTTCATCAGCGTGGACTCGGGGTCGTTGGCCGCGAACACGTTGGCGAACCGCAGCCGCTTGTCGCCGGGGGCGATGTAGCGCTCGACGGAGAGCACGCCCGGGTCCGGCGGGGCGTCGTACATGCCCTGGAGCGCGGTCTCCCGGTCGATGCCCAGGAGGTCGGCGACGGTCAGCGCGATGGCCACGTTCTCCTTGAAGGTGAACCAGCTGAAGCCGCGCAGCTCCTCGTCGCTGACCATGTCCGGGTCCGCGTAGATCAGCGTGCAGTCCCGGGCGTCCGCCTCCTCCTGGAGGACATGGAAGCGGTCCTTCTCGGCGGTGACGCAGATGCCGCCGTGCGGCATCGACCGCGACAGGGAGCGGCCGATGTCGTCGAGGGTCGGGCCCATCTCGGCCACATGGTCCTCGCGTACGTTGCACAGCACGCCGATGGTGGACTGGATCAGCTTGGCCTGGTTGAGCTCCTGGAGCGGCGGCATGACGGCCATGCACTCCATGACCAGTGCGTCCGGCCGGTAGGCCGCGGCCCGCCGCACGATGCCGATCTGCTCGACGACATTGGCGATGCCGAACTTGCGGTAGACCGGTTCCTCGGTGGCGTCGGGGTGGATGAAGCGGGCCGCGGTGCCGGTGGTCTTGGCGACCGTGACCAGCCCGCCGCCGCGCAGTGCGCCCGCCACCAGCCGGGTGATGGAACTCTTGCCGCGGATGCCGTTGACGAGCACCCGGGTGGGTATCTCGTCCAGGTTGGCGAAGTGCCGCCGCTGCTCGATGATGCCGGCGACCAGCATCAGCAGGCAGCAGACGACCAGCACGATGTAGAGGAAGAGCACGGCGGGTCAGTTCCTTCCGGCCTGGTGGGTCGGCGTGGTGCCGGAGGCAACGGCGGCGTGGGTACCGGCGGTGGGGCCGGCGGCTTCGCGCCTGCGCAGCTCCTGGAGCTGCTGCCGGATGACTTCCAGACTGCGGGTGACGGCGCCGACCTCGTCGTGGTGGCGCGGGTAGAGGACGGTCCGGCGGTCGCCGTCCGCCAGGGCCTCGGCGCGCTGCGCGAGTTCGCGCAGCGGGCGTACGACGATGAGGTGGAGCCAGCCGAGGCAGGCCACCGCGGCGGTCAGGCCGAGCAGCCCGGCGAGCACGGTGCGGTTCTGCAGGCTGTACTCGGGGATGCCGAGGCCCTTCGCGGGCTGCCAGCTGATCACGGTCCAGCCCATTTCCTTGGCGGCGCCGCCGCCGACGAACGGGGCCGCGGCGGCGATGGTGTGCGTGCCGTTGTCGCGGTAGAGCACACCGGCCGGCCGGGGGGCCATGCCGACCTTGAGCGCGGCGCCGTCGGCCAGGGCCTCCAGCCGCTCGTCGTCGAGCTTCTCGAAGGCGCGGTAGCCGCTGTTGGAGGCGATGACCCGGTGCTTGCCGTCGACGACCCGGATCTGGCCCAGGCCGGGCCGCTTGAGCAGCCCGTTGAGGAAGTCGATCCGGAACTCGCCGATCAGGGCGGTGCCCGGCCGTCCGGCGATCTCCGCGGCGCCGATCAGGACGGGCTCCTTGCCGCCCTCCTGCAGGGTGATGGGCTTGCGGCGGTCGGCGGCCTTGACGCGGGAGGCCTGCGGGTCCTTGCCGGCCTTGGCGAGCACGGTGCCGTTCGCGTCGACCACGTACAGGGACTGGTAGCGCAGGTGCTGCTGGAGGGTGCGTTCCAGCACGGTGCCCATGTGGTCGGGGGTGGTCCGGTCGTTCATCCCGGAGGCCACCGACAGCAGGTCGGCGTGGCCCTCGTTGAGTGCGCGGCGGATCCGGTCGTTCAGGGTGTCGGTGCGGTCGCGCTGGTCGTTGACGATCTGCTGGGGGATGACGGCTTCCTCGCCGGCCCGGTTGACCATCAGGCCGAGCGGCAGGCACCAGCCGAGCAGCAGGAGCAGGGCCAGGCCGACGAGCGTACGGACGCCGGCCTTGCGCACCTTGCCGCCGGTCTCGACCCCGTCCGGGCCGGGGTCGGGCCGGCCGAGCAGCTGGTGGCGCAGGCGTTCGAGGGCCAGGCCGATGCGGGAGCCCTCGCCGGTGCGGGGGACCGTCACCGGGCGGTGCAGGTCGCCGCGGGTCAGCCGGCGGCTCTCCAGGAAGAGCGCGAGCAGCGGGCGCTGCACGGTGCCGATGAGCAGGAGGATCACCAGGGCGCCGATGATCAGCAGGGCGCCGGCCGCGGTCAGGCCGGCGAAGGCGCTGGAGGCCGACCGGGTGTCCTCGGCGATGTTGACCATGGCGACGACGGTGAGGCCGAGGCTGGTGGCGGTGGTGCCGACACCGGGCTCCGGACCGGCCAGGGTCGCATAGCCGGCGGCGGCGCGGTCGCCCGCGAACTCGCCGCCCAGCAGGCTGCCGCTGACACCGAGGAAGCCCCCGGAGCCGGGGTTCTTGGCGGACAGCGGGTGCTGCTCGGCCTTCTTCGCGGCGGTCTTGGCGAAGGACTTGAGCTGCTTGGTGTCCCGCTTGACGTCGGCGCGCTGGAGGTCGGTGAGGACCTGCTCGGGTTCGGGGATGCCGTCGCTGCTGAGGATGCGGCCCTTGCCGTCGACCACGGCAATGGCCCGGAAGTCACCGAGGCTGATGCCGGGGAAGCGGAGGCTGCTGGAGGAGACCAGCAGCTGCTGGGGCACGCCCGGCCAGGTGAGGAGGGCGAAGGTCAGCAGCCGGGTCTCGCCGTTGGCCAGGCGGACCATACGGGGCGAGAGGCCGCCCTCCTCCGACAGCTTGGAGCGGTCGACGGCGGTCAGCGGCAGGTCCTCGCCGCGGGCCGCGAGCAGCTGGCCGGAGCTGATCTCGACGATCGCGGTGCCGCGCCACTTCTGGTAGACGTTGCTGATCTTGTCGAGGACGGCGTCCGGCGGTACCGGGGCCCCGGCGGAGAAGAGGGTGGCGGCGCGGTTGAGGTCGGTGACGCTCTCGTCCAGCGAGGCGCGCAGCGCGATGGCGCCGTCCTCTGCGAAGTGCTGCTGCGAGGTGAGCACGGCCTCGGGGAGGGTGTCCTTGCGGACGCTGCCCAGGCTCAGTGCGGTGATGCCGGCGAGGAGCAGCAGCAGGACGGACAGGACGGCGATCGGCGGGCGGATGCCACCGAGCAGTGACATGTCGGCCCTTCGGCGGGCCTTTTGCCGCCGCTTCGTACGCGAAGCGGCCACGGGGACGCTCCTCTCCTGAGTGTGCGCGCGCGGGTGCACGCGAGGGTGACGGGACATGGGGGACAAATGCCGTGGTGCCGGACTCAGCCGCCCGGGAGTTCTTGGAGGGGGCGCAGACCGTCGTTCGCGGCGCCGCGGTTCAGTACGGTGCCCTGGGTGCGTTCGAAGGCCAGCCGGTACCGGGAGCGCTGCTCGGGGAGCAGGTCCTTGCCGTTCCTGAGCGCCGCAGCCACGTCGACCAGCCGGTGGTCGCGTACGGGCCCGGGCGCCGCCCCGGGCGCGGCGGCGCTGCCCGGCTCGGCCTCGGGGTCCGGCGGGATGTCGGTGAAGGTCGGTACGTAGCGGGCCTGGACGTCCCAGGTGCCACCCTTCTTCTCGGTGAACTCGAACCAGCCGATGACGCCTTCTTCGGTCAGGCCGCTGGGCACGTCGTGGCGGGCGAGCTGGTTGCCCAGGCCGTACGCGACCCAGGTGCCGGCGACCTTCTCGAAGGGCTGCACCACATGGGCGTGGTGGCCGATGACCAGGTTGATCCCGGTCTTCTCGGCGATCTTGCGGGCCAGCTTGAGCTGCGGCTTGCTCGCGTTGGGCTGGTGCTCACGGCCCCAGTGGAGGGAGAGGATGACGACCTCGGCGCCGGCTGCGCGGGCGGACTTCTCCGCGGCGGCGATCCTGTCGAAGTCGATCAGGTTGGCCAGCCACGGCTTGTCCTTGGGGACCTCGCGGCCGTTGAACCCGAAGGCGTAGGAGATCTGGGCGACCTTGACGCCCTTGACGTCCATGATCAGGGTCTTGTCGGCCTCGGCCTGGCTGCGGGCGGAGCCGGTGTGCTTCAGGCCCGCCTTGTCGAGGGTGTCGAGCGTCCGGTACACGCCCTCGGGTCCGTGGTCGAGGACGTGGTTGGAGGCCGTCGAGCAGGTGTCGTAGCCGATGTTCTTGAGGGTGTTCGCGATCTGCGGCGGAACCAGGAAGTCGGGGAAGCTCTGGAACGGGCCGTTCGGCTTCCCCAGCACCGGTTCCATGTGGCAGATGCCCAGGTCGGCCTTGGAGACGACCGGCTTCACGCCGTCCATGATCTTGTCGAAGTCGTACCCGGCCTTGCCCGCGGCCTTCGCGTCCCGGGCCGCCTGGTCGGTCAGCTGCGGGTGGATCAGAACATCGCCGGCCGCCGCCACCGTGAAGGAGCGGCCCCCCGCGCCGGCCGTCCCACCCTCGCCGGCGCTCCCCGCCGCATCCCCGCCTTTGAAGAGGCTGCAGCCCGAAAGGGCAGCCGTCAACGCAAGGGCGAGCGCGGCATTTTGGATCATGAAAGGAGTGCGGGTGTTCGTCACTCCGTTATTTTTGTATGACCATGACTCCTTTTCGTGCGGTCATCGCAAACAAGCGAATAACGATTTCGATAACCTTGGGTGTCGCGGCAGCACTCACGGCGATTGTGCTGTATTTCATGTCGCCGGCCGTGCAGCCGCCCGGTGAAGCGGCTCCGGCGAAGCCGTCGGCGGCGGCCGGCGTCGACCTGGAAAAGCGAATTACCGCTTTTACGAAGGGATTTGGCGAGCGCGGCGGCTATCGGGTGCCCACCGAGCAGGAAAGGCTGACGGTTACTCAGGGGGTCGCCCTGGTCCTCGACGGGGACCTCGAGGGGGCGCGCGCACGTCTTTCCGAGGTCGATTTCGGTGTGGAATCGCTCACGGACGCGGTCAGCGGCCGGCGGTACGCCGAGGTGGCCGACGCGGCCGACCGCACGGACGGCGCCAACCGCGGCTGGGGCCGGGTGTACGTGGACCTGGGCGCGAAGCCCAGCTGGATCGTGCAGGTCCCGCACCCCGTCGCCGACCAGGAGACCGAGCGGCTCGGGGCCCGGGTGCTGCGCGGGACGCCCGGCGGAGTCATGGTGCTGGCCGGCGCGCACCGCACCGCGGGCGAGGGGGATGCTGCCGATGTGGCCCACCGCACGGACTCGGTGTTCCACAGCGTCATCGACGAGCTGATGAAGCGCCGCCTGCCCGGGATACAGCTGCACGGGTTCGCCAACGAGTCCTTCCCCGAATTCGATGCGGTGGTTTCGACCGGGGCCGGGGACCGGGCGGTCTCCGATTCCAAGATCCTTTCCAGGGAGCTGACGGAGGAGGGGCTGGAGGTCTGCCGGACGTATGCCCGGAAGTGCAAGCTGTCCGGAAAGTCCAATGAGCAGGGCCTGGTGGCGGCGGAGGAAAGGCTGCGATTCCTGCATGTGGAGCTGGCCCGCCGGATCAGGACCGACGACGACCGGCTGAATGATGTGACGGAGGCGATTCGCGTCCTCACCCGGCGTTGGGCGGAATCCTGACCGGGTGCGCGGAGGGAATTGTGTGCATACGATCCCAGTAGTCCGATTGGGTGTTCCCAGAGGGAGTGACGACGGGATGAGCAAAGAGCCGAAGCAGCAGGATGCCCGGGCGGCCAAGGAGGCCCTGGAGGCCCTGGAGAACCACGGGGCCGGCCCGATGCCGTGGGCGCAGGGGCTGGGACACCACGGGCACGGGCACGGTTTCGAAGGCCCCGTGCGGAGCAAGGTCAAGGGCGGAGCACACACCAAGGCGGAGCTGAAGCGCGCCGGCACCCCCCAGGGCGACCGCATCGGCGAGCGCAGCAAGGGCCTCAGCTAGGGCCCCGGCCCCCGTACGCTGTCGCTGTCCGGGAGTTGACGCAAGCACCTGCCGAGGGGGCCACCGTGCCGCTCCAGCCAAGCCCCGAGCCGAGCCGCGAGTGGCCGGACCGCAGCCTGCTCGCCCTGCTGTCGCCCCCGGCCCGCCGGGAACTGCTCGGCGCGGGCACCGAGGTGCGCTACGGAGCGGGTGCCGTACTCCTCACCGAAGGGGCCCGGGACCGCCATGTCCTGCTGCTGATGTCCGGGCTCGCCAAGGTCACGGCCACGGTCGAGAACGGGCAGGCCTCGTTGCTGGCGGTGCGGGTCGCCGGGGACACGGTCGGCGAGATGGCCGCCCTGGACGGCGCCCCCCGCTCGGCGACGGTGACGGCCTGCGGCCCGCTGACCGCTCGGGTGATGCAGCCGGCCGCCCTGAACGAGCTGATGGTGCGCCGCCCCGAGGTGGCCATGGCACTGACCCGGATGGTTGCGGACCGGCTGCGCTGGGCCAACCGGCGCCGGCTGGAGTTCCGCGGTTATCCGGTGAAGGTACGGATGGCCCGGCTGCTGGTGGAGCTCGCCGAGCGGTACGGGCGGCAGGACGCGGACGGGGTGGTGGTCGGCTGCCGGCTCACCCAGCCCGAGATCGCCGCGCTGACCGGGGCCGCCGAGACCACCATCCACAAGGGCCTGCGCGAACTGCGGGAGGAGGGCCTGCTGGAGACCGGCTACCGCACCACCGCCATCCGGGACCTGCCCAGGCTCCGCAAACTCGCGGACCTCGCCGGCTGACCGGCCGGCCCCTCCCGTTCAGCCGGCCAGCCAGGGCCGCAGCAGCACGCTCAGGCCTGCGCTGACCCCCATCACCGCCGTACCCGCCACCGCGGTGGCCAGCCAGCGGTACTTGGCCACGGCAACCCCGGCGAGGAACCGTACGGCCTGCGAGAGCTCGCGCCGGGACGCCTCGGCGCCCACCGGCAGCAGGACGTCCGGGCCGCCGGCCGACAGCCGGCGGTAGCTGTACGGGTTGGCCTCGGCCGGCTCCCACAGCCGCGGGCGCAGCGCCAGCGCCAGGCTGCCGGCCCCGACCAGCAGCCCGGCGGCAAAGAGCACCAGCAGCACCCCGGCCACCAGCCCCGGCACCCCGCCGCGCTGCCAGCCGTCCACGGCACGGCCGCTCCAGGCGCCCGCGGTGGTCACCAGTGCGGCCTGGGCCGCAGCCAGGATGCCCGCCTTGGAATCCGCGTGCTGATGCGTGCTCTGTAACGAGCCGAGCATGAACTCGGCCGTCCGGATCCGGTCGGCTTCTGATCGGTCGGGCCGGTCCGGCATGGGGCCACCTCCTGGGGGAACGGATCTGCGTACTCCCCAGTGACGGTCGAACGGGCCGCCGGGACCAGTCACTTGTACGGGATCTCGGCATCCCGTATTTCCACGTGGTGTGTCCGGGAAGCACCCGGTACCACTGGCCGTGAGCCGCCGAAGCCCGCGCGGAGAACCGGAACAGACCCGGGACGATTCTGTGTGGGAGTTGTAACCGCGGTATGGCTTGGGCGAGTTGAGGTGTGCGGCATTCTTTCTCTCCCGGAAACCACGTGGAGGAGTGCGTCATGACAGTGTTCGGCCGAAGGCTTCTGCTGGCCGTCGATGCGAAGGGCTACGGCCGGGCCGGAGCGCTCCTCCAGGGCCAGTACCAGGAGGCCATTCCGCGGCTGCTCGGCGAGGCCGCCGAGGCCGCCGGCTTCGACCGGTCCGCGTGGGAACGGCAGTTCGCCGGTGACTCGGAGTTCGCGGTGCTGCCCGAGGGGGCCTCGGAGCCCGCATTGGTCGACACCTTCATGCGGGCCCTCGATGCCGGGCTGCGGGCCTTCAACAGCACCCGGCTGCGGGAGGCCTGGCTGGAATTACGGGCCGCCGTGCACTTCGGGTCGGTGAGCCCGGGCGCCAACGGGTTCATCGGGAAGGCGCCGGTCGAGATCGGCCGGATCCTCGACAGCCGTCCGCTGCGCGCCGCCCTGGCCGGCGCGGAGGACGCCTGCCTGGCCGTGGCCGTCTCCTCCACCGTCTTCAACGACGTGGTCCGCGAGGCCTACACGGCCATCCGGGTCAAGGAGTTCCGCGAGGTGCGGATCGAGGCCAAGGAGCACTCCGGCCGGGCCTGGATCTGGGTACCCGGCCACGACGTACACCTCCTGGACCTGGAGGGTGCGGAACGGACCACTGCGGAGCCCCCGGGTCCGGGGGCGGAGCCGGGCCCCGGGAGGGGGGAGGGGCCCGGCTCCGGTGGCCGGCAGGAGGCCGCCCCCGCCGGGGACGTCGTCGTACAGCAGTTCACCGGAACCGTCCACGCGACGGGCGGCGTCTTCGGGATCTCCAAGTGACCGACAGGAACGACGGCGGTCTGTCCGGGGAAGCAGGTGGGGTGCAGATCCGAGCACGCGACGAGGGGCCCGACGAGCGGCAGGAAGAGCGGGAAAAGGGCCCGGAGGGGGCTGCCGCGGCCCCGGAATTACCCCCGGAGCCGGCCGGGGACAGGGAGTCCCGGCAGGAGCAGCGACCGGAGCACCGGCAGGAACAGCGGCAGGAACCCCGCCCCGCACGGGCGCGACGCCAGACCGCACCCGAACAGCCCGCCCCCGGCGGCGAGTTCGCCACCGTACTGAACTACGTCAATCAGTCCTTCCACGGCCCGCTGAACGCACCCCAGGCCCACTTCGGCATCGCCCCCGACCACGCGACCGCGGGCGGCGGCCGGCGCCGGGCCACCGGCCGGATCGACGCCGGCGAGATCGACGACCTGATCGGCCACTACGTCCCGCCCGCCCCCTTCGAACGAGCCGTCGAGGCCCTGGCCGAGGACACCGTGGTGGTCCTGGTGGGCCCGCCCGGCACCGGCAAGCGCTCCGGGGCCGTCGCCCTGCTCAAGGAAGTCGCCGACAGCACCGGCTATGTGGTCCTGTCCCCCGACAACAGCCTGGAACAACTGGCCGAACGGACCTTCGCCAAGGGCATCGGCTATGTGCTGCTGGACCGGATGAGCGAGGGCCCGGCAGCCGCCCAGACGGCCGACTTCGACTGGCGGCGGGTCCGCGACCAGGTCCGGAGCCAGGGCGCCCACCTGGTGGTCACCACCGTGCACGACCCGGACGGAGGGCAGCCCGAGGCGGTCCGGCACATCGGCTGGAGCGCCCCGGACCTGGCGGACGTCCTGCGCCTTCGGCTCCGTACCGGCGGCCACGCCGAGGAAGGCGTGACCCGGGCGGCCGAGCTCATGCCCGCCGAGTGCACCGTCGCGGAGGTGGTGGCGGCCGTCGGCCGCATCCTCGGCGGCGCCGAACCCGCCCTGGTGTGGCGGGAGTACGGCAGTGATGCCGCCCGGCCGGTGCGCGACTGGTTCGG
This sequence comes from Streptomyces venezuelae, assembly GCF_008642295.1. Taxonomy (GTDB): domain Bacteria; phylum Actinomycetota; class Actinomycetes; order Streptomycetales; family Streptomycetaceae; genus Streptomyces; species Streptomyces venezuelae_C. Next base: position 3,164,291 of record NZ_CP029190.1, on the reverse strand, counting down.
CGGAACCGAGCGGTCCCTCCAGGAGATCGCCGAGATCACCACCCTGGCCTTCGTGACCGGAGCCGGGCGCCGCACCTTCGAGTCCCTCCAGGAGCTGCTGGAGCCGCTGCTGGAGCCCGCGTTCCCGCCCGAGGCCCCGCCTGCTTCCGCTGCCGCCGCCCCCACCGACGACGACACACCGGCCACCAGACCCGCCGAACCCCCGCTCCCGGCACGCCGGTTCGCCGACCGGCGCCGCTCCCTCCGGCGCAACACCCTGGTCGCCACCGAGGAACAGGCCGAGGCGCACGGCTCGCCCACCCGCACCGTGGTGGTGTTCCCCAGCCCCCCGTACCGCCAGTGGGTGCTCCAGGAACTGTGGGCCAACCACTCGACGGCGTACTGGGACGGCGTACGGCACTGGCTGGACCGGGTGATCGCGGCCGGGCCGAGCCCCGGCCTCCAGATGTCCGTCTCCACCGGACTCGCGCTGCTCGCCCGGCCCGCCTTCGACGAGGTCGCCGACTGTTACCTGCTGCCCTGGGCGCGCGGCGCGGCGGGCCCGGCCGGCCGGGCCATGGCCGTACAGGTGCTGTCCTGGATGGCGCTGGACGCCAGCCTGGGCGCCGCCACGCTCACCCTGGTGCGCAGCTGGGCCCAGTCCGGCGACCACGAACTGCGCACCACCGCGATGCTGGCCTTCAGCAGAGGGCTGCTGGGGATGACCTTCCCCACCGACGCGGTCAAGTGGCTGTGGCACCTGATCAGCCAGTGGCAGGGCAACGGCGCCGCGGCGTCCACCGAGCCGATGATCGCGCTGTCCCAGCTGTTCGCGCTGCTCACCGAGTACGGGGAGGACGTCGGGGTCGTCCTGGACGCCCTGGTGTACCGGCTGCGCAAACAGGCCCGGACCAGGGTCGCCACCCACCTCAAGGGGGTGACCTTCGGTTCCGTGGTCCTGGTGCTGACCGTCGTCGAGCAGCGGACCCGGGTGCCGGCGGTGGCGGTGCTGGCGGGCCGCGGTTCACCGGCGCTCACGAGTGTGGCCGAGCTGTGGGCGGGCGTGCTCTGTCACCGCCCGTTCCGTGGCGCGGCACTGGCCTCCCTGTACACGGCCCTGTGCGCGCTGCCGGCCGTGTGCGAGGACCCGCAGGCCGCCGCCGGGCGGCTGGGGCGGGAGATGGGGGCGGTACTGCCCCCGGACGAACGGTCGCGTCTGGATCTCGTCCTGCGCAGGGTGGCGGGCCGGCCCCGCCCCCAGATCGCCGAGATCGTCGACGAGTTCCTGGCGGCCGTACTGCGGACCGAGAACGAAGGACTGAGGCGCCATGGCTGACAGATACCCCCTGGTCGAGCAGCGCGAGTTCGGCCCGCCGGAGCAACGGGGAGGCTGGCTGAACAAGCGCACCACCCGGGAGCAGGCCGACCTGCCGCGGATCGCCGCGCACCAGGTGCTGGTCTACCGGGTGGGCGAGGAGTACGTGGAGGACCACGGGCTGCGCGGGCCGCGGGACGAGGTGGTCGTCGGGGCGAGTTCGGTGAGCGTGGTCGACCGGCGGGTGGCCGTACCGCTGGTGGTGGAGACGTCCGTACCGTCCGCGGAGACCGGTGCGTTCACCCTGCGGGTCACCTTCCACTGCACGGTGACCGATGCGTGTGCCGTCGTACGGGACGGGGTGGAGGACGCGGAACCGCTGGTCCTCGGATACCTGCGGGAGGTCCCGGGGCTGGCCGAGGAGGGCAAGGACCTGCCGGTGCGGGAGGCGGCGGAGGTACGGGACCGGGTGTGGAGCCGGCTCTGCGCCTACGGGGAGATGGTGCCGGCCAAGGTGTCGGGCATGCGGATCCGGCCGGTCACGGTGGAGGTCCTCACCCCGGAGGAGTTCGCGGCGCACCTGCGGGCCCGGGAAGAGGCCGAACGCACCCGCCAGCAGAACCGGTTCGAGGCGGAGCTGGCGGAGGAGCGGGCCCGGTCCGAGCACGAGCGGCAGCTGCTGGAGCGCGATCTGCTGCGGGAGCAGCGGCTCACCGAGGAGCGGTACCGGCAGGAGCAGGCGCTGGCCGAGGAACGGCACCGGCAGGAGCTGGAGGACCTCCGGTCGGTGTTCCTGCAACGGTCGGACGTGGCAGCGCTGGACCACCGGCTCGGCCAGGAGACGAAGACCAACGCGCACGGCAGGCGGGAGACCGCCGAGGACGTCAAGGTCTTCGGATACGACCCGCTGGCCGCCGACTACCACGCCTTCCGGCGCGGCGAGATCTCCGCGGACACCCTCTCCAAGCGACTGCACGAGGCCGAGGCGGCGGCGGACGGGCGACGGGAATCCGAGGACGCGCGGCAGTGGCAGCGTCTGGAGCGCCAGGAGGAGCGGGCCCGCGAGGCCGCCCGGGCCCGGCTGGAGCGCGGAGACCGGATCCGGGAGCTGTCCCGGCAGGACCGGCGGGAGGATCTCGCCTCCCGGCGCCAGGAGGAGACCCGTCGCTGGGAGCAGGAACAGGAGAACAGCCGGCAGCGTCGGCGGGAGGACCGCGAGGACGCGCTGGTGTACCGGCAGGAGCAGCGCGAATGGCGGGAGAAGATGCTGACCGCGAAGTACGACCTGACCAAACGGGTGATCGACCGGGGCCACGGGGACGATGCGCACCTGGACGTCACCAGCCTGATCAACGACGTCGGCGAGTCCCACCTGGCGGCGGCGCAGGCCGCGTACGCGCTGGCCGAGGGGCCGGGCGAGGTGCACCGGGTGGAGCGGGCCGACGCCGGCCCTGACACCGGCGCGCCGGCCGCCGAGGACGACGATCTGGACCTGGACCTGGACCTCGACCTGGGTGAAGCGGGGAGGGAGGAAGGTGTCGGCTGACGCACCGGCCCGCCCGTCCGGGCGCGCCGGCGAGGAGGCGGACTTCCCGTGGCTGCCGGCACCGGCCCCCGGCCCGGCCCCCGAGGCGCCGCGGGGAAGGGCGCGCGGGCGCCGCCGGCCGCCGCCGGCGGTGTACCTCCGCCGGCTGATCGGGGTCCGCGAGGACGTCCTCGACTGGGTTCCGGAGGAACGCGCCCGCTACACCTGGTACGGGGCCATCGTCCTGAACACGGCGCTGCTGGGCGGCGCCTCGATGGCCCTGGCCATCGCCACCATCCGGGACGAACTGCCGCTCGCGGTGGCGCTGGTGGTGGCGGCGATCTGGTTCTGGGTGGTGCTGGCCCTGGACAGCTGGCTGGTGTCGAGCACCCACGGCATCCCCGCCAAGGGCCGGCTGCGGGCCCTGCTGCCGCGGCTGTTCCTGTCCGTGCTGCTGGGCCTGGCCATCGCCGAGCCGCTGCTGTTCCAGATCTTCGACAAGGAGATACGCCAGGAGATCAGCGTCGGCCACAAGCGGGACGTGGAGGCCTACCGGGGCAGTCTGATGGCCTGCAACCCGGTTGACGGCACGGCGACCGCGGGCCGGCCGGACTGCGCCGGGTTCCAGCTGAACGTACCCGGCTCGCCGGGCGCACTGCGCGAGCAGATCGCCCGTAACGCGGCGGAGGTCAAGGAGCGCCAGGCCCAGGTGGCGGCCATCGACAAGACCCTCTCCGAGAAGATGGCCGCCGAGCAGCGCGAATGCGACTACCAGAAGAAGTACGTCTGGAAGAACGGCGGCCGGGACGTCACCGAGACCTGCAAGCGGGCGCGCAAGGACGCCACGGCCTACAGCGAGACGAGCCAGGCCGACCAGCACCAGAAAGACCTTGCGGCGCTCATCCAGAAGGGCCGGGACCTGACCGCCCAGGAGGCCACGGCCGGCGAAACCTACCGCCCCGCGCTGGTCAAGGCCATCGACGAGCGGACCCGCAGCCACGAGCAGTCCCTGGACGACGACGGCCTGCTGACCAGCGCACACGCGCTGGGCACGGTGGCCTGGTCGGACTGGTACGCCGGGTTCGTCGCCGTCCTGCTGCACATCCTGCTGCTGACGGTGGACGCGATGCCGGTGCTGGCGAAGCTGATGAGCGGTCCCACCAGCTACGACCGGGCCCTCACCGGCCGCCTGGAGGCCGGCCGCCGCCGGCACGCGGAGGAACTCCAGGTCCGCCACGCCTGCGAGGCCGCGGAACACGAGGCCCGGCGCCACCGCTCGGCCCAGGAGGCGGCGAACGGCATGGACGCGGTGGAGCACACCTACCGGCTGGCCCAGTCGGAACGCGCCCAGGCGTTCCGCACGGAACTCGACGCCCGCGCGGCCCGCCTCCGCAACCCGTAACCGGTGACCCGTAACCCGTAACCCACCCGATGGGGACCCCCGGCCGAGCAGCCAGTTGCGCAGGCAGGCCGGGGGTCGGTCCACTCCGCATGCGCCGACCGGCCGTCCGGCGCACCCTGTGAGCGTGGGGAAGGAGGTCACGTGAACCTGAACCGATATCCGCCCATCGCCGAGCACGGCATGGTCGGCGATCTTCAGACGGCCGCGTTGGTGTCCTCCGGCGGAACCATCGACTGGTGGTGCACGCCCCGCTTCGATTCCCCCAGCATCTTCGGCTCGCTCCTGGACCGTGAGCGGGGCGGCCACTGCCGGCTCGCCGCGGAGCTTCCGGAGGACAGCGGTGCCACGGTCCGCCAGCTGTACCTCTCCGACACCGCAGTCCTGGTCAACCGCTTCCTGGCCCCCGGTGGCGTCGGCGAGGTCGCCGACTTCATGGCACCGATCGAGGGCAGGGTCCCCTCGGACCGGCACCGCCTGATCAGGGTCGCCCGGGTGGTCCGGGGCAGCCTGGCCTTCGACTTCAGCTGCCGCCCGCGCTTCGACTACGCGCGCGCCGGCCACTCCCTCACCCGGCCCGACGACCACACGGCGGTCTTCCACGGCCCGGGGACCGACCTGCACCTCCAGGCCACCGACCGCGTCACGCTCCGTACCGACGGCGACGACGTCACGGCCCACTTCACCCTCGCGGCCGGCGACGTGGCCGCCCTCGTCCTGACCGGCACCGCGAGCGGCGCCCCGGCCCCGGACCTGCCCTCCCTGGCCGGCATCGCCGACGAGCTGGAGGCATGCCGTACGTTCTGGCACTCCTGGATGCGCTCGTCCACCTACCGGGGCCGCTGGCGGGACATGGTCAACCGCTCGGCGATCACCCTCAAACTCCTCACCTACGCCCCCACCGGGGCGCCGATCGCCGCGGCGACCATGGGTCTGCCCGAGCAGATCGGCGGCGAACGCAACTGGGACTACCGGTACACCTGGGTCCGCGACGCCTCACTGTCGGTCCGGGCCCTGATCGACCTGGGCTTCGAGGAGGAGGCCCACGCCTTCCGGCGCTGGCTGCGCGACCGTATCGAGGCGGGTGCGACCGCCTCGGGCGACCCCCTGCAGATCATGTACCGGGTGGACGGGGACCCGTACCTGCACGAGGAGACCCTCGACCACCTGGAGGGCTACCAGGGCTCCAGACCCGTACGGGCGGGCAACGCGGCAGCCGACCAGCTCCAGCTCGACATCTACGGCGAGGCGGCCGACGCCCTCATGGTGGCCGACGACATGGGCGCCATCCGCGGCTGGAAGGCCATCAGCGACGTACTGGACTGGCTGGCCGGCAACTGGGACCGCCCCGACGAAGGCATCTGGGAAACCCGCGGAGGCCGCCAGAACTTCACCTACAGCCGGCTGATGACCTGGGTCGCCCTGGACGCCGGTGTCCGTCTGGCGACCGCCCACTCCCGCCCCGCCGACCTCGCCCGCTGGACCGCGGTGAGGGACACGGTGTTCCGGCAGATCGTCGAACGCGGCTGGAACGAGGAGCGGCGGGCCTTCGTCCAGCACTACGACACCCACGTCCTGGACGCGTCCCTGCTGCTGATGCCCCGGGTCGGCTTCATCTCCCCGCGGGACCCGGACTGGCTCAGCACCCTCGACGCCATGGACCGGGAGCTGGTCAGCGACAGCCTGGTCTACCGCTACGACCCCGCGGCCTCCCCCGACGGCCTGCGCGGCTCGGAGGGCACCTTCACCCTGTGCAGCTTCCTGTACGTCGAGGCCCTGGCCCGGTCCGGCAGGCTCCACCAGGCCCGGTACGCCTTCGACAAGATGCTCACCTACGCCAACCACGTCGGCCTGTTCGCCGAGGAGATCGGCCCCTCGGGCGAACAGCTGGGCAACTTCCCCCAGGCCTTCACGCACCTGGCCCTGATCGCGGCGGCCATGGCCCTGGACGAACAACTGGACAAGGCGGAAACCCGCCCGACCCCGGGCACCGGCCTCAGGTACAGCCTGGGACGGGACTAGCCCCAGACGCCGAAGACCCCCAGCCGTGATCGGCTGGGGGTCTTCGCGCTTGTGCCCCCGGCAGGATTCGAACCTGCGACACCGGCTTTAGGAGAGCCGTGCTCTATCCCCTGAGCTACGAAGGCGGGGATCTGTCTACAAGCGTGTCTAGAACCGCACGGCGCAGACGCGCCTGGCCTGACATGCTTCGGACAGACTAGCGATCTTCCCCGAGGGGCGTCTCATCGCGGCCAGTGTAGCGGGTGCTGTGTGGGACGTACGGGCAAATGTTGCTCGTGAGGGCTCCGAGGCAGGGGTACGACTGTGATCGTGGAGGTACCTCTCAGGGCGAGGTCAGGAGCAGCTGAGGGGGTTGAGTGCTCGGGTGATCGAGTTGTTCACCCACGCGTAGCCGCAGCGGTTGAAGGATGCTCACAGCGCGGCTGCCGCCTCACCCTCTCCTGAAGCGGACCCAGCTCACGAGCGTTCGACCGGCCCGTCTGGGAGCCGGCCCACGGTACGGCCGGCGGTCAGGAGCGCAACGCCCTCGGGGAAGACTTCCCGTCGCCGTGCCGACACGAAGGGCACAGAGGACGGAGGGGCCCCGGTAGCCGATAGAGAGTTTCGCAGGCCCCTATTGAGGCACCGATCAACCGGTGCCGAAGCTCCACTGCTGGTAGAGCGGGTCATTGGGGGCCTGGGACCACTGCTGGACACGGGCGCCATTGGCAGAACTGCCATTGTTGGTCTCAAGGAGCTTGCCGCTGTTGGCGTTGACGATATGCCCGAATTGGAAGAACCACCGCTGTGTGGCGATTCCCGCACAGGCCCACTGCTGGGCCGGTGCGCCGTTGTCCTTGCGGGAGTCGGCAATTTCCAGACATTTACCGCTCTTGTTGTTCACGACGTAGTAGCTGCCGTCGCTGTTCCTGTTGAATCGCCAGACTGCTCCAGGCTGGCCGTTGCAGTCCCATATTTGCGCGCGAGCGCCGTTGCTGCTGCTGGAGTTCTCGATCTCGAGGCACTTCAGTTTGCCCCACAGGCTCGAGTTCTGCACGAGGGTGTCCGGGTTGGCTGCGAAACTGACATTGGGTAGCGCCATCACCAATCCGAATGCAGCGACGGTCGTGGCTCCGTATTTGAAGCGGACGTTCACAGGGTCAATCCTTGCCTCTGGCCTTGCAGTGCACACAGTGTCAGGAGGCAGCGCCGGGGCACTTTTGCGAGAACTGAAATGAGGCGACGAATGAATGCGGGCTGAGCTGTCCTGTAACAGCCGCTTGCCACGAGACGGTCGCACACTCGAGATCATTTCGCCCTGCGGTATCGCCCGATCCAATCGGTTTCAGCCGGTTTAGGAGCAAGGCTGTCCGAAAAGGGGCAGCTGTGACCGAGTGGGTAAGATGATCAGGTGCGCCCCCCGGCGCGTGTGGTCGGCTAGGTGGAGAATGAAGTGGCACGAATCAAGCGGAAGGCGCCGCTCGTCGCCTTGACGGCAACCGGAGTCGCGCTTGTAGCCATTGCCGTGTACACACTTTCCGGTCCGGAGTACACGGTGGAGTCCGGCCCCTTCGCCCAGGACACCCACTGCACGCGGGTGGTGGACGGACTTCCCGCCGAACTGATGGGCATGAAGCGCGACTCGCTGAAGGGAGCCGGGGTCGCCGGATGGGGGGACGGCTCCATCGTGCTGCGCTGCGGTGTCGAGCCCCTCGCCCCGACCATCAACACATGCATGAATGTGAACGGCACCGACTGGGTCCTCGATGAGGAACGCGCCGAGCGTGAGGGCGTACGCGTCCTCACCACATACGGACGCGTCCCCGCAGTCGAGATAGCTTTCGCCCAGTCGAACCAGTCGGCGGGCGACGCTCTGATCGCCATCGACCGGAGCGTGCGGGCTATACCCCAGCGGTCCAAGTGCATTGGACTGGGCGATACCTGACGTCCAGTGGGCGCCAAGGAAGCCACGCCAGTCGGCAAAGTCAGAGCCGGCCCGGCATCGACGTCGACCTCGGCGCCCGCCAGTGATTCGAAGCCGGCGTCCTGGCAAACAAGGCCGGTGGCTCGACCGAGACTCAGTCCCCAGGTCGGGCGCCTGGGGACTGAGGCATGTCCGCAGTGGACCGGCTGCTCCGCTCGTCGATCCGAGCCACCACGACGCCGCAATCCGCGGGAGTGTCAGTTTCTTTGTGTAAGCCCTGGTGCTGACGTCTTTCCGCTGGTTCGTGGGTTACTACTGGTTGTCTGTGACGCGGTCGCCGTAGTAGCCGGCGAGGGTGTTGATGGCTTCCTTCCAGTTGTGGGTCCGGCCGGTGGGGTTGCGCCGGTTGGGCTGGCGGTCCCGGATGACGAGGTAGAGGACCTTCAGTGCCGCTTCCTCGTTCGGGAAGTGTCCGCGGCGGCGGGTGGCCTGGCGGAAGCGGGAGTTCAGGGACTCGATCATGTTCGTCGTGTAGACAATCTTTCGGATCTCGGGCGGGAACCGCAGGAACATCACGAAGTGTTCCCAGCTACGGCGCCAGACCGCGACCAGGGCCGGGTAGCGGGCGCCCCACTCGGCCTCGAACTCCGCGAACCTGGCCTCGGCCGCGTCCGCGGTGGCGGCGGTGTAGACCTGGCGGAGTTCCTTGGCGATCTGGGACCAGTGTTTGGTGGACGCGTACTTGAGGCTGTTGCGGACCATGTGGACCACACACAGCTGGATGTCCGCGAGGGGCCAGATCGCAGCGATGGAGTCGGGCAGGCCCTTGAGGCCGTCGCAGCAGGCGATCAGGACGTCCTGGACCCCGCGGTTCCTGAGTTCCGAGAGCCAGGCCATCCAGGTCTTGGCACCCTCGCCACCGGTGCCGACCCACATGCCCAGGATGTCTCGCTCGCCTTCGAGGTTGATCCCCACCGCGATGTAGACGGGCCGGTTGGCGACCGCCCCGTCACGGATCTTCAGGACGATCGCGTCGATCATGACGACGGCGTAGACACGGTCCAGCGGCCGCTGGCGCCAGGCATCCAGCTCGGCACTGATCTTGTCGGTGGCCTTGGAGATCGTCTCCCGGGAGACGTCCACATCGTAGATCTCCGCGAGGTGGGCCTGGATCTCGCCGGTGGTCAGGCCTTTCGCGTAGAGGGAGAGGATGGCCTCGTCGAAGCCCTCCACCCGCCTGGTGTGCTTGGGCACGACCTGCGGGGTGAACGTGCCGGCCCGGTCACGCGGGATGTCCAGCTCGACCGCCCCCACGTCCGTCAGGATCCGCTTGCGACTCGTGCCATTGCGGGAGTTGCCCGACCCGATGCCTGCCCGGTCGCCCTTCTCGTAGCCGAGGTGGTCGGCCATCTCGGCCTCCAGGGCGCCTTCCAGGACCAGCTTCACCAGCCCCTTGAGCAGCCCGTTCTCCCCGACCAGGTTCACGCCCTCGGCACGGGCCCGCTCCACGAGCTGTCCGGCCAAGTCACGTTCTGATTCCGCCAGTCGAGCCAACTCGGCCCCCGTCCGTACGATGTCTTCACGGGGCCGGTCGTCCTTGATCCCTATCAGTGATCCTTCCCGGCAGAGACCACGTCTCATGCCTTACGGGTCACACCGGGGCATACACAAACTTCCGGACAATCCCTCAAAGCGTCGTATAGCTATGACGAACCAATCAGGGGCAGCGGTGGCGGCGCAACGCGGTCCTGACATCGAGCGTCACGAGGCTGTTCACTCCCGCCAGCGGGCGCGATATGCGAGAGGTGAAATTTTCATCTCCAGCTATTCTGCTCAATCGCTGAAATCGGGACTCTTGACATGGGGGGATCCTGCGAAGAAAAACAAGTTCGAGATGGAGGCCAACCTGTGGTGGGGCAGCTATGAATAGCGCGAGAGTCACGGCCGGCATGGTTCGGGGAGTTGGGAGGGGGCTGGTTCCGGCAGCAGTAGCCACTTTGGCTCTGATGGGAGTTACGGCTTGCACGCCCGCCCCCGTGCCGCTGTTGGCGGTGGAAGCTACAGATTCGGGTACTGTGCGTTTGCTGATAGCCCCATGTCGTGACTTCGACGTCTACCAAGTCTCCGTTATCCGTGACGACGATGAAGGAGAACTGGAAATGTGGGCGGTGAGCAGCAATCTCAGTCCGGGTTCGCCGGGGGAGGTGGAGTTGTTCAGCACTCCTTCAGGCTGGCATGTCTATGAGTCGACGCTGAGGGATCTCAGTCGTCCCGGCAAGTACGTTGCCAATCTGGATGGAGCCGTCAAGGGATCCAGCCTTGAAGGTCGGGTCGTCTTCACCGTCGAGAAACTGCAGGCGCTGAACGCGGGCGAGGTGGTCACGGGAATCAGCGGCGACAAAATCATGGATCGGAGCGAGTTCATGAAGGCGGACGCGAAGCGCTGCGACGCCTAAGCCCTGGTGTCCGAGTGGTCGGCGCAAGGTGAGAAAGCCGGCGGCCCTGAGGGTTGTCTTGCGGTGGACCGCGCAGGTCCGTCAGATGAGCGGACCCGGCCCGGCACGTGACGTGCCGGGCCGGGCCGGTGTTCAGAAGCCCCAGCTCTGGCTCGGCGCCCGCGTGGGGATGGAGAGGGGATTGCGGTGAAGCTGACGCCAGGGGTGTGGAAGTGGGTGACGTGGGCTGTCGGCCTTGGTGTTCTGGTGGTCGGCGTCTCGACGCTCCCCGACTTCCGAGGCAACGAGTTCACGGTGGTTGTCACCTTGGGAATGGGAGGCTGGGTCACCCTGGTCGGTCCATTCGTGCGGGTCAGTGTGGACGCCAGAGGACTCCGGTATTGGGGGGTCTTCAAGTGGAAAAGATTCAGATGGGCCGAAGTGGCCGCCATTGGCGTGCAGCCGCTCGGCGGTAACGGCCTGATGGACGCCGAGGCGCCTGTGGTGAAGACCATGGACGGCCGGGAGACAGTGCTTACCGCCATGGCCGGTTACTCGCGTGGTGCCTCGTCAACGAGCAGCCCTGGCGGAAGGTGCCGGGGCGGCTCGGTTGCAGAGGGCCTTGGGACCTGCTTGACCGGTCAAGCCTGCGAGCGCTGTGCTCGTGTGGAGTGCCTGCCTCAGTTTGCCGCCTGCTTGATCAGGGTGGTGATGCGGGACTCGGTGGTGGGGGTCAGGTTCGTCAGAGCGTAGGAGGTCGGCCACATGGTGCCTTCGTCGAGGGCCGCCAGGTCGCTGAAGCCGAGCGTGGCGTAGCGCGTCTTGAATTTCTGCGCGCTCTGGAAGAAGCAGACGACCTTGCCGTTGCGGGCGTACGCCGGCATTCCGTACCAGAGCTTCGGCGCGAGGTCCGGGGCGGCGGCGCCGATGATGGCGTGGAGGCGCTCGGCGAGGACGCGGTCTGCTTCCGGCATCTCGGCGATCTTGGCCAGTACGTCTGCCTCCGCATCCGCCTTGGCCGCACGCGGGCCGCGGCGTGCGGCCGTCTTCAGTTCCTGGGCGCGTTCCTTCATCGCGTCGCGTTCCTCGTCCGTGAAGCCCTCGTACTTCTCGGCGGGCTTTCCGGGCGTCTTCTGCGTGGTCTTGGTGGTCATGGTTGCTCTCCTTGGGGGGTGGTCCTTGTGCGCTCGGCGCGGCGCGCCAGGACGTAGGCGTACGGCGAGGCGCCGTAGGCGCGCCGGAACTCGCGGCTGAGGTGCCGGGGTGCCATGTGCGCGTCGCGGGCGAGGGTCTCGACGTTCAGCGGCCCTGCGTACTCGCGGTCGATCCGGTCGCGGACGCGGCGCAGCCGCGCGAGCTCGGTCAGGCGCAGTGCGGCGATCCGTGCGTGCCGCCACGCGGGATGGCACATGGCGGAACTCCCTTCAGCCGAGCTGCTGGATGCGGATCAGGTTGCCCGCGGGATCGCGGAACGCGCAGTCGCGGACGCCGTACGGCTGGTCGGTCGGCTCCTGGACCACCTCGGCGTCGCAGGCCTGCACCTTGTCGAAGGTGCCGTCGAGATCCGGGGTGGCCAGCAGGATCCAGCCGTAGGTGCCCTTGGCCATCATTTCGACGATGGTGCGGCGCTCGTCCTCGGTGATACCGGGGTCGGCGGCGGGTGGCGCCAGCAGGATCGACGTGCCCGGCTGGCCTACGGGGCCGACCGTGATCCAGCGCATCTTGCCCTGCCCGACGTCGCTGCGGACCTCGAAGCCGAGGATGTCGCGGTAGAAGGCCACGGAGGCGTCCGGGTCGTCGTGGGGGAGGGCGGTGGTGTGGATGGTGAGGTCCATGGCCGAAACGTTAACTCCGGTCCGGGGGAGGGTGCTTCTCCAATCCTGACCGGTCTTGTGCCGGGGGTCCGGGCGGGTGACGATCACGGGGATGGAGGATCATGCCGAAGCCGCGAGGGCGGGCGACGACGTCGCCGCCATGACGGCAGCGCTGCTGGAGACGGACCGGACGTACGGTGCGCGGTACGCCGCGCCCGCTGCGCTGCAAGCCGTCCGTACGGCTGCCCGTACGGCGTCCCGTACGGGCTCCCGCAGGCCGCCCGGAGCGGCGACGCTGGCGGAGCTCTTCGAGGTGGCCGGCTGGATCCTCTTCGACGCGGAGCAGCACGCGGCCTCGTACCGGCTCAACCGGCGGGCCCTGGCCCTTGCCCGGGCGGATACCAGTCGCACAGCATCCGTCGAGTTGCTGACCCTCTCCGTGCTGTGCATGCAACACGCCCACCTGGGCCGCCCCCGCGACTCCCTGCGCATCTCGTCGGCTGTCCTGGCGGGACCGGGGCTCCCGGAACGGGTGGCCGCGATCTTCCGGGTGCGGGAGGCGCGTGCGCAGGCCCAGATGCAGCAGCGGCGCGCGGCCCTGGGGTCGCTGAGCGCCGCCCGGGACCTGCTCGCCGACGGGCCCTCGGACCGCGACCCGGCCTGGGCCTGGTGGTTCGACCGCGCCGAACTCGACGGACACCACGGACTCGCCCACGCCGAGCTCGGGGACCTGGACCGGGCCGCCGAGCAGCTCCACGGAGCGGCGGCGGCCGGCGATGCACCCGCCTACCGTTCGCTCTTCGCTGCCGAGCTGGCGGACGTACTCGCCCGGGCAGGCGCATGGCGCGAGGCGGACGCCTGGCTGTCCACCCTCCTCGACTCCGTTCCCCGCATCGGCTCGGTCCGCGCCCTCAACGCCCTCGGGCGCGCGGCCCGCACCATCGAGCACGCGGCCGGTGTGCCCCGTGCCCTGCGCGCTACGAACGGGCAGCTGAGCGAGCTCCTCCGGCGGGAACGGCGGGAACGGCGGGAACGTTCGAGGGCGTGTGTGGCGTCCCCACCCGTGTGAACGAGAACGGGTGGCGCGGGCGGGTCATCGCCGGCACGGCGGTCGGGACGGCCCTGCTGATGCTGTTCCACGACCGGGTGCCCAACCGGATCGGGAACCTCGGCAGCCTCGTGCAGACCTTCCTGCCCTGGACCGGGGTGCTCGTCGCCGTCCTGGCCGTGGTTGTGCTCGCGTGTGCGCGCGGCTCGCGGGCCGCGCTGGTCGGGGTGCTCGTTCCCGCGCTCGTCTGGGTGTCGCTGTTCGGGCCCGGCTTCCTCGACCGGGCGGCCGACGCGGCCGACGCCTCCGGGGCCGCCGACGCCGTCGGCGATCTCACCGTGGTCACGCACAACGTCGACGACGCCAATCCCGACCCGGCCGGCACCGCCCGCGCCCTCGTCGCGTCCGGCGCGCAGATCATCGCCCTCGAGGAACTCGTCCAGCCGGCCACCGGCACCTACGAGCGCGCCCTCGCCGCCACCCACCCCCACCACCAGGTGCACGGCACCGTCGGCCTGTGGAGCACGTACCCGATCCGCGACACCCGCCCGGTGCCGATCATGCCGTGGACCCGGGCCCTGCGCAGTACGGTCGACACCCCCAAGGGCCCGCTCACCGTGTACGTCGCCCACCTCGCCTCCGTCCGCATCCGGCCGGAGAGCGGGTTCAGCACCGCCCGCCGCAATGCCGCCGCCGCCCGCCTGGCAGCCGAGCTGGCCGCGGACCCGGAGAGCGCCCCGCCCGGACGCACCCTGCTCGTCGGGGACTTCAACGGCACCACCGACGACCGGGCCCTCGCCCCCCTCTTCTCCGGGTTCCGGCCGGCCCAGCGCGAGGCAGGCGCGGGTCTCGGATTCAGCTGGCCCGCCGCGTTCCCGGTCGCCCGGATCGACCACATTCTCGTGCGCGGTGTCGAACCCGTCGCCGCCTGGTCGCTGCCCGCCACCGCCAGCGACCACGTGCCGGTGGCCGCCACGCTCCGCCTCTGATACATCAGCGGCGCCGGATGTGCGGAACGCACCCCTCCGCAGGGTCTGGCCTGGGAGACTCCGCCGGGTGGACAACCACATCTCCGGCGGCACCCACTTCGGCCCCGTCATCCAGGCCGGCACCGTGATCATGCAGGACGCTTCCGCCATGTCCGCGTCCTTCCGCGTGCCCGCCATGCTGCCCCACGTCCCCGACGGATTCGTCGACCGCGAGGCGCTCCGCGCCGAGCTGGACCGGCTCGCCGCGGGCCTGGCCGGCCGCAGCTCACCGCTGGTGGTGCTGCTGGACGGTGCGCCCGGCGCCGGCAAGAGCGATCTGTGCGTGTACTGGGGCCGGACCACCGCCCAGGAGCGCTTCCCCGGCGGGGTCTTCTACGCCGACCTGACCGCCGCCGCGGCATCGGGTGTGTCCGGTGTGTCCGGTGTGTCCGGCGCGGCCGATCCGGCCGCCGTGCTGGAGTCCTTCATCGGTGAGCTCCGCGCCCCCAGAACCGCCCCGGCGGCCTCGTCCGCGCCCGACGCCGCGACGGCCCTGGCGGCCCTGTCGGCACGATTCCGCAGCCTGACCGCCGACCGCCCGTGCCTGGTCGTGCTCGACGGCGTGGTGCACGCCGGCCAAGTGCCCTCGCTGCTTCCCGGGCACCCGGCCGGCATGGTGGTCCTGACCAGCCGCAGCCCGCTCGACCGGCTCCGCCGGGGCGGCAGGGTCAGGCCGGTCCGGCTCACCGTGGGCGGGCTGGACGAGCCTGCCTGCGCCGAGTTGTTCCGGGCCGTGGCCGAGCTGGACGACGTACCCGATCCCGCGGAGTTCCGTACGGTCGTCCGGGCCTCGGCCGGCCTGCCGGGCCTGCTCCGGCTCGCCGCCGCGCAGGCCGCCGATCCACTGCTCGACGGCTTCACCGGGCTGGTGGGCCGGCTCGCCGCGCACGGCTCGATGCTGGAGGCGCTGGACGTGCCCGAGGACGAGTACTACGCGCAGGCCGCCCGCGCCCTGCTCGGCGACTCCTACGCGGTGCTCGGCGAACGGGGCCGGCGCACCTTCCGGCTGCTCGGCGTGCACCCCGCGGCCGAGTTCGCCGACGAGCTGGTGGACCGGCTGGCCGGCGCCCCCGGGGTGCGGGCGGAACTCCACGAGGCCGGGCTGCTGGAGCGGGCCGGGGACGGGCGGTTCCGGATGAACCCGGTGCTGCACGCGTACGCCGCCGAGCTCGGCCGGGCCGAAACCGCCGAGGCGCTCCCGCTGATCACCGACTGGTACCTGCGGCGGACCACGGCCGCCGAAGCCCTGGTCTCCGGGCGCTGGCGGTACGGTCCCCACTTCGCCGAACCCGGGCCGCCCGAGCCGCCCGAGCCGGTGTTCGCGGACGTGGAAGAGGCACTGGACGCGCTCCAGGCCGAACGGCACACCCTGGTCGGGCTCGCCGAACTGTGCCGGGTGCACGATCCGGCCGCGCTCTGCCTGCTCGCCGAGTCCCTGCACGGGTTCTTCTTCCGGCGCGGCCACCAGTCGCTCTGGGTGCAGGTGAACCGGCTGGCGGTGGACGCAGCCGCCCACACCCCCGGCCTCGGCGGGCTGCCGCTGGCCCGGATGCACTTCGAGCTCGGCTTCGCGCTGCTGGACCGTGGCTCGGTGCAGGACCTGGCGGAGGCCCGCGCACAGTACGACGCGGCCCGCGAGACGGCCCGCCGGATCGGGCACGCCCGCACCGAGTCCTCCGCCCTGGAGGGCCTTGGCCAGATCGCGGAACGGAACGGCGACCCGGCGGCGGCGCTGGACTTCTACGCCGCGGCCCTGACCGCCCTCGGGGACACCGAACACCCGCGGGGCCGAGCTCTGTTGGCGTACCACCAGGGGCGGGCGGCGAGCGCCGCCGGCGAGCACGAGCGGGCGGCTGCCCAGCTGGCCGAGGCCCTGCGGAGCTTCGAGGCGCTGCCGAGGCGGGATCCGCACAACGAGGCGAAGATCCGGGTCCGGTACGCGATGGCCCGGCTCGCGGCCGGCCGGCCCGAGGAGGCGGCCGGACCGCTGGAGGCGGCGCTCGCCCACTACCGGGCGTCCGGCCGGCCCGGCGTGGACGAGGCGGACGCGTTGCTGGTCAGGGGACGGCTGCGGGCCGCGCAGGGCGAGCCGGAGGCCGCCCGGGCCGATTGGCAGGCCGCCCTCGACCGGTACGAGCTGCTGCGCAGCACCCGGGCGGCGGAGGCCCGCCGGCTGCTGGGCCCGGCCTGATCCGGTCAGGCCGGCCGGAGCGTCAGCTGCGCCACGGTACCGCCGGCTTCGAGTGTGCAGGTGCCTTCGGCACCGGCGAGCAGCGCCGATGCGGCCAGCACGGGATCCGCACCCACCGCGGTGAACACCCTGCCCCCGCGCAGGTGCAACCGGCCCTCGGCCACCACCAGTTCGCAGGCCGGGTGGCGGTCGAACAGCTCGGCCGGGGCGGAACCGCGGGCCAGCAGGACCTCGGCGGAATCACGCCGGCCGGGCACCGGTTCGGCCTCGTCGGCCAGCAGGTGCGGATCGGCGCCGAGGTGGGCGGTACGCCGGCCCTGGAGGTCGGCGGGGTAGCGGCGTACGGTCACGCGCTCCCCGGACACGACCGCATCGACGTACAGGGCCTGGCCCACCGGGCTGCGGGCCTCGGCCGGGAGCTCCGGCACCGAAACCGGCACCGGAACGGGACGGGGTGGGCAGGCGGTCTGCGGCACGGGCAGCTTCAGGTGCCTGTAGCAGAGCTCGCGGAACAGCTCCAGGGCCTGCCCGGGGCGGGAGGAGACCCGGTCGGCGGCGACGGGAAGCCGGACGGCGTCCGCCAGTTGCCGGGCCAGTGGCCGGGTGGGGCAGATGCGGGGGAGCCGCTCGCCGAGCCAGGCCATGGGGGAGCCGGGGGCGACGGTGTGTTCGTCGAAGGCGGCGAGCAGCCCGGGCAGGCCCTGGGCGGCGGCGTAGAGGGAAAGCGAGCCGTGGTCGCCGACAAAGGCGTCGGCAGCGCAGATCGCGGCCTTCCAGGTGGGCCCGGCGGGGGAGGGCAGGAGGAGCCCGGCGCGCCGGCAGGCGGCCAGCCAACTGCGGATCTGCCAGCCGCCGTGGCCGTACCAGACATTGGGGTGAACGGCCGCGATGACCCGGAATTCGTCCTGGGGCAATTCGGCGAGGGCCCGGCTGATCAGCTCGAAGGAAGCGCCGAGCAGAGAACGCTCGCTCCAGGTCGAGCTGACGAGGAGGAGTTTTTGGCCGGGGCGGATTCCGAGGGCCGCGCGGTATTCCGAACGGAAGGGGCGGGAGGCGGCGAGTTCGTCGAGGACGGGGTCGCCCGCCACCCATGCGTACGGGAGCGCCTCAGGGCAGTCCCGGCGCAGCCGGGCCCGCTGTTCCTCGTGCGAGAGGAGGATCGCGGACGGGACGACCGCACCGTCGTGCAGCAGCCACTCCGCGGACAGCCCGAATGCCCCGGATTCCGGATTCCGGATTCCGGATTCCGGATTCCGGATTCCGGATTCTTGCTGAGTTTTTTATTGTAGCCAGCCCCGTGCGGGGCGCCAATGAGCGGTGCGGAAATCTTTTCCAATTCTCCACCGCGGCTTGTGCTCACCGCCAGGTCGAACCGTTCCCGCAGCGCCTCTTCCCATGGAATGAAGAAAAGGTCATGCGCGGCGACGAATTCGGCGATTCCGCCCTCGATGGCGGAGGAACCCGTGCAGGTGAACACCGTGCGCACCCGTGGATCGTCCCCGAACACGGTGAGCAGATCGAGCAGCCGGGTTGCCGAGGTCACGTTGTGGATCACGCCCAGGACGGTGCGTTCGGCCGGCACGGTCAGCCAGCGCCGGTCCGGCAGCCCCCGCTCCACCCGCATCCGGTACCCGCGCCTTCCTGTTCCCGTCCGTGTTCCCGTAGTTCCCGATCCGCATTTCCCGATCCGCCCCCGGCAGCTTCAGCCTACGGCTAGCGTGAACCCATGGAACCGGAGCTCACAGCACTGGCGATGTCGGCGGCGACCGCGATGGTCTCGGCCATGGTCGGTGAGGCATGGACACAGGCCAGCGAACGGATCACGGGCTTCTTCGGCCGCCGCGGCCGGGACCCGGAGGCCGTGTCGGCCGAACTGGAAGAGTCCCGAGCGGAGTTGGTGGCCGCCGAGGCGGAGCAGGACACCGCACTCGCCGAGGACATCGAGAGCGAGTGGCGACTCCGGCTGAGCCGCGCGCTCCGCGCCGATCCGGCCGCCGCCGCGGAACTGCGCGCCCTGCTGGCCGAGATCGCCCCCGAGGCGCCCCCGGCGGGGTCGGTGACCGTCAACAACACCATCAGCGGCGGTACCCAGCACGGCCCGGTCTTCCAGGGCGAGAGGTTCGACGGCACGACCATCAACTGGACGCCGCCACAGGTTCCGCAGCCCCCGCAGCCCGGAGCCTCCTGAGACGCACGCCCCGCGCGGCGCATTGGGCGAATTCCAGCGAGATCCGTTTCGGACCGGACCTCCGGGTTCATGAGATCGGTGACTGGCCCGCTCATACGAAAAGAGAGCCACCGATGGACTTCCTTCGTCCTGCCAGCTGGGAGGAGGCGCTCGCCGCCAAAGCCGAGTACCCCACGGCCGTGCCGATCGCGGGCGGCACCGACATCATGGTCGAGATCAACTTCGACCACCGCCGCCCCGAGTACCTGATGGACCTGGGGCGCATCGAGCTGCTGCACACCTGGGAGACCGGCGAGGACGTCGTACGGCTCGGCGCCTCCGTCCCGTACACCCGGATCATGGAGAACCTCCGGGCCGAACTGCCCGGTCTCGCGCTCGCCTCGCACACCGTCGCGTCCCCGCAGATCCGCAACCGCGGCGGGGTCGGCGGGAACCTGGGCACGGCCTCCCCGGCCGGCGATGCCCACCCCGCGCTGCTCGCCGCCGGTGCCGAGGTCGAGGTGGAGTCGGTCCGCGGCTCCCGGCTGATCCCGATCGACGCGTTCTACACCGGGGTGAAGCGGAACGCGCTCGCCGCCGACGAGCTGATCAAGACCGTGCACATCAGGAAGGCGGACGGCCCGCAGCAGTTCTCCAAGGTCGGCACCCGCAACGCCATGGTCATCGCCGTCTGTGCCTTCGCCCTCGCCCTGCACCCGGAGACCCGTACCGTCCGCACCGGCATCGGCTCCGCCGCCCCGACCCCCATCCGGGCCCGGACCGCCGAGGAGTTCCTGGAGGCGGCGCTCGAGGAGGGCGGCTTCTGGGATTCCGGCGAGATCATCACCCCCTCGGTCGCCAAGCAGTTCGGCGACCTGGCCGCCGCCTCCTGCAACCCGATCGACGACGTCCGCGGCACCGCGAAGTACCGCCGCCACGCTGTGGGCGTCCTGGCCCGCCGCCAGCTGCTCTGGACGTGGGAGGAATTCCGGGCCGGGGTCAGGGGCGGGTGATCCGCACCCGGTAGCTGCCGTTGCGCAGTTCGCCGAGCACCATGACCTTCACGCCCGCCTTCTCGTCGGTGAAGGTCTCGCCGGGGCCGAACGGCGCGTCCGAGAGCTCCGCGTGCACATTGGGACGGCGGGTGCAGCCCCCGCTGGTCTCCGTGCTGTCCGAGACCGTGACCGGTCCCTGCCCGGTGTCCACGGCAGAGTTCACCTTGTAGACGAGCACGCCCGGCTTGCACACCGCCTCGTCGTTCCCGGCCCGGGTACGGACCTCCACGGCGTAGCCGGAGCTCTCCGACAGCGGTACGAAGGCCAGCTTGGTGCCGCCCTCCACGGCCAGCGGGGACAGTACGTGCTCGCTGGTGCCGGACCGCGAGGCACAGCCGATCTGCTTGCCGTCCAGCCAGCCCAGCTTCCACTTGTGCCAGCCGAGCAGGTCGTTGTTGGCGCCCCAGTCCTCGCTCATGATGTCCCAGTGGCCGACCGCGCCGCCGCCGTCGGCGGTGTAGAGGTCGGGCAGCCCGAAGACATGGCCGTTCTCGTGCGGCAGCACCCGGTAGCCGGTCTCCGGGTAGGAGCCGGAGCCGTCGTCCTGGCGGCTGTAGACGAACGAGGTGTTCGCCAGCGGCACCCCGTCGACCACCGGCGCCTCGCCGTTGCCGGAGAAGGTCACCGAGAGCACGGTGTCCAGGGCGGACGGGCCGGCATTCGGCGTGACCAGGATGTTCACCAGGTCGTACCGGCTGAAGTCGACCTCCTCGTCGGCGGCCTTGGCGATGTGCTCGACCAGCTGCCGGTAGCCCGGCTCGTAGGCCGAGCCGCGCTCGATCCCGTACGCCGCGAACGGCATCGGCATCCGCAGCCAGGTCCTTATCGGGGCCTCCGGCTTGTAGCTGAGCCGTCCGTAGGAGCTGGTGCGGAACCAGTCGGAGGTCTGCGGGAAGAACTCGGCGAGCCGGTCGAGGGCGGTGCCCTCGCCCTTGGCGTCGGGGAAGTCGACCATCAGGTTCAGGGCCCGTACCTCGCCGGTGCTGCGCGCGTACCCGGGCGGGGTCGGCAGCCCTTCGGACATTTGGACGCCCATGGTCTCGGCGATCCGGCAGGGTGCCAGCGCGCTCTCGTTGGCCGCCGCCACCGGCCCCGGGGCGGACTGGGGCCGGTGGGCGTTCCCGCCGCTCGCGGTGACCGTGACGCCCAGAGCCAGCGCGGCGATGCCGATGAACGCGCTGGTGCGGCGGGGTCTGCGTATCCGTCGGCGGGTCTGCGTCATGAGAATCGCCCTCGGGTCCGCGGCAGTCGGCCGGGCCCGGACTGCGCTCTGTTCGATCACCCTCCGCCGGGCGCGCCGCGCCCGCGCGCCGGGAGCGTCCGAACGTGGAACGACATGTGGCCCGGCTCACACTCAAGGGTGAAATAACCGGGGATCCAGTCCCCGTTTAACCCGGTGTCCTCGAAAACGGGGATCGACTCCCCGTTTGGGGCAGGACAGGAAGGCGGAGGCCGCTCGTGAAGGGTCAGCAGGGGCCGCAGGGGCCGCAGGATCTGGCGGAAGGCAGTGTCAAGGTCGTGCGTCCGCGCGCGGACGCGCTCCGCAACCGGGAGCGGATCCTCGCGGCTGCCCGGGAGACCTTCGTCGAGCACGGCGCGGACACCCCCTTCGACGAGATCGCCCGCCGGGCCGGGGTCGGCAATGCCACCCTGTACCGGCACTTCCCCGACCGCGCCACCCTGGTGCACCAGGTCGTCGTCTACGTCATGGGCCGGGTCACCGCCCACGCCGAGCGGGCCCTGGCCGAGGAGCCGGACGCCTTCGCCGCGCTCGTACGGTTCACCCATGCCGCGGCCGACGAGCGGATCGGCGCCCTGTGCCCCATGCTCTCCGGGGACTTCGACCGGGACCACCCCGAACTCCACGCGGCCCGCGCCGGGTTGGAAGGGGCCGTCGAGATCCTGATGGCCGCCGGCCGGGAGGCCGGACTGCTGCGCACGGACGTGGCCGTCGGCGATCTGATGATCGCCCTGGCCCAGCTCAGCCGGCCGCTCCCGGGAACCGGCTGCCTGGACGCGGACCGGTTCGTCCACCGTCATCTGCAGCTGTTCCTGGACGGGTTGCGCACTCCGGCCCGCTCCGAGCTGCCGGGCGCCGCGGCCACCCTCGAGGACCTGAGGCGAAAAGCCATGTAACAAGCATTTACCGCCTTTACCGCCACCTTTCATACGTTTCATACGTTTTTCATCACTCTGCACCGTGAAGTGGGTACCCCCATGTCCAAAACCGCCCCGCCCGGCCTTCTCCAGAAGGCCGACCCCAGCCGCTGGAAAGCCCTGGTCTTCATCGCCCTGGCCCAGCTGATGGTGGTCCTGGACGCGACCATCGTGAACATCGCGCTGCCCTCCGCCCAGCACGACCTCGGCATCTCCGACGGCAACCGGCAGTGGGTCATCACCGCCTACGCGCTGGCCTTCGGCGGCCTGCTCCTCTTCGGCGGCCGGATCGCCGACAAGTGGGGCCGCAAGCGCGCCTTCGTCATCGGCCTGATCGGTTTTGCCGCGGCCTCCGCGCTCGGCGGAGCCGCCCAGGGCGAGGCCGCCATGCTCGGCGCCCGCGCCCTCCAGGGCGCCTTCGGTGCGCTGCTCGCCCCGGCCGCGCTGTCGCTGCTCGCGGTGATGTTCACCGATGCCAAGGAGCGGGCCAAGGCCTTCGGTATCTACGGCGCCATCGCCGGCGGCGGCGGTGCGGTCGGCCTGATCCTGGGCGGTGTCCTCACCGAGTACCTCAACTGGCGCTGGACCTTCTTCGTCAACATCCCGTTCGCCGTGGTCGCGGCCGTCGGCGCCTACCTCGTCATCCGCGAGCCGGCCGGCACCCGCAACCGCGCGCCGCTGGACGTCCCCGGCGTGATCCTCTCCACCCTCGGCCTGGTCGCCCTGGTGTACGGGTTCACCCGCGCCGAGTCCGAAGGCTGGTCCGACCCGGTGACCGTGGGCCTGTTCATCGCCTCGGCGGTGCTGCTGGCGGCCTTCGTCCTCACCGAGTCCCTGGTCCGCTCCCCGCTGCTGCCGCTCCGCGTCCTGCTGGAGCGCAACCGCGGAGGGGTCTATCTCTCGCTCGGCCTGGCCGTCATCGCGATGTTCGGCCTGTTCCTCTTCCTCACCTACTACCTCCAGGTCGTGAAGGGCTATTCGCCGGTCAAGACCGGCTTCGCCTTCCTCCCGATGATCGCGGGCATGATCACGGGCTCCACCCAGATCGGCGCCCGCCTGATGACCCGGGTCCCGCCGCGCCTGCTGATGGGCCCCGGCTTCCTGATCGCCGCGGTCGGCATGCTGATGCTGACCCAGCTGGAGGTCGGCTCCTCCTACCCGGCACTGATCCTGCCCGCGCAGCTCCTGCTGGGCCTCGGCATGGGTACGGCCTTCATGCCGGCCATGTCCCTGTCCACCCACGGGGTGAACCCGGCCGACGCCGGCGTCGCCTCCGCGATGGTCAACACCTCCCAGCAGGTCGGCGGCGCCATCGGCACGGCCCTGCTGAACACCATCGCCGCCTCGGCGACCACCGCCTACCTCACCTCGCACGCCACGGAGGCCGCGGCGGGCGGTGCGGCCGGACGCCTGGTCCAGGCACAGGCCATGGTGGAGGGCTACACCGCGGCGATCTGGTGGGCGGTGGGCATCCTGGCCGCCAGCGCGGCCATCGCCTTCGCCCTGATCAACACCGGCCGTCCCGGCGGCCCGGCGGTCAAGGCCGGCTCCGGCCAGGGCTCCGCCGACGACGAGGCCGAGGCCGAGATCAAGATCCCGGTGATCGCCCACTGACCCGCGCGGGCCCACTTCACACGGCGGACGGGCCGCCCTCGGACATCCGGGGGCGGCCCGCCGGCGTTCCCGGCGTCCGCGTGCGACCGGCGGAGGCAACCGGAACGGGCCTGGGGCCGTCTACAGGGGTGGAGACAGGCCGGGACGGTGTGGTCCCGGGACGCTGCCGCAGCGCGTCCGACCTGGCGTCTGACCTGCACGTCCGTGCATCCGGCCGGCAGGATCCCCGCGGGGGCGGGGCAGGATACTGCAAGATCTCAAAAATTGGGGCGCCGCGTGGGAATTCTGTCCTGATTCCAGTCGTTGTTTCCTTCGGATGCGGGGCACTCGGGAGAGTGTTCCGGCAGCCACACCGCCACACCGCGACCGAACTCATCGCAAGGGAGCACGCATGGCAACCCGCGCCGTCGCCCGTCGTCAGTCCTCCGGCAGCAGTCGAGCCGCGGGAGGCGAAATCGCCGACCGCGACCTGGTCGGGATGTACCTGGACGAGATCGCGCGCACTCCGCTGCTCGATGCCGCCAGGGAAGTGGAGCTGTCCCAGATCATCGAGGCGGGGGTGTACGCCCAGCAGATCCTCGACGGCGAAACCGGCGAAACCGGCGGAACCAGTGAGACGGCTGCCGCCGGCGCGGGGGCCCGCGCCGCGCGCGAGGAGCTGGAGGCGATCGCCGCCGAGGGCGAGCGCGCCAAGGAGATCTTCATCCGCTCCAACCTCCGCCTGGTCGTCGCCGTCGCCCGCCGCTACCCGCGCAGCGGACTGCCGCTGCTCGACCTGATCCAGGAGGGCAATGCCGGCCTGGTGCGCGCCGTCGAGAAGTTCGACTACGCCAAGGGCTTCAAGTTCTCCACGTACGCGACCTGGTGGATCCGCCAGGCCATCACCCGCTCCATCGCCGACCAGTCCCGGACCATCCGCCTCCCCGTCCACCTGGTCGAGGAGCTCGGCCGGATCCGCCGCGTCCAGCGCGAGTTCAACCGGGAGAACGGCCGCGAGCCGGAGCATGCGGAGATCGCCGCCGAACTCGACTCCACCGAGCAGCGCGTCGGCGATGTCCTGGACTGGGCGCGCGACCCGGTCAGCCTGAACATGTCCGTGGACGACGAGGGCGAGACGCAGTTCGGCGACCTGCTGGAGGACACCTCGGCGATCTCCCCCGAGCAGTCGGTGCTGTCCCTGCTCCGCAGTGAGGAGCTGGAGGACCTGATCGGCAAGCTCGACCAGCGGACGGCGTCCATCATCAAGATGCGGTACGGCATCGAGGACGGCCGCGAGCGGACGCTGACGGAGGTCGGCAAGCAGCACGGGCTGACCCGCGAGCGGATCCGGCAGATCGAGAAGCACGCGCTGCTGGAGCTCAAGCGGATGGCCCGCGACACCGGTTTCGACGCGGTCGCCTGAGTCCGTCGCCCGAGCCCGGTGTCCGGTCGGCCGGGACCGTCCGGTTCCGGCCCCGCGGGCCCCGGCCCGCCCCACAGTCGGCCCCGGCACCTCTTCCCCCCCTGGTGCCGGGGCCTTTCCGCGCATCCGCGCATCCGGTCAGACCGGGCTCGCCGCCCGGGTCAGCGCGGCGCCCAGTACGGCCGCGCTCCGCACCAGCGCGGCCGGCTCCCGTACCGTGAAGTCCAGCCCGGTCAGGGCCAGCCGGGCCGCCACCCATTCCGGGGCGTCGGTGGTCTCGAACCGCACCCGGCAGCCGCCGGACGCGGCATCCGGTTCGGGTGTGCCCAGCCAGTCCGGCACTTCATCCGGTGCCGCCGCGAACACCACCTCGGCCCGGTAGGCGGTCCCGCCGAGCATGTTCTGCCGGACGAAGGTCACGGCATCACCCATCGGCAGCTCCCGGGCGGTGAACCGCACGCCGGTCGGGAACGGCTGCGCCACCCGGTCCACCCGGAAGGTCCGCCAGTCCGCCCGCTCCAGGTCGTACGCCACCAGGTACCAGCGCCGCCCCGTACTGACGAGCCGGTACGGCTCCACCAGCCGCCGCGACTCGGCCCCGTCGCCCGCGCGGTAGGCGAACCGCAGCCGCTCCTGCCCGGCCACCGCCCCGGCCATCACCGTCAGCGTGCGCGGATCGATGCTCGCCCCGTCGCCCCGGGTCAGGGCCACGGTCGCCGACTGCAGGGCGCTCACCCGGTGCCGCAGCCGGGCCGGCAGGACCTGTTCCAGCTTGGCCAGGGCCCGTACGGAAGCCTCCTCGACCCCTTCGATGGCGTGCCCGGCCCCCGCCCGCAGCCCCACCGCAATGGCCACCGCCTCCTCGTCGTCGAGCAGCAGCGGCGGCATCGCCGCACCCGCGACCAGGCGGTAGCCGCCCTCCGCGCCCAGCGAGGCCTCCACCGGGTAGCCGAGCTCCCGGAGCCGGTCGATGTCCCGCCGGATGGTGCGTGCGCTGACGCCCAGCCGTTCCGCCAGTTCACTCCCCGGCCACTCGCGCGGGGTCTGGAGCAGGGACAACAGGGTGAGCAGCCGGGCCGGGGTGTCGTTCATGGATCCAGGCTGCCAGGGAAATAGGACACCAACTGACCTACATGCCGTCTAGGTTTCTCTCCATGAGCACCGAGACGTCCAAGACATCGCCCGAGAACGACTTCGGGCCCGCACCGGAAGAAACGCCGACCGACCCCGCCGACCGCCGGCGCTGGCTGGCTCTGGCCATCGTGATGACCGCCGCCTTCATGGACCTGGTCGACGTCACGATCGTCAACATAGCCATCCCCAGCATGCGGAGCGACCTCGGCGCCTCCACCAGCGCCATCCAGTGGATCACCGCGGGGTACGCCCTTGCATTCGCCGCCGGACTGATCACCGGAGGCCGCCTCGGTGACATCTACGGCCGCAAGCGCCTCTTCCTGATCGGCATCGCCGGGTTCACCGCTGCTTCCCTGCTCTGCGGCGTCGCCGGGAACCCCGGCGTGCTCGTCGCCTCCCGGCTGCTCCAGGGCTCGATGGCAGCCCTGATGGTGCCCCAGGTGCTGGCGATCATCCATGTCACGTTCCCGCCGCACGAGCGCGGCAAGGTCTTCGGCATGTTCGGGGCCATCGTGGGTCTCGGTGCGGTCTCCGGGCCGATGCTGGGCGCCCTGCTCACCGAGTGGAACCTGTTCGGTCTGGAATGGCGCCCGATCTTCCTGATCAACCTGCCGGTCGGCATCGCCGGCCTGATCCTGGGCCGCAAGTTCATCACCGAGTCCAAGGCCCCGCAGGCCCTGCGCCTGGACCTGGTCGGCGTGGTGCTCGCCACCCTGGCCATGGTGATGCTGATCTACCCGCTCACCCAGGGCCGCGAGAACGACTGGCCGCTGTGGGGCTTCCTCTGCATGGGCGCCGTGCCGCTGGTGATCGCCGCGTTCATCGCGTACGAGAAGCACAAGACCGCCCGGGACGGCTCCCCGCTGGTCGAGCTCTCCCTCTTCAAGGTCAAGAGTTTCGCCGCCGGCATCGCCGTCCAGATCACCTTCGGCATCGCGACCGGCATCTTCTTCCTGGTCTGGACGCTGATGATGCAGATGGGCCTGGGCTGGAGCGCCCTGCGGTCCGGCCTCACCGGCATCCCCTTCTCGCTGGCCGTCTCGGTCTCCGCGGGTATGTCCGTCCAGAAGCTGGTGCCCCGGTTCGGGCGCAAGGTGCTCCAGGCGGGCGCCCTGATCATGGCCGCGTCCCTGGTCCTCTACATCTGGGAGTCCCAGCGCTACGGCATGGAGATCACCTCCTGGCAGATGGCCGCCCCGCTGATCCTGCTGGGCCTCGGCATGGGCCTGGTCGTGGCCCCGCTGACGGACGTGATCCTCTCCGAGGTGCCGCGCGAGCACGCGGGCTCCGCGTCCGGGCTGATCAACACCACCCAGCAGATGGGCAACGCGCTCGGGCTCGGCCTGACCTCGGTGGTCTACTTCGGCGTGATCGAGAACGACCTGCTCTTCGGTGCGCCGTATGTCGAGGCCTTCCGGAACGCGCTGTGGTGGGTGGTCGCGGTGCTGGTCGTCATCTTCGGGGTGATGTTCGCGCTGCCGCGCCGGCAGATCACCCCGGGCGCGGGCCACGAGGCCGAGGCGGGTGCCGCGGCCGAGGCGGCCGGTCCGGCCCTGGGGAAGACTCCGGTGGGCTGAGGCCTGCCCTGACGAGTCCCTCAGACGACTCCCTCAACGGGCATGTCCGCTTGCGTTGGCGGACATGCCCGTTTTGTTTGTTTTCTCCGCCGTCCGTGGGTAAGGTCGTCATAAAGCCACATATCCGGGCATCAAGCGGAAGGGAATCCACATGTACGCGCCGGAGCGCCAGCAGGAGATCCTTCGCCTCGCCCGCGAGGCGGGCCGGGTCGACGTGCTGTCCCTCGCCGAACAGTTCCAGGTCACCGCGGAAACCGTCCGCCGCGACCTCAAGGCCCTGGACCGGGCGGGCCTGGTCCGCCGTGTCCACGGCGGTGCCATCCCGGCCGGCCGCCTCGACTTCGAGCCCGACCTCACCGAACGCGAGACCACCGCCGCCGACGAGAAGAGCCGTATCGCCCGGGCCGCCCTCGCCGAACTCCCCGACGGCGGCAGTGCCATCCTCGACGCCGGCACCACCGTCGCCCGGCTCGCCGCCGACCTGCCCGTCGACGCCGCCCTCACCGTGGTCACCCACGCCCTCCCGGTCGCCGCCCGGCTGGCCGGCCACACCGGCATCGAACTGCACCTGGTCGGGGGCCGCGTCCGGCACCGCACCCGCGCCGCCGTGGACGCCTGGGCCCTGCGCGCCTACGCGGAGATCCACGCGGACGTGGCCTTCGTCGCCACCAACGGCTTCTCCGCCCACGGCGGCCTGACCACCCCCGACCTCGCCGAGGCGGCCGTCAAACGTGCCGTGGTCGCCGCCGCCCGCCGGGTGGTGCTGCTCGCCGACTCCGCGAAGGCGGGCGAGGAGCACTTCGCCCGGTTCGCCGGCTTCGCCGAGGTCGACCTGCTCATCACGGACACCGGGCTCGCCCCGGAACACAAGGCGGCGATCGAAGCCGCCGGTACGGAAGTCGTGCTCGTATGATCCTCACCGTCACGCCCAACCCCTCCCTGGACCGGACCTACGAGATCCCCGCCCTGGACCGCGGCCGGGTGCTCCGCGCCACCGGCGACCGGATCGATCCGGGCGGCAAAGGGGTCAACGTCTCGCGCGCCGTCGCCGCCGCCGGCTTCCGCACCACCGCAGTCCTCCCGCTGGGCGGCACCCCCGGCGCGCTGATCGCCGAACTCCTCACCGCCGAAGGCGTGGACGTGACCGTGGTGTCCGTGGCCGGGCAGACCCGCTCCAACATCTCCCTGGCCGAGCACGCCGGCACCCTGACGAAGATCAACGCACCCGGACCCGAGCTCACCGCCGACGAGTCCCTGCTGCTCCTCGACACCGTCCGCCGGCACTCCGCTGCGGCCGACTGGATCGCCTGCTGCGGCAGCCTGCCGCGCGGACTGCCGCCCGAGTGGTACGCCGATCTGGTTGCCCGCGCCCGCGAGGCGGGCACCCGGATCGCCCTGGACACCTCCGGCCCGGCCCTGCTCGCCGCCCTGTCCGCTCGGCCCGAGGTGGTCAAGCCGAACGCCGCCGAGCTCGCCGAGGCGGTCGGGCGCCCGCTGGCCACCCTGGGCGAGGTCGCCAAGGCCGCCGAGGAGCTCCGGGCGCTGGGTGCGGGCACGGTGCTGGCCAGCCTGGGCGCGGACGGCCAGCTGCTGGTCGAGGAGTCCGGCATCCACTACGGCAGGGCCGAGGTCGCCACGGTCCGCAGCACTGCGGGCGCGGGCGATGCCTCACTGGCCGGCTTCCTGATCGCAGGAGGTACCGGCCCGGCCGCCCTGGCCTCGGCCCTGGCGCACGGTGCGGCGGCGGCCGGCCTGCCGGGCAGCGCCATGCCCACCCCGGCCGACCTGTGCCCCTCCGCCGTCACGGTCACCCGGGACGTCCCGCTGGACCTGCCGCTGACCGAACCGGCGCACCACAGCGCCCGCTGACCGGGCCGGCCGGCCGCGCTCAGCGGACCCGGGCGCGGAGTTCCATGGCCTCGCGGGCGGCCGGCTCGCTCTCGTACACCTCGCACATGTGCCGGCCGTCGGGGGTGGCCGTGTGCTCGACCTCCCACAGGCTGAGCTCGGTCCCGTCCAGCAGCATGAACGCGTGCTCGTAGAGGCTGAATCCGGCGTCCCGGCCGTCCGACAGGCACTGCCGGGTGCCGAACGCCTGGGTGATCCGGTGGGCGTACGCCGACCGCAGCACCCGGGCCGTGTCCGCGCCCGGGCGGTCCGCGTTCTCCGCCCGGCGCAGCACCCGGCGGGCGTGGTCGGCGGACTCGTCCACGGCATAGCCGCGACGCCCCTGCAGCGGGGTGGAGACGGAGGCGGCGAACAGTGCGCTCAGCACGGCCACATCGTCCACCGCCCCGTCGGGGTCCTCGAGGTCGTCGGGCAGCAGCGTGAACTCCGCATGGGTGGCCGGATCCGCCTCGCCGAACAGCCGGTTCACGGCCAGCGAGAGCTCGGCCCGGCCGGCGAAGACCTCATGCCGGACGGCCCGGTCCGCGTCCAGCCGGTAGGCCAGTTCCCACAGGGAGGCCGGGGTGCCGTCGGCCAGCAGGTAGGTGTGCCGGTGGGTCTCCCGCCACAGGCCCGAGGCCGGGCTGTGGTGCGTGCTGTAGAGCGAGGAGCTGTGCGCGAGCGCCGTACCGAGGCGCTCGACCAGCCGGTCCGGCAGGTCGAAGGAGTTGAGGGCGCGGCCCAGGAGTCGTTCGAGGTGGGCCTCGGTTGTCTCGTACGGATCGCTCAAGGTGGGTCTCCAGGCCGTCGCAGCTTGTGACTTCGCGGGAGCTCAACGTAGCCCCTCGTTCTGACATCACGTCCGGGGTTCGGTAAAACGTCCGGGAAGCACCAGGGGTTCCCGCCACCCCTTCAGGTCAACTTGCATAGGGAAAAGCATGGTTCACCACTGTCTGGGGTGGATCGGTGGAGTATGGCCACATGGCAACCAATGCAGCGAACACCGTGGGCGTCCCCCGCCAACAGGGGCCGGCCCGCAGTCGCCCGGACGGCGAACCCCCCGCCCCGTCACGGGCGTTGGCCTGGCTCCTGGTGCTCACCGGAGCCGCCGGAGTACTGGCTTCCTGGGTCATCACCCTGGACAAGTTCCATCTCCTGGAGGATCCGTCCTTCAAACCGGCGTGCAGTCTGAACCCGGTCATCTCCTGCGGCAGCGTGATGAAGAGCGAGCAGGCCGCCGCGTTCGGCTTCCCCAATCCGATGCTCGGACTGGTCGCCTACGCGATGGTGGTGTGCATCGGCGCGGGCCTGCTGGCGGGTGCCCGCTACCGGGGCTGGTTCTGGCTGGGATTGAACGCCGGCACGGTCTTCGGAACGGGCTTCTGCGCCTGGCTGATGGTCCAGTCGCTGTACGAGATCAACGCGCTCTGCCTGTGGTGCTGTCTGGCCTGGGTGGCGACGCTGCTGATGTTCTGGGCGGTGACCGCGCACACCGTCCGGACCGGCATCCTGCCCGCCCCTGCCCCGGTCCGGGCCTTCTTCGCGGACTTCGGGTGGGCGCCGCCGGCCCTGCACCTCGGAGTGATCGGGATGCTGGTCCTCACCCGGTGGTGGGAGTTCTGGACCGGCTAGGGGTGTCCCCGGGGGGTCCGCGGGTTTCCCGGGCGCCGCACGAGGGCGAGGGCCCCGGCAGCTGGTGGCTGCCGGGGCCCTCGTCACATCACCGCATCGCTCCACGCGGGCGTCGGAGGCCCGGACCGGAAGAGGGAGCGGGGTCAGCTGCCGACCGAGGCGTTGCCCGAGAGGATCGGGATGTTGCTGAGGATGTGCGACAGCGGCTCGTCGCCCTTGGCCTGGGTGGAGTTCTCGGTGCACTGCTGGTTCTGCGGGTTCGACAGGACGTTGATGTCCTGGACGCCGATGGGCGTGAGACCGACCAGCGACTGGGCGTTCACCTTGACGGGCAGGGCGATGCAGGGCTTGTTGAGGGTGCCCTGGACCGCGCTGAGCTGCGGGCTCATGTCGCCGTGGGTCTTCTGGTTGCCGTAGATCTGCTGGGCACCGTTGCCGTTGACGGTGTTGACGCCGTTGTCGTTGCCGATGGCCATCGCCGGGGTGGCCATCGCGGCGCCCGCACCGACCACCGCGGCGGCGGTTGCGGCAGTGGCCATGATCTTCTTGAGCATTTCGGTCCTTTTGTCGCACGAGTGCCCGCTGATGGAGCGCCCTGATCAACTGCCCGGCTCGGGGTTGGTTCCGCTGCTTCACTCAAACGGCTCGTCCGGGTGCATCTTTTCCCCGGCCAGGGTGAGCCGGGCCCGGACGCCTGCGCGAGGCCCGTACGCACCCCGCAGTGCGTCAAGATCGTGTTGCGGTCCGTAGCGGGTGTTCGCACGGTGGGTGAGGAAGCGGACCGCTGGTGTCCGCTCCTGCACGTCCCAGCAGAAGGAACGCCCATGCACCTCAAGAAGGCGACTCGCGTACTAGTCCCCGCCACCCTCGCCGCCGCCATACTCATGGGCGCGGCCGGCCCCGCGAGCGCCCTCGAAACGGAGCGGGCCGCCGCTCCGCAGGCGGCAGCCGCCGGTCCCATCGACGACCTCGTGAAGGGCATCCTCGACGCCATCAGGGGCATCCTGCCGGCCGGGGTCGCGCTGCCCGAGATCACCATCCCGGAGATCACGCTCCCGGAGGTCGGACTCCCGGACCTCAACATCCCGGGGCTCGAGCTGCCGTCGATCCCCGGAGTGCAGATCCCGGAGCTGCCCCCGCTGACCCCGCCGGCCCTGCCGGCGCCGGCGACGCCCGTCGAGATCGTGCCCGAGCTCCCGGAGATCGTCCCGGAGCTCCCGGAGATCGTCCCGCCCTCCGTGCTGCCGGCGGCCGGTACCGCGTAACGCCCGGGACCGTCCGTGGTTACGGTCATTGAGCTGAACAGGTCGTCTTGCCCCCGGAACCGTGTCGTCCCGGGGGCGGGGACGTTTCGCTCGGTGTGAGCCCCGGATCGGGGCAGAACATCGAACAGAAGGTGCACTTCCCATGAACACTGCCAAGAAGGCCGCCGTAGCCCTGGCCGGTGCCGGTCTCGCTGTCGCCGGTGCCGCCGGTGCCTCCGTCGCCGACTCCAAGGCCGAGGGCGCGGCCGTCGGCTCCCCCGGTGTCCTCTCGGGCAACCTGGTCCAGGTGCCGGTGCACGTTCCGATCAACGTCTGCGGCAACGCGGTCAGCATCATCGGCGCGCTGAACCCGGCGTTCGGCAACGTCTGCATCAACGACTGATCTTTCGATCCGTCGGATCCATCACTGTGGGCGCCACCGGCCAGGCCGGTGGCGCCCACAGTTTTACCGACGCGGGGCAGGGGGTCAGCCCTGGCCGCCGTTCACCTTCAGCCCGCCGAGCATGGGCGCGACCTGGCCGACCAGGTTGGCGGACTCCAGCAGCTGCCCGGGGGCGTTGTTGCGGGCCTTGTTCACGCCCTGCACGACACCGACGGCCTGGTTGACGGGTGCGGCCTGCTCGGCCAGGCCGTTGCCGAGGTGCTGGGGAAGGTTCGCGGTCACCGGTGCGGCGGCGTTCAGCGTGTCGGTCACCCCGCCGTTCAGGCTCATGGGCGGCACCATCCCCCCCTCCGCGGCGAGGGCGGGGGCGGCACCGGAGGCCGCGAGCGCGGCGACGGTCCCGGCGACGGCGGCAGCGGCCTTCGAATACTTCATTTTCGGAATCCTTTTCCTGTGGCGACCCTCGCGCCACTATCGCCCTGGCTAACGATCCCGCCCGGTTGCGGAAACTCGTGCGGCCGGAGAATCCCGATGCAGGGATTCTCCGGCCGCACGCTCTTTCCATGTTTTTCCGATGAATCAGTTGATACGGGACCGCCGGTACAGGATGGACCCGCCGAGCAGCAGGGCGGTGGCGAGGGCGGCCAGTGCCTCCGGAGAGCCGGCGCCGGTCTCGGCCAGCATCGGGACCTCCGCCACCGGGGCGGGCGCGGGGGCCGGCAGCGGCGCGGGCGGCGGGGTCACCGCCGGACCGGCCTCCGGTACGGGGGCGGGCGCGGGCGGCGGTACGGGAGCGGGGGGCACCTCGACCGGGAGGTCGCCGGCCGGCGGGGCCGGAGGCTGGTCGGCGGGCGGGGCGACAGGAACCGCCGGGCGCTCCACGACGTGGCTGCCCCGGGGCGGAGCGGGGGCGGGCGCGGGTTCCGGCTCGGCCTGGGGCGGGGCCGGGGGAGCGTGGTGCACCGGCGGCGTGGGGGCCGGCGGGTGGTCGTCGCACTCCTCCTCTTCCTTCCCCCCGTCCTTCCCGGGGCCGCCGTATCCGTCCTGGTGCGGCTCGTGGCCCTGCTGCGGCTCGGGCTGCGGTGCGGGTTCGGGAGCGGGCTGCGGCTCGTGTGCCGGTTCGGGCGCGGGCTGCGGTGCCGGCGGCCGGTACCGGTGTGCGGGCTCCGGTTCGGGCCGGGGCGCGGGCTCCCGCCCGTCCAGGTACTGCTCGAAGGCCTCGGCGTGCTCCGGGCTCAGATGGCGGGAGTAGTCGAAGTCCTTCTCCCCGCCGGTCCCGTTCGCGCAGTGGTTGCCGAAGGCGGGGTTCAGCGCGCCGGCCGGATCCACGGTGTTGCCGCAGACGTTCGGCGAGAAGGTGACCGGGACGGCGACGCTGTTGCCCGCCAGGACTCCCGGTGAATGCGCGGCCTCGGCGGTCGCTCCGTTGTGCGCGAACGCGGCCCCGCCTGCGATCGACAGCAGGCCGGAGGCGGCTGCCGCCGTGAGTACTCCCTTGCTCAGTACCTGTCGGCTCAGTACCTGTCGCATGGGTCCTTCCCTGTCTACCGGCGCTGCTGCCGGTGCTGAATCGAGCGTGGCCTCGGAGTGCACCGCCGTGCACTCCGAGGCCACCCCGAGGAGGTCTGCCCTTGCGGGCGCCGGCGCTGGGCGCGCCGGATCAGGCGTTGACGCAGGTGTTGCCGAACGCGGGGTTCAGCAGCGCGATGATGTTCACGGTGTTGCCGCAGAGGTTCACCGGGATGTTCACCGGGACCTGGACGAGGTTGCCGGAGGCGACGCCGGGGGAGTGGGCGGCCTTGCCGCTGGCGTCGGCGTCGGCCATCGCGGGGGCGGCGGCACCGACGGCCATCAGGGCGCCGGCGGTGAGCACGACTGCCTTCTTGTACTTCATTTGATTTCGATCCTTCCCGTAGCGACGTTTTGCCGCTGCAGAAATAACAACGAGCTGCTCCGGAAAAGGAAACCGCATATTTCGCGCGACCCGGAGGTAATTCACCCGTTTATGCGGCGAGGCCGCCGCGCCCGAAGGTGCGACGGCCTCGCCTTGACCCGCGATCAGCTGCCGGCGGAGACGTTGCCGGAGAGGATCGGGATGTTGTCCAGGATGTGCGAGAGGGCCTCGTCGCCCTTGGCCTGGGTGGAGTTCTCGGTGCACTGCTGGTTCTGCGGGCTGGACAGGACCGGGATGTCCTGGACGCCGATGGGAACGGCACCGACCAGCGACTGCAGGTTGGCCTTCGCCGGGAGGGCGATGCAGGGCTTGTTGAGCGAGCCCTGGATCAGCGCCATCTGCGGGCTCATCTTGCCGTAGGTGGCCTGGTTGCCGTAGATCTGCGCGGCGCCGTTGCCGTTCACGGTGTTGATGCCGTTGTCGTTGCCGATAGCCATCGCCTGGGCCGAGCCCATGCCCACGACGCCGGCGGCGACCGCCGCGGTGGCCATCATCTTCTTGATCACTGTCGTCCCATTTCTGAAGGATTGCCCGGTACAGGAGCAACCGGATCAACGGTCCGGGACCGGTTTGGGTTGCGTGGCTTCACCCGGATGCCGCCATCCGCGGTCCGCGTTGACGGCCGGGTGTTCCTGGGTTCGAACGGCGGCGCAGGCCCTGTAACGACCTGCCGTCCGGTTGGGTGCGTGCCATCGCCCAAAAGGCCGTACGAGCGAGTCCGGCGTGATTTCGAGCTCGATTTCTGACAAAGTGCGGAACCTGTTTCGTCCCAATGATCGAAAATGGTGACAGGGTCATGGGTTCCTCCCGCAGAATCCTCGGCGCACTCGGTCTTGTGTCCTCCCTCGCTCTTTCGCTCAACGCGCCGGTCACCGGTGCCGCAGCCGCTCCGGCGCCGAAGGAATTGCCCCGGATCCAGTTCACACAGCGTTATCAGGCCGTGCAGCACGGAGGGCTGGTCCGGGCCTCCAACTCCGGGATCAGCTGCCGCAGGGAGGCGGCCGAGGGGGCCGCGCCCTGCGCCGAGGTGAAGAAGGGCGCGGCGGGGGTCAACGGTGAGTTCGAGATGTTCTACAGCGAGGTCGACAAGGACCCGGACACCTACAACTCCACCCGGGCCGAGCTGAAGATCCCGACCGGCGCCAAGGTCTCGTACGCGCGCCTGTACTGGGGCGGGAACCTGCGGGTCGGTGAGCAGAAGCCGCCGGAGGACAACGGCCGGGTGCTGGTCGCCGAACCTGGCGGCTCGTACAAGGACGTACTGGCCGACACCGTGATCGGGCACCGGACCGATGCGGGCAGCGACGCCTACCAGGCCTCCGCCGATGTGACCCCGCTGGTCCGCAAGGGCGGTGCCGGGATGTGGACGGTGGCCCAGCTCAACATCGCCATGGGCCACTCGCAGACCGGGGCCTGGGGCGGCTGGACGCTGGTGGTCGCCTACGAGCACCCGGAGGAGCCGCTGCGCCGGGTCTCGCTCTGGGACGGGTTCGAGGCGCCGGTCTCCGGTGACCGTGAGAACGCCGCCGCGGTGGTGGAGATCGACGGACTGGACGTGCCGGCCCGGGGTGCGGGCAAGGCGGGGGTGGTCGGCTACGACGGAGACCGCGGGACCCTCGGGGACTCACTCACCGTGACCGCCGACAGTGGTCGGAGGGTGGGTCTCAGTGACGCGGAAAACCCCTTCAATGATGTGATGAATTCTACTATCACAGAATTTGGACGTCCCCTGTCCAGGCGACAGCCCGAACATGTGAACAACCTGGGATACGACGCGGACGTGTTCGATCTGAGCCCCGCGCTTTCCAGTGGTGCCCGCAGTCTGCGTTTCTCGTTCGCAGGTGAAAGTCAGGGACATTTCCTCGGCGTGCTTTTCGTACAGGCAGACGCACGCCGCTGAAACGTACGGAGACCACGGAGGCCTCTTCGTCGTGCTGTCAGACCACGTGACCGTTTTCCATCTCGTACAGCCCGTGGAAGGCGGGGTCGCCCGGGTCGTCACCGACCTCGTCCGCGCCCAGACCGCCGCGGGCCTGCGCACCGTCGTCGCCTGCCCGCGCGGCGGGGTACTCGCCGAGGACGCCCGGGACGCCGGAGCCGAGGTACTCCCCTGGCGGGCCGGCCGGGCCCCCGGCCCCGGGCTCGCCGCCGAGGTCCTCGGCGCGGCCCGGCTCATCCGGCGGATCCGCCCCGATGTCCTGCACGCCCACAGCGCCAAGGCCGGCCTGGCCGGCCGGCTCGCCGTCCGCGGCACCCTGCCCACCGTCTTCCAGCCGCACGCCTGGTCCTTCGACGCGGTCGGCGGGACCACCGCCGCACTCGCCCTCAGATGGGAGCGGTTCGGGGCCCGTTGGGCCGACCGGGTGCTCTGTGTCAGCGAGGCCGAACGCCGTGCCGGGGAGTCCGCGGGCATCACCGCCGACTGGTCCGTCGTACACAACGGGGTGGACCTGGAACACTTCCGGCCCGGCGGCCCCGACCCCGGACAGGACAAGGCCGCCGCCCGTGCCGGACTGCCGCTGCCCGCCGCCCTCCGGGGCGACGGGCCGCTCGCCGTGTGCGTGGGCCGGCTCTGCCAGCAGAAGGGCCAGGACGTGCTGCTGCGCGCCTGGCGGGAGGTCCTCGGCACGGTCCCCGGCGCCCGCCTCGCCCTCGTCGGCGACGGCCCCGACGCCGAACGGCTCCGCCGAACGGCCCCACCCGGTGTGCTCTTTGCGGGTGCCGCCGCAGACATCCGCCCGTGGCTTCGGGCCGCCGATCTCGTTGTACTGCCGTCGCGCTGGGAAGGCATGGCGCTCGCCCCGCTCGAAGCCATGGCCTGTGGCCGGCCGGTCCTGGTCTCCGACGTCAGCGGGGCCCGGGAGAGCCTGCCGCCCGGCCAGGGACGCCACTGCCTGGTACCGCCGGAGCAGCCGACGGCCCTGGCCAAGGCCCTGGGCGCACTGCTCGCCGACCTGCCCCTGCTCGAAGAGCTGGGCCGGCAGGCGCAGCAGCACGCCCGGACCGACCTCGACGTGCGGCGGACCACGGACGCGGTCACGGGCCTGTACCACGAACTGCTGGGCAGGCCCGCTCCCGGGCTCCGCCGGGGGGACCCGCCCCCCGACGGAGCCGGGGACACCCCCAAGCCTTTGAACCAGGAGCGCAACAGCCGATGACGATGGACAGCGCACACGCACCGCACTCGGGGCGCGGCGGGACACAGCCCGCCACCGCCGTCCGCCGGTCGGTGACCGCCATCCACCCGCCGCGCGGGCCCCAGGCCGACCAGGCCCGCCCGGCCGTCCGGCCCCACCGGGTACGCCGCCACGACGGGGTGGCCCCGCTGCTCACCGCCGACGCACTGGCCGCCGTACTCACCGCCGCGGCGGTGACCGGACCGCTCCTCGCGGACCCCGGAGCGGCCGGCTCCGTCCAGGTGCTCCCCGTCCTCCAGGCCCTCCCGCTCCTGCTGGCCCTGCCCGCCGTCGCGCTGACCGCCCAGGCCGGGCTGTACCGGCCCCGGCTCGCGCCCTCCGCACTGCTCGAACTGCCCGCCCTGGCCGGGCGGGCGGCGGTGCTCTGGTGTTCCGCCGCGGCCGTGCTGGCCGCGGCCTGGGCCGAGGCCGTCCTCGGCTGGAGCGTGCTCCTCACCGCCGTCTGCCTGCAGACCGTACTGGCCTGCGCCGGGCGGGGGTTCGTCCACCGGCTGCGCCGCCGGCGGGCCGTCCACCGCCCCTCCTCCACCCTGGTGGTCGGCCCCGCCGCCGGGGCGGGCGCGGTGGCCGCCGCTCTGCACGGCCGCCCCGAGTACGGCCTGGCTCCGGTCGGCCTCGCCGAGACCGGGCCTTCCGACGGCGAGGCCGGCGGGGCCGGCGGAGCCGGCGGCGCGCTGCCCCGGCTCGCCACCCACGAGGACATCCGCCGCGCGGTCATCCAGAACGCGGTACGGCACGCGGTGTTCACCCGCCCGCCCGAGGCCGACGAACGCACCGCCTCCCTGGTCCGGCTCTTCCACGACCACGGCTGCCGGCTCTGGCTCGCCGACCCGGCCGGCACCGCCAAGATCACCGGCATGCGGGTGGCCCAGCCCGCCGACCAGCTGTGGGGCTACGCCGTGCAGCCGCTGCTGCCGCGCCCCGCACGGGCACCGGAGCGCCTGGTCAAGCGGGCCATCGACACCACCCTGGCCGCCCTCGCCCTGATCGCGGCGGCACCCGTGATGGGCCTGTGCGCCCTCGCCGTACGCCTGTCCGACGGACCAGGGGTGATCTTCCGTCAGGAACGGGTCGGCCTCTACGGGCGCCCCTTCACCCTGCTGAAGTTCCGCACCCTGCGCGCCGACGAGCACGAGTCCGCCACCCGCTGGACGGTGGCGGGCGACAACCGGATGAGCCCGGTCGGCTCCTTCCTGCGCAAGTCCTCGCTGGACGAGCTGCCGCAGCTGTGGAACGTGGTCCGCGGTGATATGAGCCTGGTCGGCCCGCGTCCCGAACGCCCGTTCTTCGTCGCGAAGTTCTCCTCCCTGCACCCGGGGTACGAGGCCCGCCACCGGATGCCGGTCGGCATCACCGGGCTGGCCCAGATCAACGGCCTGCGCGGGGACACCTCCATCGAGGACCGGGCCCGGTTCGACAACCACTACATCGACACCTGGTCGCTCTGGCAGGACCTGTGGATCCTGGCCCGCACCGCGGCCTCGTTCTTCCGCTTCCGGCTGGGGGGAAGTTGACCATGAGTTTTGCCGTACCGGGCAGAGCGCCCGGGGCCGGGCTGCCGGATCTCCGGGGCCTGCTGCACCGGCACTGGCCGCTGCTGCCGCTGGCCGCCACCGTGCTGCTGCTGGTCGCCCCGCTGCCGGCAGGTGACGCCACCGCATCCGGAAAGGTCACCCCGGCCGACGCCGCCTCGCTGCTGCTGGTCGCGGTCTGTGCGGTACGGGCCCTGCGCGGCGAGGTCAACCGGCTGAGCCCGCTGGGCGCGCTGGTCCTGGGACTGCCGGCGGTCGGCCTGGCGGTGGCCACGGTCACCGCCGGAGACCCGTACGCCGCCCTGCCCGGCTTCGTCCGCTACCTCCAGGTCTTCGTGCTGGTGCCGGCCGCGGTGGTGCTGCTGGTCCGGGACGCCCGTGAATTCCGGCTGGCCGCAGGCTGCTTCGTGGTGCTGGCACTGGTCCAGGGGGCGGTGGGCGTGTTCCAGTACGCCACCCACACCGGCGCCTCGTACCAGGGCGAGGACATCCGCGCCGTGGGCACCTTCGGCCCCGGCGACGTGATGGGCATGGCCACCGTGGTGGCGTACGGGCTGGTCATCGCCACGGCGCTGGCGCTCGCACCGGGCACCCGGCAGCGGACCCGCCGGGCCGCCGCCGCGGCGGCCCTGCTGCTGGTCGTCCCGCTGGTGCTGTCCTTCAGCCGCGGTGCCTGGATCGCGACCTTCGGCGCGGCTCTGGTGGTGATGGTGCTGGCCGGGATCCGGCGGGCCCTGAAGGTGCTGGCCGCACTGACGGCCGCCGGGGTGGTGCTGGTCGGCGGCTTCGGCGTCGGCTCGGAGATGATGGCGGAGCGGCTCACCTCCATCACCCAGGTGTCCAGCGCCCCCGACCAGTCGGTCACCGACCGGTACACGATGTGGGCGGCGGCCTCCTCCATGTGGCAGGAGCGCCCCGCCGCCGGGGTCGGGCTGAAGGGCTTCCCGGCCCACCGGGACGGGCACTCCTCGCTGGGCCTGTCCTCCGGCAGCGACACCGCGGGCGCCGGCCAGGGCTATGTCCGCCAGCCGCTGCTCTCCCCCCACAACATGTACCTGCTGATCCTCAGCGAGCAGGGGCTGATCGGGCTGACCGCCCTGGCGGGCGGCTGGGCCGTGCTGCTGGTGGCGGGCATCCGGCGGGTGGCCGCCCCGGATCCGGCGGCCCGCCGGATCCGGGACTGCGGGCTGATCGCGATCGGCCTGTTCGTCTGGCAGACCACCGACTTCCTGTACGCCGACATCGGCGGCCCGTCGACCGTGCTGACCGGCGTGATCATCGGTCTGGCCGCGTGGTGGGCCCTGGGCGCGGCGCCCGGAGCCATGTCCCGGGCGGGTGCGGCCGGCCGGTGACGGATACCACGCCCTGGCGGCCCGCAGCCGCGGCGACCGACCTCGCCGCGGCTGCGGGCCGTCCGCCCCATCCCGCGCCGCACGGAGCCGGGGGCGCACCCCAGCCCCAGCCCCCGCACGCGTTGCCGGCCCGGGGCCCGGAGCCCGGCCCCGGCGGGACCGGGCACCCGTCCCCGGGCAGGTCCGGCTCCGCGTCCGGGTCCGCGACCCCGCCGCCGCCGGCGCCGGGCCGGGTTCCGGAGTTCGGTTCCGTACGGCCCGGCCCGGGCGGGGGCGGCTCTTCGCCGCACCCGTCGGTGCACCGGGCCGGGGCGTCCCACCAGGCCCAGCCCCCGCACCTGTCCCCGCACTCGTTGCCGGGCCGGGGCCAGGAGCCCGGCCCGGCCCGGTCCGGCCCCGGCGGGGCCGGGCACCGGTCCCCGGGGCTGCGCTCCGGGTCCGGAGCCGGGACGGCCTCGTCCCGGACGCCCGGGAGCGCCGGCCGGCCGACGCCGGACGCTCCCGGGTCCGCGGCTGCGGCTGCCGGGACCCGGTCCGGGCCGGTCGACGGCGCGGCGGAGCTCGCCGCCGCCGGAGCCGGGCGGATGGCCGGGCGGCAGGTGCCGGTGTTCGCCGGGCGGGCCCGCCCGGCCACCGCCGGGGTACCCGGCGGGCGGCTCCGGGTGGCCGGCCGGCCACCCGGTGCAGCAGCCCTCGGGCCGGACGGAACCCCCGCCGACGAGGGCGCGCCGGGCGGCCCCGGGCGCCCGGACGGCGGTCGCACCGGTTCCGGCGGGGACCCGCAGCGGGCCGCCCCGCTCGGCCGGTTCCTCGCCAAGGCCGCCGCGGTCACCGCCGGCCTGACCGCCGCCGGAGCCGTGCTGGGCCTGCTCCGGGACCAGACCATCGCGCACCTCTTCGGGGCCGGCCCCGACAGCGATGCCTTCCTGATCGCCTGGACCGTCCCCGAAATGGCCTCGACGCTGCTCATCGAGGACGCCATGGCCCTGCTGATGGTGCCCGCCTTCAGCCATGCCCTGGCCCGCCGGTCCGCGAGC
The DNA here is from genome assembly GCF_008642295.1 of Streptomyces venezuelae. GTDB lineage: Bacteria > Actinomycetota > Actinomycetes > Streptomycetales > Streptomycetaceae > Streptomyces > Streptomyces venezuelae_C. The sequence continues at coordinate 3,122,288 of NZ_CP029190.1, read as the reverse complement.
CGGGCCGGGCTCACCCGCCGGGAAGCCCGCGCCCAGGACCCCGTACGGCTGCTGGTCGGAGCCACCCTGCCGCGGCTGCTGGTGTTCCTCGCCGCCGTCGCCTCCCTGATGATCGTCGCCGCCCCGCTGGTGGTGGCGGTGCTGGCGCCGGGCCTGCCCGATCCCGGACTGGCGGTGCAGTGCACCCGGCTGACCGCCCTGACCGTGCTCACCTTCGGTATCGCCGGGTACTTCAGCGCCGCCCTGCGCGCCCACCGCTCCTTCCTGCCCCCGGCCGCGATCTACGTCTCGTACAACGTCGGCATCATCGGGACCATGCTCGCCCTGCACCAGCTGTGGGGCGTGCGGGCCGCCGCCCTCGGGGTGGCCTGCGGCGGACTGCTGATGGTCCTGGTCCAACTTCCCGCGTACATCAGGAACGTGGGCTTCGGACCACGCCGTGCCAAGACCGCCAGCCGCGCCCAGCGCGACCGGGACCGGCCCACCCTGATCGCGTTCGGCATGATCGCCCCGGTCATCTTCTTCGCCGTGTTCCGGCAGTCGCAGGTCCTGGTCGAACGCTTCCTGGCCGCCTCCCTGCCGCCCGGCGCGATCTCGCACCTCAACTACGCGCAGAAGGTCGCGCAGATGCCGATGGTGCTCTCCCTGATGATCTGCACCGTCACTTTCCCCGTGGTCGCCCAGGCCATGGCCGGCGGCGAGCCGGAGAAGGCCCGGCGGCGGGTCGAGCAGGACCTCGCACTCGCCTCCCTCGCCGTCCTGATGGGCACCGCACTCGTCATCGGCTACGCCCCGCAGATCATCCAGGTGCTCTTCGAACGTGGCGCCTTCACCCACGAGGACACCCTCGCCACCGCCTCCGTCATGCGCGTCTACGGCGTCGGACTGCTCGGCCACTGCCTGGTCGGCGCCCTGTCCCGGCCCTTCTTCTCCGCCGCCCGCCCCACCTGGTTCCCCGCCCTCGCCATGGGCGCCGGGCTCCTCGTCAACATCGTCGCCGGGGCCTTCACCGCCGGCTGGTGGGGCACCTACGGGATCGCCGCCGCCAACGCCGCCGGCATCTCCACCACCGCCGTACTGCTGCTGACCGGCCTCGGCTCCCGGATCATCTCCATCGAGGTCCGCCGGGTCGCCATCAGCCTCGGCCGGCTCTCCGTCGCCGCCGCGGCGGCCTGCGGCACCGGCTGGCTGGCCGGGCCGATGATCCCCGACCCGCTGGTCAGCGTGGCCCTCGGCTGCCTGCTCATCCCCGCCATGTTCGCCGCCACCGGCATGGCCATACGGGCGCTCGAAGTGACCGCCCTGCCCGCCCAGATCGCCCAGCTCACCCAGAGGTTCCGTCATGTCCGCTGATACCGAGCCGGCCGCCCTCGCCGCCCCGGACCGGCCCGGCCGCCGCCCGGCGGCGCCCTGGGTCTTCATGTACCACTCCGTCGCCGAGTTCACCGACCCGGCCGAAGACCCGTACGGCATCACCGTCACCCCCACCGTCCTGGAGGCCCAGCTGCGCTGGCTGGAGAGCCGCCGGCTGCGCGGGGTGTCCGTCGGCGAGCTGCTCCGGGCCCGCGCGGCCGGCCGGGCCGCCGGACTGGTCGGACTGACCTTCGACGACGGCTACACCGACTTCCTCACGCACGCGCTGCCGCTGCTCCGGCGGTACGAGTTCACCGCGACCCTGTTCGTCCTGCCCGGACGGCTCGGCGTGGACAACGTGTGGGACCCGCTGGGCCCCCGCAAGTCCCTGCTGACCGCCGAAGGCATCCGGGCCGTCGCCGAGGCCGGCCAGGAGATCGGCTCGCACGGCCTGCTCCACCAGCACCTCAACACCTGCTCCGACGCCGTCCTCCAGCAGGAGCTGCGGGGCAGCCGCGAGCTGCTCCGCGAGCTGACCGGCACCCTCCCCGAGGGCTTCTGCTACCCCTACGGCACCATCGACCGCCGGGTCGTCGCCGCCACCCGGGCGGCCGGCTACGGCTACGCCTGCGCCATCGCCCCCGGCCGGCTGGCCGGCCCGCACGCTCTGCCCCGTACCCACATCAGCCAGGCCGACGGCCCCGGCCGGCTGCGCATCAAGCAGCTCCGCCACCGGGCGCAGGAGCTCCGGCGGGCGGTGCTCCGGTGAACGCATCGAACGCATCGAACGCGGTGAACACGGTGGATGCGGTGGACCGGGTCAAGGCGCTGCACATCATCACCGGGCTCGGCATCGGCGGCGCCGAGCAGCAGCTGCGGCTGCTGCTCCGTCACCTGCCGATGCAGTGCGACGTGCTGACCCTGACCAACCCCGGCCCGGTGGCCGAAGGGCTGCGCGCCGACGGGGTCCGGGTGGTGCACCTGGGCATGCGCGGCAACCGGGACCTGAAGGCGCTGCCCCGGCTGGTCCGGTTCATCCGGCGCGGCGAGTACGACCTGGTGCACACCCACCTCTACCGGGCCTGTGTCTACGGGCGGCTCGCGGCGCGGCTGGCCGGGGTCGGCGCCACCGTGGCCACCGAACACTCCCTGGGCGACGGCGAGATCGAGGGCCGTCCGCTGTCGGGCGGGGTCCGGGCGCTCTACCTGGCCAGCGAGCGGCTGGGCGCCGCGACCGTCGCCGTGTCGGACACGGTGGCCGCCCGGCTGAAGGCCTGGGGGGTGCCGCCCGCCCGGGTCCATGTCGTCCCCAACGGGATCGAAGCCGTCCGCTTCCGTTTCGATCCGGCGGTACGCCGGGCCGCCCGGGCCCGCACCGGGCTGCCCGAACGGGCCTTCGTGGCCGGCGGGGTGGGCCGGCTGGTACCCGGCAAGCGGTTCGACGTACTGATCCGGGCGGTGGCCGCACTCCCCGGCGCCCGCCTGCTGCTGGTCGGGGACGGACCCGAGCGTTCCGCGCTGCGCCGGCTGGCCGCCGAGCTCGGTGCACAGAGCCGTATCCACCTGCTGGGGGAGCGCGATCCGCTGGGCGACAGCGCCGACGGCCGAACCCCGGGAATCCCGGCGCTGCTGGCCGCCATGGACGTGTTCGTCTCCCCGTCCCGGGAGGAGGCCTTCGGGCTGGCGGTGGTCGAGGCGCTGGCCGCCGGGCTGCCCGTCCTCCATGTCACCTGCCCGGCGATCGACGACCTGCCGGCGGCACAGGCGCCCGGCGCGCGCCGGATCGGCACCGGCACGGAGGAGCTGATCGCGGCCCTGCGCGGCCACATGGAAGCCGGCGCCACCCGGCTGCCGCCGCCTCCGGTGGTCCGCCGCTACGACATCGCCCACAGCGCGGAACAACTCCTGAAGGTCTACGCCCACGCCCTGGGCTCGGCCCCGGCCGGCCCGGCTCTTCCGGCCCCGGCGCCCGAGCGGGCCGATTCCAACCGCACCTGCCCGAACCCCTCCACGAGGAAGTGAACACGTACATGGCCGACACCTCCGACCAGAAGAAGGCCGAGCCCGGAACCGAGTCCGGTCCCGGCACCCGGGCCGAGCGGCGCTCCGCCCGGGGCGACGCGAAGCCGCGCAGAGGCCGCGGCCGGCGGCTGCTGTCGCCGCCCGCCTGGTGGCCGCTGCCCGCCTGCGCCCTGCTCGGGCTCGCGGCCGGCGGCGCGTACGGGGTGCTCAAGGCGCCCGAGTACGCCGCCACCAGCTATGTGGTGGCCGTCCCCGACGAGACCACCGAACCCGCCACCGCCCTCGGCTTCGCCCAGGCCTACGCCCGTATCGCCACCAGCTCCGCCACCCTCGCCTACGCCCAGCCGCGGGCCGGCCTCACCGCGCAGCGGCTGCGCACCCAGGTGCGGGCCGAGACCTCCCCCGAGTCGCCGATGATCGCCATCACCGGCACCTCGAAGAGTCCCGCCCAGGCCGCCGACATCGCCAACGCGGTCGCCGACGCGCTCTCCCTCAGCAGCAACCAGGCCGCCAAGAACACCGGTGTCCAGCTGCTGCTGTTCAACCAGGCCGTCGCGCCCACCGACCCCGCCTCTCCGTCCGCCCCGATCAGCGGTGCCGTCGGGCTGTGCGCGGGCGGCCTGGCCGGCGGGCTGTGGCTGCTGGCCCGGCCCGGCCGCCGCCGGACCGAAGCCGGGACCGAAGCCGGGACCGGAGCGGGGACCGGAGCCGGGAACACCGATACCCCGCAGCAGGAAACCGCCGAGGTGTACGTGGCTTCGCTGCCCGCCCAGGGCGAGGGCAACGACGCCGTGGCCGGCCCGGTGAAGGAGAAGGAGCCCGCGCGATGAGCAGGGCAGCCGCCCTCGGGCCCCTGACGGTGTCGCTGTGCCGCGACCCCCGCCAGTTCGCGGCACTGGAACAGCCCTGGAACCGGCTGGTCCGCGCCTGCCCGACCGCCACCCCCTTCCAGAGCCACGCCTGGCTGCACTCCTGGTGGCTGTCCTACGGCCGGGACGGGCGACTGCGCACCGTGCTGGTCCGGCGCGACGGCGAGCTGGTGGGCGCCGCCGCGCTGATGCTCGTACACCGGCCGATGCCGCTGCTGGTCCCGCTCGGCGGTGGAATCACCGACTACTTCGACGTCCTGGTGGACGCGGAGCACGCCGACGCCGTCCTGCCCGCGCTGGCCCAGGGGCTGCACCGGGCCGCCCGGGGCGCGGTGGTGGACCTGCGGGAGGTCCGGCCGGGGGCCGCGGCCGAAAGCCTGTACGGGATGTGGCCCGGCGCGCGCAGCAGGCTGACCGATTCGGCCTGTATGGAACTGCCCGTGCTGCCCTTCGACGAACTGGTCAAGCGGATGCCCACGGCGGGCGCCCAGCGGGTCCGGGCCAAGCTGCGGAAGGTGGACGCGTCCGGGATCGAGGAGCACGAGGTCACCGAGCACGAGGTGCCGCGCGCGGTCCGTTCCCTGCTGCGGCTGCACGAGAAGCAGTGGCGCGGGCGCGGGGTGACCCCGGAGCACCTCAGGCCGCGGTTTGCCGAGCACCTGACCCGCGCCACCCGGCGGATGGTGCGCAGCGGCCACGGCCGGCTCACCGAGTTCCGGCTGGACGGGAAGGTGGTCGCCGCCAATGTGACCCTGCTGTCCTCGGGGCTGAGCGGCGGCTACCTCTACGGGGCCGATCCCGAGCTGCGGGCGAGGAAGGTGGACGTGGCCACGCTGCTGCTGCGGCACGAGGCGCGGCGGGCGCTGGCGGACGGCCGGGAGGTGGTGAGCTTCCTGCGCGGAACCGAGCCGTACAAGAACCACTGGCGGCCGGAGGTGGTGGTCAATCAGCGGCTGCTGCTGGCCACGGCCCCGCTCGCGCCCCTGCTGCGACTGCACGAGTCGCAGCTGGCGGGACGCGAGCGGGCGGTCTGCGCGCTGCGGGAGGCCCTGCCGGCCGCCCGGGACTGGCGGGCCCGGCTGAACGACCTCCGGGTGCGGTGACGGTGAGGCTAGAAGGGCCAGCGCCAGTCCAGCTTCACGCAGACGGACTGGTTGCCGACGAGCTGGTTGAGCCACTCGCCGAAGTTGAGCGGCAGGCACCACTCCTCACTGTTCAGCGGCGGGGCCGGGGGCGTGGGCGGTGCGGTGGGCGTGGGCACGACCGGACTCGGCAGGGGCACCGGCTGGACCGGGCTCGGAGCGACCGGAGTCGGGGCGACCGGGCTCGGGGTCGGGGTCGGGAGCTCGGGTTCGGGGGTCGGGGTGACCGGCGAGGGCGTGGGTGTGGGCGTCGGAGCGGGGACTTCGGGACTCGGGACGACCACAACGGGCGGCTGGGTCGGGACCTGCGGAGTCGGGACCTCGGGGGTGGGCACGACGGGCGTGGGCACGACCGGGGTGGGCACGACCGGAGTCGGGATCACCGGGGTCGGGACCACCGGCGTGGGGACCACCGGCGTCGGGATCGGGCCCGGACGGACCGCCATCAGCTCGTGGAACACCCGCGTGGACCGCGGGTTGGCCTTGCACTGCCACACGCCGTGCGGGCAGTAGTCGGTGATGGTGTGGTAGAGCGGCTTCTGCTGCTCGATCCACTGGAGCATGCGCCGGATGTACTCCGGGTTGTCCCCGTTCCGGAACAGCCCCCACTCGGGGTACGAGACCGGCTTCCCGTGCGCCTTCGCGAAGTCGACCTGGTGCTGGAGCCCGTACGGCTGGGTGATGTGGTCGTCGAACGTACGGCCGGGCCCCTGGTCGTACGAGTCCATGCCGATGATGTCGACCACGTCGTCACCGGGGTAGCAGCGGGTCCAGGGGATCGCGTCCGTACCGCGGTTCGGGTTGAAGTCGAACCGGAACTCCTGGCCCGGTACCGCACGCATCGCCGTGACGATCCGCCGCCAGTACACCTTCCAGTTCGCCGGGTCCGGCGCGCACCGGTGGGTGTACGTGGTGCCGTTCATCTCCCAGCCCAGCACGATCACCGTGTCCGGCACGCCCAGCTCGACCAGCCGTTCGGCCAGCTTGGTGAAGTGCCGGTCGAACTGTCCCGAGGCGCCGGCCCGGATCAGCCGGGACACCTGCCAGTCGGCCACTCCGGCCTCGTTGCGTTCCTGCATGGGCACGTTGAGGACGAACATCCGGTCCGGGTCGGCCAGCCGCCAGGCCGCCCAGTCCTCGAGGAAGTCGGGGGAGCCCTCGATGTTCGACCAGCGGTCTCCGGGCAGATAGGTGTGCCCGACCCGGATCTCCCGGCCGCCCAGCCAGTACGACAGGCTCCGGATCCGGGCCACCCCGGCCGGCCCGTAGTCGAGATACGCACCCATGGCGATGCCGGAATCCGCGGGCTCGTCCTCCTCCGGTGCCGCGAGCGCGGCGCCGGTGGCGAGCAGCCCGGCCGTGACGGTGCCGATGCAGGCGCTCGCCAGTCTGCGGCGTGGTCCGGGCATGGCGCCTCCAGGGCTTCCTCAATCGGTGTGCTTACCAAAGACGTTAGGCATCACATCCGATGAATGGCCTGTCCGATGGCCGCCCGGTAGGCCATTCGCATCTGGGCACACCTCCCGCTTGGTCCGACTAGGTGAAAGACACCGTTCCCATGCACGCGTTCGCGACTCATGACCCCGCCGTTCTGCTCAGGCTCGACCGGAATCCCTTTCATCACGGCACCCTCGGCGCCGCCCGGTCCCTCGGCCGCCGCGGCGTGGAGGTCCACGCGATCGTGGCGGACGGGGGAGGCCCGCTGGCCCGTTCCCGGTACCTGCACACGGCCCATGCCGGACCGTCAGGTCCGGACGGGCTGCCGGACTGCCTGTCCGGGGTCTCCGAGCGGCTCGGACGCCCGGCGGTGCTGATCGCCATGGACGATCTGAGCGCCATCGCGGTGTCCCGGCTCGCGCCCCGGCTCGACGGCCGGTTCCGGATCCCCCATCAGCCCGGCGGCCTGCCCGAGCGGGTGGCGGACAAGGCGGAGCTCGCCCGGCTCTGCGCCCGCTGGGAGATCCCGCACCCGGAGACGGTGGTCCCGCAGAGCGGTGCGGAGGCCGCGGAGGCCGCCTGGCGGCTCGGACTGCCGGTGGTGGCGAAGTGGAGCCGGCCCTGGCTGCTGCCGGCCGGCTGTGGGCTGCGCAGCACCACCCTGGTGCACACCGCCGCCGAGGCGCGGCGGCTGTACGAGCGCTCGGCGGTGGCGGGCAGCAGGCTGCTGCTCCAGCGGTTCCTGCCGGCCGGCCCGGACACCGACTGGTTCTTCCACGGCTGTTTCACCCGGGGCGGCCGTCCGCTGCTCGCCGGGTCCGGCCGCAAGGAGCTCTCCTGGCCGGTGCGTACGGGGCTCACGGCGGTCGGCCGCTGGCTGCCGGACCCGGCGGTGGAGGAGGCGGGCCTGCGGCTCGCCGAACGCCTGCGCTACCAGGGCATCCTGGACCTCGACTTCCGCCGGGACGAGGACGGCTGCTTCCGGCTGGTGGACTTCAACCCGCGCCCGGGCGCCCAGTTCAGGCTGTTCACCGACCCCTCCGGACTGGACGTGGTGCAGGCCATGTACCTCGACCTCACCGGCCAGTCCGCGCCGGAGCCCACGGGCGCGCCCGGCCGGGTCTTCGTGGCGGAGAACTACGCGCTGCTGGCCTCGCTGCGGGGCGGACGGCTGCCGCGCCGACCGTCGGGCGGGGGTGTCGAGGCCGCCTGGTTCGCGGCCGACGACCTGATGCCGTTCCTGGCGATGATCACCGCCTTCCTGGGGCGCGGGGTACGGAAGGGGGCGCGCAGGCTGCGGACCGCGCTGCACTGGTTCCCCGTGCGCGGCCGGCGCACGGCGCGCGCGGTGGCCCGTACGCCCCGTCAACGCGCCCGTGAACTCCCTGCCCAGACCGCCCCGTCGGCCCCCTCGGCTCCCTCGGCTCCCTCGGAGCCGGACGAACTGGTAGCGCGCTAGGACCCGTCGGTCCGGCCGGGCGCGTGGGGTGTGTCCGGTCGCGTCCGGTCGCCGGGGGCTGCCCCCGTGCGGTCGGGTGCGTCCGGCGATCGTGCTGACGCGGTGTCACCCGCACGAGCGATCCGGGGCCGCAGCGGAGTGAACGGCGTGTCCGCACGGAAGGGGAAGAGACGTGAAGCGGATGGACGATCTCGTGGTGGTCGGCGCGGGGCCGTACGGGCTGTCGATCGCGGCCCACGCCGCCGCGGCCGGGCTGCGCGTCCGGGTGCTGGGCCGCCCCATGGCCTCCTGGCGCGACCACATGCCCGCCGGCATGTACCTGAAATCGGAGCCGTGGTCCTCGAACCTGTCCGCGCCGGGCGGGCGCTACACCCTGGCCGAGTACTGCGCCACCCGGGGGATCGCGGCCGAGCACGGCAACCCGCTGCCGATCGGGACCTTCAGCGCGTACGGGCTGTGGTTCGCCGGGCAGGCCGGGCCGGAGGTCGAGGAGCGCACGGTCACCGCCGTGACCCCGTACGGGGCCGGGTTCCGGATCGGCACGGAGGACGGGCCGCCGCTGTTCGGCCGGGCCGTGGTGATCGCCGTCGGGGTGCTGCCCTTCGCGCACCGGCCCGCCGTGCTGCGGGGGCTGCCGCCCGGCCACTGCTCGCACAGCAGCGACCATCGCGACCTCGGCCGGTTCGCCGGACAGGACGTGGCGGTGCTCGGGGCCGGCCAGGCGGCCATGGAGACGGCCGCCCTGCTCGCCGAGCAGGGGGCCCGGCCCGTCCTGATCGCCCGGCGCCACCGGCTCAACTGGAACACCGTGCCGCAGCCGCTGGAACGCCCGCTGCTGCGGGCCCTGCGCAACCCGCACAGCGGGCTCGGGACCGGCTGGCGCAGCTGGGTCTGGTCGGAGCTGCCGTGGGCGGTGCGCAGACTGCCCGGCCCGACCCGGGAGCGGATCGCGGAAACCGCGCTAGGCCCGGCGGGAGCCTGGTGGCTGCGGGAGCGCTTCGAACGGCAGGTGCCGGTCCTGCTGGGGCACGGTCTGCGGCGGGCCGCCCCGGTGGGCGGCCGGACCCGGCTGGATCTGACCACCGCGGCGGGCGAGCCGCTCGTCCTGGAGGTCGGGCACGTCATCGCGGCGACCGGCTTCACCGCGGACCTCGGCCGGCTGGACCTGCTGGACGCGGGGCTGCGCACGGCCCTGCGGACGGTCGGGACGGCCGGCCGGACCCCCGAGCTGACGCCCTGGTTCGAGTCCTCCTACCCGGGGCTGTTCTTCGCGGGACTGCTCACGGCTCCCTCATTCGGCCCTTCCATGCGATTTGTGCACGGTGCGGGCTTCGCTGCGGGGAAACTGGTAGCAGGAGTCCGCAGGCGTCTCGGCGCCCGGGTCCCGCTGCCGGGCTCGGCCCGGCGGCGGGCGGTGGACGACCAGGACGACCTGTCCACGGTGCAGCGGTGAGAGGGGTCCGTGATGAGCCGGGAGCGAGCACAGGGGCGCGGCTGGGTGCGCATTCCCGCCAGCCGTGTGGAACAGCCGGCCGGCCCGGCTCCCACGATCTACCTGGCTCTGGTCAAGCGCTGGCGGGAGGCCGGACGCACCCTTCCGGGGCATCCTGACGAGGAGTGGGAGCGGCTGGTCTCCCAGCCGTGCTGGCCCGGCCCTTAGGTGGTGTGTCCCATGGCGGAGCAGGAGGGTCAGGGACCGGGCACGGGACGGGGGACCGGCCGGGGCCGGGAGCGGGGCGCCATGACCGGCCCGGGCGAGCGGCTCGCCCTCAACGGCATGGGCAGCTTCGAATGGGACCTGAACGCCGGCACCCTCGATCTCGACCCGGCCGGGATGGTGGTCTTCGACCTCAGCCCGGGGGAGTTCGACGGCACCCCGGAGGGTCTCGGCCTGCGCATTCCGCCGGAGGACTCGGTGCGGCTCAACGAGGTGGTGCAGCACGCGATGGACGCGGGCGGGCAGACCTACGGCTCGTACTTCACCGTGCGCCGGCGCAACGGCACCGAGCAGTGGACCCACACCCAGGGCCGGATCCTGCGGGACCGGGACGGTGCGCCCCGGCGGATCGTCGGGGTGGTCCGCGACGCGACCGCCGAGCTGGCCCACTCCGAGCTGCTGCGCAAGCTGGAGGCGGCCCGGGCCAAGCAGACCACGATCGTGCAGCGGACCACGGAGGCGCTGTCCCGCGCGGTGACCGTCGACGATGTCACGGCCGTGCTGACCGGGGCCGGGGCGCTGGAGCGGCTGGGCGCGGACGGGCTGGCGCTGGGCCTGGTGGAGAACGGCGCCATCAAGATCATCGCGTTGAGCGGGGAATCGCTGGAGATCCTCAACGAGCGGCGGTTCACCCGGCTCGACGGGGACCTGCCGCTGGCCAAGGCCGTGGTCACGCGGAAGGCCCGGTTCGTCACCTCGCTGGCCGAGCTGGCCGGGGAGTTCCCGCACATCGAGCAGTACCTGCGGGCCATCGCCTTCGACGCAGCCGCCTACCTGCCGCTGATCGCGCAGGCCAAGGCGATCGGCGGGCTGGTGCTCTTCTACCGGCAGCGCAGCGAGTTCAGCCCGGAGGAGCGGAACCTGACCCTGGGCCTGGCCGGCATCGTCGCGCAGTCCCTCCAGCGGGCCCTGCTCTTCGACCAGGAACGCGAGTTCGCCACCGGACTGCAGGCGGCCATGCTGCCGCGCCGGATCCCCGACATCACCGGCGGGGAGATCGCGGTCCGGTATCACTCCGCGTGGAGCGGGCGGGAGGTCGGCGGGGACTGGTACGACGTGATCGCGCTGCCCCGGGACCGGGTGGGGATCGTGGTGGGCGACGTACAGGGGCACGACACCCACGCCGCGGCGATCATGGGCCAGCTGCGGATCGCGCTGCGCGCCTACGCGGGGGAGGGGCACCCGCCCTCCACGGTCCTGGCCCGGGCCTCCCGGTTCCTGGCGGAGCTCGACACGGAACGTTTCGCCACCTGTACGTACGCCCAGGTGGACCTGGAGACGGGCGGGGTGCGCGCGGTCCGCGCGGGTCATCTCGGGCCGCTGATCCGCCATACGGACGGCCGCACCGGCTGGCCGAACCTGCGCGGCGGCCTGCCGCTCGGCCTCGCCTCCGCCTTCGCGCAGGAGGAGTTCCCGGAGACCCGGCTGGACCTGGTGCCGGGCGAGACGCTGGTGCTGTGCACGGACGGGCTGGTGGAGGAACCGGGCACGGCCATCACGGCGGGCATGGAGGCCCTGGCCCATGCGGTCCGCAGCGGCCCCCAGGAGGCCGGCGCGCTCGCCGACCACCTCTCGGACCGGCTGTGGGAGCGCTGGGGTTCGGGCGACGACGTGGCCCTGCTGGTGCTGCGCCGCGCCCCCGACCCGGGCACCCACCGGGCCCCGCGGATCCACCAGTACGTCCACCAGGCCGACCCGGAGGGCCTCTCCGAGGCCCGGTACGCGCTGCGCCAGGCGCTGCGGGACTGGGGGATGCCGGCGCTGGCCGACGATGTGGAGCTGGCCGCCGGCGAACTGCTGGTCAACGCCCTGCTGCACACGGACGGCGGGGCCGTGCTGACCATGGAAGTACTGCCGGAACCGGTCCGCAAGGTCCGGCTGTGGGTCAAGGACCGCTCCAGCGTGTGGCCGCGTCGGCGCAGCCCGGGCGAGGCGGCGACCACCGGCCGCGGGCTGCTGCTGGTGGACGCGCTGGCTTCGCACTGGGGCGTGGAGTCCCGCGGCGACGGCAAGGCCGTCTGGTGCGAGTTCGACGCCCCCGCGGAATCCTGACCGGCTGGGCCGGGCCCGGCTCGGCCGGGCCCGGCCCGGGGATGCCGCGACCGTGTGACGGCGGGTGGCCGGACGGGTGCGCCGGGTTGTGGGATGGCGGAGTCGGGGTGACCATCGCCGCATGAGACGGATTCGGCCATGAGGCGGGCCACGGGCGGCAGCCCGGCCGCCCTGCTCGCGCTGGTGGTGGGGGTGCTGCTGCTGGTCGGCGGGCCGGCGGCCATCGGCTGGGCGACCGACCGCCCGGAGCCGGACACGGACCCGTCCTGCCGCACGGTGGCCTTCATGTCGATGGTCGGCCTGGAGCCGGACTGCCGGTAGCGGCGGCTACCGGCCCGGCTCCCCGGACCCGGCCCTCGGCGCCCGGCCGGACACCTCCTAGTGGCGTTCCACCAGCTCGATGTCCCGGCGGTCCTCCGCCACGTACGAGACGTGCGGGATCAGGCCGCCGCTCGGCCGCACCGACTGGAGCCGGACCTCGGCCCCGGCGCCGCCCGGGTGGACGTCCGGGGTCATCCGGAGCGAGCCCGTCGCGGACCACTTGCGCTGTTCGCCGTCGCAGATCGCCTCCCCGCCGCCGAAGCCCAGCCGGGTCCCGTCCTGGACGAGCGTCGCCGAGATCTGAACCGCCCCAGAGAGTGACGGGGCCGTGCAGCGGTAGGTCCCGAAAAGGGTGACGTTTCCGTCCTTCGAGATATGCCCGTACGGCTGTACGGAAATGTCATTACCGAATGCGCCCGCACTCGCCGGCGCCGCGAAAGCAGTGGCCGCCGCCAGCACGGAGACCGCTGCCACGGCCAGTCGGGGGGTGGAAATTCGCATGAATCCTCCGGGATGTTCCAGTGGGTGTTCCAGTGGATGAACCGGCAGTGGTAAACCGCCGGAACGAATTGTGCTGGCAGCGGCCCGGCAACTCACCCGGCGCGCTCGTGTCGTTGTGTGCAATTGCCCGCTCGGCCGCGTGAGACTGGCCGCAATACGTCCCCCCGAAGGGATCCACATGCGCCACACCGCCGTCCCGGCCTGCCTCGCCCTCCTCCCCCTCCTGCTGCTGGGCAGCTCGGCCTGCAGCACCCCCGAGGGGGCCACCCTCGCCCCCGCCGCCGCCCCCGCCGTCCCGGTGGACGACAACGCGCCCGGTACCGACGAGGAGCTCCCGGCGGGCGCCCCCCGCTCCACCGCCAAGGACGCCCATGTCGGAGAGGCGGTGATGGTGCGCGGCCGGCAGGTCGGCCGCCACCTCCAGGCGGTGCTGAACGCCTATGTGGACCCGGCGGTCAGCGTGGACAAGGGGTTCGCCCCGCCCGCCGGCAAGCGCTGGGTCGGCGCCGACATGTCCTTCGTCAACGTGGGCGGCGCGACGTACGGGTCACTCGGGAGCATGTGGGCGCTCGACAGCGCGGGAGGGCGCCACCCCGCCGTCGCCACCGGCGAGCTCACCACCGGCAAACCGCTCGTCTTCGATTCCCTCTCGGTCGGCGACCGGCGCGAAGGCTGGGTGGTGTTCGAAGTCCCGGAAAACGCGGCCATTGTGCGGCTCCAGTACCAGGACGCGAACACCCAGACGAATTCCGGAGAAGGATTCTGGGGGATCTAGCCCGCGCGGGTGAAGGCCCGCGAAAGGGTCAGGGGAAAGACCACTAGGGTGCGGCGCATGACTTCAACTCACGCAGAAATCGACCGGTCCCACCTCGGCACCCTTTCGGTGCTGGCGTGGATCGGCGACCCCGCGGACGGCCACGACATCCCGTACCTCCTCGCCTATTCCCTCGGCGACGGCCCGGGAGGCCCGGAAAAGGGCGAGGAAGCCGCCCGCGCGCTGCTGGAGGAGATCGGGCTGCCGATCGGCGACGTGGTGCTCGACGGAACCCTCAAGCCCTCGACGTTCCCGGTCCAGGTGCTGCTCGCGGGCAACCAGGTCGCCCTCACCCTCCCCGGCCTCAACGCCCGGTGCGTGGCCCCGCCGGAGTGGGTGGCGGCTGCCGAGGACAGCGAGCAGGTGTACTTCCTCTTCGGTACCCGCGCCTGGCCCGAGGCCGTCCCGGGCCGGCCGGTGACCGCCGAGATGCTCCAGGCGTACGCGGGCGACGAGGCCGTCCTCACCGGCAGCGCCCACTGCGTGCTGCGTGTGATGCGGATGCAGCGGTAGCACCGCCCGCGGCACCCGTCACAGGGCCGCCGGCCGCCGGGCTCCCAGCCTGCCCGGTGGCCGGCTCCTGCGTTCGTACGCTGACAGGCGTGCCCGTACGCGCTCAGGGCCCGTACGCGCTCGGTTCCGGTACGCGCTCAGTGCTCGAACGCGAATCTCAGCGAGCGGACCCGGTTGTCGAAGTTCGAACCGGCCAGGTCCGGCAGCCCCACCGCCCGCAGCCCGCGCGGCCGGGTCAGCAACTCCCGGAACAGCGCCTTCATCTCCACCCGGGCCAGGTGCGCCCCCAGGCAGAAGTGCGGACCGCCGCCGCCGAACCCCAGGTGGGGGTTGGGGGAGCGGGTGATGTCGAAGGCGTCCGGGTCGGGGAAGACCGCCTCGTCCCGGTTGGCGGAGGCGTAGTACAGCACCACCTTGTCGCCCGGCCGGAACAGGTGCCCGCCCAGGGTGTGTTCGGCGGTCACCGTACGCCGGAACTGGATGATCGGCGTCGAGTGCCGGATCATCTCGTCGACCGCGCCGTCCGCGTACCCCTCGAAGTCGGAGAGCAGCAGCTCCCGTTGGTCCGGGTGGTCGGTGAGCAGGCTCAGCCCGTGCGTGATGGCGTTCCTGGTGGTCTCCACCCCCGCCACCATCAGCAGCGAGAAGAACGCGCCGAGCTGCCGCGCGCCGAGCGCCTGCCCGTCGACGTCCGCGCACACCAGTGCGGAGATCAGATCGTCCGACGGATTGCGCCGCCGCTCCCGCCCGATGCCCGCCACCATCCGCTGCATCCGGGCCAGCGCCCGCAGCCCCCGGCCGGGAATCCGCAGCCGGTCGGCGAGGCCGCGCTCGACGCCGATGTTCTCGGAGGCGTGGTTGACCCGGTCGGCGATCTCCGGCCGGTAGTGCTCGGGGATCCCCATCATGTTGCAGATGACCTCCAGCGGCAGCCGGGAGGCGACGGCCTCGACGAACTCCTCGGGCCGCCGGTCCAGTACGTCGTCCACGATCCGGGCCGCCACCGCGTGGATGTCGGCCTCGGCGGCGGCCAGCAGCCGGGGCGTGAAGGCCCGCTGGACGATCTTCCGCAGGCGGGCGTGGTCGGCGCCGTCCAAGTTCACCATCGAGTCCCCGAACAGCGCCCGCACCCAGCGGGCCGGCTCCGGGGTGGTCACCCCGGGGGCGCTTGCGAACACCTTCGGGTTCCGGCTCGCCTCCTGTACGTCGGCGTGCCGGACCAGCGCCCAGTGGCCCCGGCCGCGCCCCTCGGCGAAGTACCGCGGGCCGTCCAGGGCCCGCAGCCGGGCGAAGGCGGCCAGCCGGGCGGCCGGCGGCTGCTGCCAGAACGCCGGGTCCGCGAGGTCCTGCTGCTGCGCCGGGACCGCCGGGTTCGTCGTCATGGGCACACGCCTCTCTCTGTCACCGGCGTCGTCACCGGCTGCGTGGCCGGCTGTGTTGCCGGGCCCGCGGTTCTCACGCTCCAGAACGCGTCCGCCGGGCCAGGGTTACGCCCACCGCGACGGTCACGGAGGCCACCAGCCCGGCCCACAGCACGGCGTACGTCCCGGTCCAGGCGCAGGCCAGCACCGCCACCGCGGCCACCGGCAGCACCAGCTGCTCGGCGGTGTCCCGTTTGAAGTGCCGGGAATGCAGCAGCCACACGAACGCCAGGTACACGGCGGCGGGCACGGTCACCGCCAGGTTGGCGGCGACCGTGGAGACATGGGCCTTGCCCACCGCCTGCTCGACCGCCACCTCGATCCCGGCACCGATCGCGGCGGCCGACGCGAAGATCACGAAGTGGCCGTACCCCCAGGGGATGGCCTCCCGGTTGCCGGCCAGCCGGTGGTGCACGGGCACCGCGAAGTAGATCCACCAGGCCGCGAAGACCAGCAGCAGCCCGCCCCCGGCGATCGGCAGCAGCAGGTCCAGTGCCTCGTGCTCGTCCAGCGCGGACTGCACGGCGACCGTGGCCGCGGCGATCGTCTCGCCGAGCACGATGATGGTGAAGAGGCCGTACCGCTCGGCGATGTGGTGCGGGTGCCACGGCGTCTGATGACCCCGCTCGGCGATCACCGGCACCAGCAGCTCGGCCGCCACCAGCACCGGGAACAGCCACCGCTTGCTGCCCTCCGGCGCCCACAGCAGGGCGATCCAGCCCAGCTGGCAGACCACCAGCCCGGCCGCGTAGAGGTGGGCGGAATGCCGGGCCGGGCCGGTCTCCCCGGAGGCGGCGCGCAGCCACTGGGCGGTCAGTGCCACCCGCATCACCACGTAGCCGAGGACGGCGACGGTCCAGTCGTTGTCGTTGAAGGCCCGCGGGATCCCGGCCGAGTACACGAGCACACCGGCGATCTGCACCAGGGTCGCGATCCGGTAGGGCACGTCGTCGATGTCGTAGGCCGAGGCGAACCAGGTGAAGTTCATCCACGCCCACCACACCCCGAAGAACACGAACAGGTAGCCCGTGATCCCGGCCGCCACATGGTGCTCGGCGAGGGCGTGCACCAGCTGCCGGCCGGCCTGCGCCACCGCGACCACGAAGCACAGGTCGAAGAACAGCTCCAGGGGGGTCGCGGTCCGATGGGCCTCTTCCCGGCTCCGGGCGGTCATCCGTACGTACGCCATACCGCCCAGCACAGCAGCGTCGGGGCGGCTGCCCTGCGAGGCGCGCGGCCGAGCGCGCCGACACCGCCCGCATGCCCCGGGCGGACCCCCGGCCACCGACGAAGGCACCGGTCCTGGAACGGTCCACCCATAGGGCAGATATAACGGGCTGAACCGGTACATAACGCCTAGCGTGGTGCTGTGTCCGAGCCCACTGAAACCGTCGACAGCGCGCCGCCTCCGCCGGAGGCGGCGCCCCCGCAGAACCCGCCGGGCGAAGGGCAGAGCGTCACCGCGCGCGCCACGCTGGCCGGGGCCGTCGTCTCCCTCCTGCTCATCCTCGCGATCGTGCTGGGCAGCCGGTTCCTGCGCGACTTCGACTCGGCCCTGCTGCCCTATGCCGTCGCCACCGTCTTCCTGGCCTTCGGCGTCGCCTACCGCTACACCGTGTGGGTGTCCGCGCCCGGCGCGCGGCGGCTCTTCCACAAGGGCTTCGGCAGTTTCTTCTCAGCGGAGAACTTCAAGAAGGCCCCCACTGCCCTGCCGAGGATGATCGCCACCTATCTCGGCTTCCAGACCTTCCTCGGTGCCCGCTCCCGCTCCCGCTGGATCGCCCACCAGCTGATCTTCTGGGGCTGCCTGCTGGCCGCCGTCATCACCTTCCCGCTGACCTGGGGCTGGTTCACCTTCACCGCCGACTCCGGCTCCGGACCCGGCTACGACATGCGGATCTGGGGTTTCAAGGTCCTCGGCTTCGACTCCCTGAACATCGTCGGCTGGCTGATGTTCCACGGCCTGGACGTTGCCGCCGTCCTGGTCATCCCCGGCGCCTGCTACTTCCTGTGGCGCCGGATGAAGGACCGCGGTGCCATCACCGGCCAGCGCTTCGCCTACGACCTGCTCCCGCTGATCTGCCTGATCGTCATCTCCGTGACCGGTCTGCTCCTCACCTTCTCGTCGATCTTCCTGCGGGGCGGCGGCTACGAGTTCCTGGCCGTCCTGCACATGGTCTCGGTGGTCTTCACCCTGATCTACCTCCCCTTCGGCAAGTTCTTCCACATCGTCCAGCGGCCGGCCGCGGTCGGTATGCAGCTCTTCAAGTACTCCGCCCGGCAGGACGAGCAGATCTTCACCTGCAAGCGCTGCGGCGAACCCGTGGACACCGCCCCGTACGTGGAGAACCTGCGCGGCACCATGCGCGACCTGAAGCTCGACTTCGACTCCTGGGCCGAGTACTGCCCCCGCTGCAAACGGGTCCTGCGCGGCAGTGCGTACCTCACCCACGTCAAGAAGGGCTTCAAGTGACGCAGCAGCCCGTCCCGCTGGACCCCTCGATCGCCCCGCCCGGCACCCGCAGCTTCCGCGATGCCGGCGGCATCCCGGCCGACCGGTGGCACGCCGACCAGAACGGCGAAACCCTGGTCCCCACCCACTGCTGCTTCTGCGGGGTGCAGTGCGGCATGTACCTGCGGGTGGACCGCGGGGGCAAGGTCTTCGGCGTGGAACCGCGCAACCACGACATCAACCGGATGCGCCTGTGCCCCAAGGGCATCAACGCCTACCAGCAGGTCAACCACCCCGACCGGCTCACCTCCCCGCTGCTCCGCCACTCCCGGGACGAACAGTTCCGCGAGGTCTCCTGGGACGAGGCCCTCGACTTCACTGTCTCCGAGATCCGGCGCATCCAGGCCGCCCACGGCAACGACGCCTTCGGACTCCTCGGCGGCGCCAGCCTGTTCTCCGAGAAGACCTACCTGGTCGGCAAGTTCGCCCGGGTGGCCCTGAAGACGAAACACGTCGACTACAACGGCCGGCTCTGCATGGTCAGCGCAGCCGGGGCCAACAAGCTCGCCTTCGGCATCGACCGGGCCGGCAACCCGTTCTCCGACATCCTCCTCTCCGACTGCCTTCTCATCGCCGGGTCCAACGTGGGGGAGTGCTTCCCCGTGATGACCCAGTACCTGTGGGGAGCCCGGGACCGGGGCGCCACCCTGATCGTGGTCGACCCGCGGGAGACCGCCATCGCCCGCACCGCCGACATCCATGTCGCCCTCAAGCCCGGCACCGACTCCGCCTTCTTCAACTCCGTCCTCCATGTGGTCGTCCAAGAGGAACTCGACGACGAGGCCTTCCTCGGGGCCCACACCACCGGCTGGGAGGAGGTCCGCGAGGCCGTCGCCGGCTACCCGCCGGAACGGGCCGCCGAGATCTGCGGCATCCCCGCCGAGCAGATCGTCCAGGTCGCCCGCACCTTCGCCGGCGCCGACAGGGCCATGGCCTGGCACGCCCGCGGCATCGAACACCACTCCCAGGGCGTGGAGAACTGCCTCTCGGTGATCAACCTGTGTGTGGCCACCGGCCACATCGGCAAACCGGGTGCCGGCTACGGCACCATCACCGGCCAGGGCAACGGCCAGGGCGGTCGCGAACACGGCCAGAAATCCGACCTGCTGCCCGGCGGCCGTTCCATCACCAACCCCGAACACCGACGGCAGATCTGCCAAATCTGGGGCATCGACGAGGCCGAACTGCCCACCGCCGGAACCTCGATGATGGAAATGGTCTGGCAGATGCAGCGGAAGGAGATCCGCGGCCTGATCGGCATCTGCAACAACCCCTTCGTCTCCCTCCCCAACTACGAGGTGGTGAAGGAGGGCTACGACACCGCAGAATTCCACGCACAGTTCGACTTCTTCCTCTCCGAGACCGCGGCCAATGCCCATGTGGTCTTCCCCGTCACCACCTGGGCCGAGGACGAGGGCGTGATGGCCAACGCCGAAGCGCGGGTGGTCAAGCACAACAAGGCCCAGGAACCCCCGGCCGGGGTGCGCACCGACACCTGGGTGCTCTGCGAACTCGCCAAACGCCTCGGCGCGGGCGACAAGTTCGACTTCGCCGGCTCCCGCGAGGTGTTCGAGGAGCTCCGCATCGCCTCCGCCGGCACGGTCAACGACTACTACGGCATCACCTACGACCGGCTGGAGGAGACCGGCGGCATCGCCTGGCCGTGCCCGGCCACGGACCACCCCGGCACCCCCCGGCTGTTCGAGGACGGCCGCACCTACCACCCCGACGGCAAGATCCATATGCAGGTCGTGGAGTGGCACCCGCCCATGGACCCCTACTCCGATGAATTCCCCCTCTCCCTCACCACCGGCCGCACCGTCGCGCACTTCCTCTCCGGCAACCAGACCCGCCGGCTGGGCGCCCTGGTCGAGCAGACCCCCCGACCCTGGGTCGAGGTCCACCCCTCCCACGGTTTCCGCGACGGCGACCCGGTCCGGGTGGTCACCCGCCGCGGCAGCGAGGTCTTCCCCGCCCTGGTCACCGAGGCCATCCGCCCCGACACCGTGTTCGTGCCCTACCACTGGCCCGTCCCGACGGCCGCCAACGCCCTGACCGTCGACGCCCTCGACCCCCGCTCCAAGATCCCCGAGTACAAGGTCTGCGCTGCCCGGATCGAGGCCGCCGAACGCATCGACGAGGTGCCCGTGCCCCTCACCCCGCCCGGCCGCGAGGCCTACCCGGAAACCCAGGTCTCCCGCACCGATCCGCTGCCGCCCACGGCCCCGCAGGGCCGCGGCACGGCCGAGAGGAGCTGAGTCCCGCCATGATGGGCCGCACGATCTTCATCGACCCGGGTCGCTGCATCGGCTGCCAGGCCTGCGTCTCCGCCTGCCGCGAATGCGATTCGCACCGCGGCACATCGATGATCCACCTGGACTACACCGAGCCCGGCACCTCCGTCGCCTCCCTCCCCACGGTCTGTATGCACTGCGAGGACCCGATCGCACCCTGTGCCGAGGTCTGCCCCGCCGACGCCATCCTGGTCACCGCCGACGGAGTGGTCCAGCAGGCCGACACCACCCGCTGCATCGGCTGCGCCAACTGCGTCAACGCCTGCCCCTTCGGCGTCCCGAAGATCGATCTCCAGGCGAAGCTGCAGATGAAGTGCAACCTCTGCTACGACCGCACCGCCTACGGCCTGGCCCCCATGTGCGCCACTGTCTGCCCCACCGGAGCCCTCTTCTACGGAACCCTCGAAGAGCTCCGGGCCGAGCGCCCCGGAGTCCAGGTCGCCGACTCCTTCGTCTTCGGCGATGTGGTCGTCAGCACCGGAGTGGCCATGGTCGTCCCCGCCGACAAGGTCCAGTGGCCGGTCCCCGGCGGCCTCCCCGTCGTCGAGATCAACGGAGTCGATGTGCGATGAGCGTCACCGAACAGCCCGCTCCCGGCACCGGCCCGGACGAGGCGCAGGAACAGCTCCGCGACCGGATCAGCGCCGACTCCCTCACCACCCGCCGTGACTACCTGCGCATCGTCGCCACCGTCTCCGGCGGTCTGGCCGTCGGCGGCCTCGGCGTCGCCTCCGGCATCCTGCACCGGCACGGGGACACCGAGACCCTCCCCGAGGCCCGGAAGGTCACCGACCGCCTCGACCCCGGCCAGTCCGTGGCCTTCCGGTACCCCGGAGAGGAGGACCGGGCCGTGGCGGTCCGCCTCTCCGACGGCACCCTTGTCGGCTACTCGGCGGTCTGCACCCACCTCGCCTGCGCCGTGCTGTGGCGCGAGGACCGGGGCCCGGAAGGCGAGCTGTACTGCCCCTGCCACGAAGGCGTCTTCGACGCCCGCACCGGCGAGGTGACGGCGGGCCCGCCGCCCCGGCCGCTGCCCAGGGTCTTCCTGACCGAGCAACTCGACGGCAGTGTCTGGGCCATCGCCACCGCCCGGTCCGGGGAACCGGCCAAGGACGCCCTGTGCCGGCAGTTCGGCGACTCCCGCCCCGAGGTGGCCCAACGGCTGGGCTGCCCCGACGCGACACGCGCCACCGAGACCGGGCGGACCTGATGAGCGATGCCCCGGTGCCTCCCCGGCCCGACTACCGGCCCGGCAGCGCCCAGCCCCGGCTCAACCGCCCGGTCCGGGAGCGCTATCCGCAGATCCGCTCCACCAGCGGATACGGCGATCCGCGGATCCGCCGCACCGGCCCCGGCCCGGGCGCCGGCTCCGAGCAGGAGCCCGAGCGCTCCGCCCGGCTCAATGCCCGTCTCGCGCTGGCCCTGACCGTGGTGACCGGACAGCTGTGGGGCCTGGCCGTCACCGTCAACGAGTGGATGAAGGGCAACACCGGCACGGCCTGGTGGGGGGCGGGGTTCCTGGTCCTGTCCTTCCTGGTCGTCCTCGGACTGTGGCTCCTCGACCCGAAGGACCGATGACCGGCCGGCGGCCTGGTGGCCCCGGCCGCCCGATGAGCCGGCCCCCGGCCAGGGCCCCGAAGTACAGCCCGCGGCCCTGGAACGGGCCGGGGCTCCCGGCCGGGCCCGGGCCGGGGCGGCGGCCGTACCCTGGATGCATGAGCACCACCCCCGCCTCCGGCTCCGAGTCCGGATCACAGCCCTCGCAGCCGGCCCGGCCGGCCCAGTCGGTCCGGCCCTCGTCCAGGCCCCGGCCGGCCCTGGACTTCGACGACCCGCTGGACCGGCAGTCCTCCGACGACACGGACCGCGGCTGGGGCGAGCGGCCGGCCTCCGCCGGGAGCGCCGCCGATCTGGCGCGCTTCCTCGACGAGAAGCCCCCGCACCACCTCTGAGCCGCCGTGCTCAGCCCGCGCTGCCGCCGCGGTGCTGCCCGGTCCCCTCGTGACCGTTGGCCACGTCGGGTCCGCCGTTGCTGCCGGTGCGCTGCGCCACGAGGTTGTCCCGGATTTCCTTGAGCACCTCCAGCTCGGTGACCTCCAGGGTCTCGTGCACCCCCTCCTTGGCCTTCCGCCGTGCCTCGACCTTGGCCAGGTACTTCGCCATCGGCAGGACCATCAGGAAGTAGACCACCGCGGCGGTGATCAGGAAGGTGAGCGCCGCATTGAGGACCGCGCCCCAGAGGATGTTCACACCCACCGGTTCCCCGGACTTCGGGTCGATGGAGCAGGGTCCCTTCAGGCACGAGGTGTAGCCGTCCAGGCTCTTGGTGCCGAACGCGCCGATCAGCGGGCCGATGATCCCCTTCACCAGGGAGTTCACGATGTTCGTGAACGCGGCACCGATGACCACGGCCACCGCCAGGTCGACCACGTTTCCGCGCATCAGGAAGGCCTTGAAGCCCGCCAGGACGCTCTCCTTCTTCTTCTCGCTCACCACTGAGCCTTTCCTCGCTCGAACAGGACGCGGAGCCAACGGTTCCGAAAAATACGGCAGTCCGAGCCCGGCCTGTCCAATCGGGGTACGCCTGCGGGCGACTTGACCGTTCATTCGTGCGAATCAGCACAGTGTCACCGCCAGTCGGGCCCTGGTGCCCGCCCCCACGAGCTCCCTTGCGGTGTCCCGCGGCACGGACAGCACCACCAGCGCCCCGCCGTCCCCGACGCCCTCGTCCGCAGCGGGCACTCCGGCAACCCGGGCGCCCGCGGCCAGTACCCGCGCCGGCCCGTCCCGTTCGGATGCCACCACATCGACCCGGTCCCCGGGCCGCAGCAGCCGTACCGTCGCCCCGTCCGCGATCCGCACCGGTGCGGACACCAGCCGTACCGGAGCCGCCCGCGGCCCCGACGCCGATGCCGATGCGGGCGGCGGCGGCTCGCTGCGGGCAGGCCGGGCCTCCGCCCCGCCCACCGCCAGCGCGGCCACGGCCGTCACCGCGAGGCCGGCCCCGGCCGCCCTGCGCCTGCGCCGCACCGCCCGCCGCAGCCGGCCGGCACCCCGGCCGACCCGCAGCGGAGCGAACGCCGGCACCCCGCGCGGCGGCGGACACGCAGCAGCGGAAACCCGGCCGGTCCAACCGGCCCGGCCGGTCTGGTCGATCTCGAAGCCGGACATGCCGACCACCACCCATCGAGAGGGAGTTCACCCCGGGCACTGCGCCCGGACACCCCTCACGATCCCCTCACCCGCCCGCACCTCGCCCAGCCCTGTGGACAATCCCCGGCTTGTGGAAAACCCGGTCACCCGCAGGAGGCCGGTCACTCGCAGGAGGAGCGCGGAGACAGGGCCCTACGGCAGCTCGATGCCCAGGTCCCAGCCGTCGTGCGCATGCGTGCACAGGCAGCTGCGGTCCTCCGTGACAGGGAGCCCCGCCACCGCGTCGAAGAGCACCTCGCGGAGCCGGCTCACGTTCTCGCCGAACACCTTCAGGACCTCCGTGTGGGAGACGCCCTCACCGGTCTCCGCCCCCGCGTCCAGGTCCGTCACCAGGGCGATCGAGGTGTAGCAGAGCCCCAGCTCGCGGGCGAGCACCGCCTCCGGGTGGCCCGTCATACCGACCACCGACCACCCCATCGCCGCGTGCCACTGCGATTCGGCGCGGGTGGAGAACCGGGGCCCCTCGATGACGACCATGGTGCCGCCGTCCACCGGCTCCCACGCCCGCCCCCGGGCCGCCGCCACCGCCGCCTCCCGTCCGACAGGACAGTAGGGGTCGGCGAAGGTCGTGTGCACCACGTTCGGGATCGAGCCGTCCGGCAGCGGGTGCCCGTCGAAAAAGGTCTGGGTCCGGGACTTCGTACGGTCCACCAGCTGGTCGGGGACCAGCAGGGTGCCGGGGCCGTACTCGGCACGCAGTCCGCCCACCGCGCACGGGCCCAGGACCTGCCGGACCCCCACCGAGCGCAGCGCCCACAGGTTGGCCCGGTAGTTGATCCGGTGCGGCGGCAGGTGGTGGCCGCGGCCGTGCCGGGGGAGGAAGGCGACCTGGCGCCCGGCCAGCTCACCGAGGTAGAGGGAGTCGCTGGGCGCCCCGTAGGGGGTGTCCACCTGGATTTCGGAGACGTCCTCCAGGAAGGAGTAGAAGCCCGACCCGCCGATTACGCCGATCTCTGCGTGCACCATGGCGCCAGACTAGCCCGTACGTGCGAAAGCCCCCTCGCCCGGTGGGCGAAGGGGCTGACACGCTGGAGCCGTCAGGCCGGTCAGGCCGCCGGGGTGCTCGGCGCCGCGGCCGGCGCCGGCGAGGAAGCCGGAGCCGAGGAAGCCGAGGACGACGACGCGGCGGGCTTCGAGGCGCTGCTCGCCGGGGAGCTGCTCGACGAGGCGCCTCGGCTGTCGTTCCGGTAGAAACCGGAACCCTTGAAGACGATGCCGACCGCGGAGAACACCTTCTTCAGGCGTCCCTTGCAGCTCGGGCACTCGGTCAGGGCGTCATCCGTGAACTTCTGCACGGCCTCGAGGCCCTCACCGCACTCGGTGCACTGGTACTGGTAGGTCGGCACGAATCTTCCTCCTGGCACTCTGACTCAATGAGTGCTAACGACGCTCCATGGTGACCTATTCCGGCGGATCAGTCCACCGTCACCGGCACGCGGTGACCCAGACCACGCTCGTTCACCCGCTGCGACGCACCCTCCGACGCACCCTGCAGCGCACCCTCCGACTCATCCTGCGCCGCAGGCTGCGCGGACGTGTTCACGATCCGGCTCGGCGCCTTCGGAGCCAGCTTCGAGCGCAGCGCGAGCAGGGTCGCCAGCGCCAGCGCGGTGGCGCCGAGCGGCACCAGGAAGCCGTAGCTCGATCCGTGGGCGTCGGTCAGCCGGCCCGCCAGGGTCACGGCGCCGGCCTGCCCGAAGGCCACCGCACCGGTCAGCCAGGTGAACGCCTCGGTCCGGGAGGCGGCCGGAACCAGGCTCTCGATCATGGTGTAGCCGGTGATCAGGGCCGGGGCGATGCAGAGGCCGACCACCAGGCCGAGCGCACCGAGCAGCACCGCGGAGTTCGCGGCCCACAGCACGGAGGCCGCGGCGGTGAGGCCGATGTAGCCGAAGATCAGCCGGCGGCGCGGGCCGATCTTCCAGGCGATGGCACCGCAGGCGATGCCCGCGATCATGTTGCCGGCCGCGAAGACGCCGTACAGCAGACCGTTGGCGCCCGGGTTCCCGATCTCGTTGGAGAAGGCAGCCAGGGAGACCTGCATGCCGCCGAAGACCGCGCCGATGCCGATGAAGGCCACGATCAGGACCCGCAGGCCGGGGAAGGACAGCGCCGAGGCGTGCTTCTCGCCGGCGCCGCTACGGGCGTGCACCGCGGGCTGGGTGGAGCGCTGCGCGGCGAACAGCAGGCCGCCGAGCAGGGTCAGGCCGGCCTCGGTGATCAGACCGGCGGCCGGGTGCACGCCGGTGCACAGCGCGGTCGCCAGGACCGGGCCCACCACGAAGGTGAACTCGTCGGTGACGGACTCGAACGCGGCGGCCGTCGGCAGCAGCGGCGAACCTTCCAGCCGCGCGGCCCACCGGGCCCGGACCATCGGACCGACCTGAGGAACGCTCGCACCGGCCGGGACGGCGGCCAGTGCGAGCGCCCAGAGCGGGGCGCCGAGCAGCGCGAGCGCGGTCAGCGCGCTCACGGCGGTGGCGTGGGTGAGGACGACGGGGACCAGCACGGCACCCTGGCCGTGGCGGTCGGTGAACTTGCCCATCACCGGGGCGAACAGCGCCATGGAGACGCCGGTGACCGCGGCGACGACGCCGGCGTTGGCGTAGGACCCGGTGGTGTGCTGGACCAGCAGCAGGATGCTGATGGTCAGCATGCCGAACGGCAGCCGGGCGGCGAAGCCGGGGAGCAGGAAGCTCAGGGCGCCGGGCGTGCGGAGCAGCTGCCCGTAACCGGGGCGCGCAGAAGCCTGCGCGGAAGCCTGCGAAGAAGACGGAGAAGAAGTCGAGGACGTCTCGGACTTGTCGGTCGTGACCGCGGATGTCACGGCCCTTGCCTTTCTGCTGCCTGGTAGAGCGTCCCCGTCTGCGGGCGGTGCGTGCCTTGTGAGCCGCACCCGTACATGTGGGAGCCCCGAGAGCTGTCCTCTTGCGCAGAACCGAGTGATACCTGGGCGCCCACTCAGCGGGAGGGTGCCACGGCCGCCGAGCGGTCGCGCCAGCTCTGCGTCAGGCAGAGTTGGTTCGTTCTGTGTGCCTTCATCGTACAGGCAAACTCACCACAACGCCCTGTGATTACGCTGACAAGTCGTGTCTTCACCTCCGATTAACCGAGCGTTTAGGTCATTACGCCATGGAAACTGGCGTGAAACGTTCTGTTTCCCTCGGTAAGCAAGAAGCGAATCCGTCAGATGATCCTCCGGATGCCGCCCCGGAGGATCGTGCGATCGACCCCTGGCCCCCGCCGAGGGCGGATGCCGGCTCAGTGCAGAGAGCCGCCGGTGCCCAGCCAGCCGGCCAGCTTGCCGCCCCGGGCCACCGCCCGCAGCCGCGCCTCCGCCGCGTCCCGTACCGGATCGGTGGCCACCACCAGCAGCTCGTCCCCGCGCCGCAGCACGGTCGAGGGCGCCGGTACGAAGCTCTTGCCGTCCCGTACGACCAGGGTGACGGCGGCTCCGGCGGGCAGCCGCAGCTCGCTGACCTCCACCCCGTGCATCCGGGAGCCGGCCGGGACGGCGAAGGACAGCAGGTGCCCGCGCAGCCGCTCCAGCGGTGCCGATTCGATGCCCAGGTCCGCCGCCGCCTCCTCGGTGTCCCGGAGGTTCAGCTTCCGGGCCAGCCACGGCAGGGTCGGGCCCTGCACCAGCGTGTAGACCACCACCAGCACGAAGACGATGTTGAAGACCCGTTCGCTGCCCTCGATCCCGGACACCATCGGGATGGTGGCGAGGATGATGGGCACGGCGCCACGCAGACCGGCCCAGGACATGAGGGTCTTCTCCTGCCAGGGCATCCGGAACGGCAGCAGGCTGACCCAGACCTCGAGCGGGCGGGCCACCAGCGTCAGCACCAGTCCGATGATCACGGCCGGCCATATGTCGTCCCCCAGCTCGTGCGGGGTCACCAGCAGGCCGAGCAGGACGAACATGCCGATCTGGGCGATCCAGCCGAGGCCGTCGGCGAACCCCCGCGTCGCGGGCCAGTGCGGCAGCTTCGCGTTCCCCAGCACCATCGCCGCCAGGTACACGGCGAGGAAGCCGGAGCCGTGCGCGATCGCGCCCGCCGCGTACGCCGTCACGGCGATGGCCATCACGGCGATCGGGTACAGGCCGGAGGCGGGCAGGGCCACATGTCGCAGTCCGTACGAGCCGAGGAAGCCGACCGCGAGCCCGATGGCCGCGCCGATGGCCAGCTCCAGCGCGATCTTGCCGATCAGTACGTACCACTCGTCGACCGGGCCGACCGTGGAGAAGGCGACCACCAGGATCACCACGGGGGCGTCGTTGAAGCCGGACTCGGCCTCCAGCACACCGGTGACCCGGGAGGGCAGTGGCACCTTGCGCAGCACCGAGAAGACCGCCGCCGCGTCGGTGGAGGAGACGACCGCGCCGATCAGCAGCGCCTGCCGCCAGTCCAGCCCGACCAGGTAATGGGCGCCCGCGGCGGTCACGCCCACGCTGATGGCGACGCCCACCAGCGAGAGCGAGATCGCCGCGGGCAGGGCCGGCCTGATCTCTTTCCACTTGGTGCCCAGACCACCCTCGGCGAGGATCACGACCAGCGCCGCATAGCCGATGACCTGCGTCAGCTCGGCATTGTCGAAGACGACATTGCCGATGCCGTCCTGGCCTATCGCGATGCCTATGCCGAGGTAGATGAGCAGGCTGGGGAGGCCGCTGCGCGAGGAGACGCGCACCGCCGCGACGGCGATGAGCAGGACGAGCGACGAGACCAGCAGGAGCTCATTGAGCTGGTGGACGGTCAGGGGGCGGCCCTTTCTCGCGCGTGCCTGCCGGATCGTTCCTCCGGAGGCAGGTACTTCGTTACCTTACCTAATCTTTGACGCTTTCTTGACGCGTTGGCCACATTGTGAAACGCCAGTTCGACCCAGTCCCTGACACCGCGTCCGAACGGGTGCGGTGCTGCGCCTATGGTTGCTCCCAGCACTCAGGACCACAGGACCACCCTGCCCCTCGAAGGACAGCGATGCCCGCCAACGAAACCGCCCCCCCCGTCAAGAAGAAGGGGCGACGCGCCCGTCTGATCGTGCTCACCCTGGTGCTGGCGCTCGTCGCGGGCCTCGGTTACGGGGCGTACTGGAGCGTGGACACCGTGCGCGCCTCCTTCCCGCAGACGACCGGCTCCCTGGAGCTTCCCGGGCTGACCGGGACCGTCGAGGTGAAGCGCGACAGCCACGGAATCCCCCAGCTCTACGCCGACAACGACCGCGACCTCTTCCGTGCACAGGGCTTCGTGCACGCCCAGGACCGGTTCTGGGAGATGGACGTTCGTCGTCACATGACCTCCGGCCGGCTCTCGGAGATGTTCGGCAGCGGCCAGGTCGAGACCGACGCCTTCCTGCGGACCCTGGGCTGGCGGCAGGTCGCCAAGACCGAGTTCGATACCAAGCTCTCACCCGAGACCAAGGAGAACCTCCAGGCCTACGCCGACGGGGTCAACGCCTATCTGAAGGGCAAGTCCGGCAAGGACCTCTCGGTCGAGCACGCCGCCCTGAAGCTGAGCGACGGCTACACCCCCGAGCAGTGGGACCCGGTGGACTCGGTGGCCTGGCTCAAGGCCATGGCCTGGGACCTGCGCGGGAACATGCAGGACGAGATCGACCGCGCGCTGATGTCCGGGAAGTTCTCCAAGGAGCAGCTGAACCAGCTCTACCCGCCCTACCCCTTCGACCGGAACAAGCCGATCGTCGAGGGCGGCAAGGTCGAGTCCGGGAAGTACGCCCCGCAGGGCACCGCCCCCGCCCGCACCGGCTCCGGCACGGGCAGCGGCACGGGCACTGGTACCGGCACCGGCTCCGGCACGGGCACCGGAACCGGGACCACCTCCCCGGCCGGCGCCACCGAGGGCCTGCGCACCCAGCTGACCGCCCTCTCCAAGACCCTGGAGGAGATCCCCGCCCTGCTCGGCCCCAACGGCAGCGGCATCGGATCGAACTCCTGGGTCGTCTCCGGCAAGTACACGACCACCGGCAAGCCGCTGCTGGCCAACGACCCGCACCTGGCCCCGCAGCTGCCCTCGGTCTGGTACCAGATGGGCCTGCACTGCCGGAAGGCCTCCCGCGAGTGCCAGTACCAGGTCGCCGGCTACACCTTCGCCGGCACCCCCGGTGTGATCATCGGCCACAACCAGGACATCGCCTGGGGCATGACCAACCTGGGCGCCGACGTCACCGACCTCTACCTGGAGCAGGTCCGTCCCGAGGGCTACGTCTACGACAACAAGGTGCTGCCCTTCACCACCCGTGAAGAGGTCATCAAGGTCGCCGGCGGCGAGGACAAGAAGATCACCGTCCGGACCACCAACAACGGCCCGCTGGTCTCCGACCGCAGCGACGAGCTCGGCACCGTCGGCACCCGCGCCCCCGTCGACGCCTCCGCCCCCGACCGGGGCAACGGCTACGCGGTCGCCCTGCGCTGGACCGCCCTGGACCCGGGCAAGTCCATGGACGCCGTGTTCAAACTGAACCGGGCCAAGAACTTCGCGGCCTTCCGCGAGGCCGCCCGCGACTTCGAGGTCCCCTCGCAGAACCTGATCTACGCCGACAACGAGGGCCAGTACGGCAACATCGGCTACCAGGCCCCGGGCCGGATCCCGGTCCGCAACCTCGGCGACGGCCGGATGCCCGCCCCCGGCTGGGACTCCAAGTACGCCTGGAAGGGCACCCCGGGCAGCACCGCCGGCTGGATCCCGCAGGACGAGCTGCCCTGGGACCTCAACCCCAAGCGGGGCTACATCGTCACCGCCAACCAGGCCGTGGTGCAGCAGGGCGCGGGCAAGTACCCGCACACCCTGACCACCGACTGGGGCTACGGCGCCCGCAGCCAGCGGATCAACGACCTCATCGAGGCGAAGATCAAGGACAACGGCAAGATCTCCACCGATGACATGCGGACCATGCAGATGGACAACAGCAGCGAGATCGCCGCGCTGCTGACGCCCATCCTGTCCAAGATCCATGTCTCGAACCCCGATGTCCGCGCCGCCCAGAAGCTGCTGGACGGCTGGAACTACACCCAGGAGCCGGACTCGGCCGCGGCGGCCTACTTCAACGCCGTCTGGCGCAACATCCTCAAGCTGGCCTTCGGCGACAAGATGCCCAAGGAGCTCCGGGTCGAGGGCAGCTGCCTGAGCGTCCGGGACGAGACCTCCGGCCCCGACGACGACCTCGCCGAGGAAGTGCGCGAGTGCGGCGAGCGCGAGCCGGACGCGGCCCAGCCGGACGGCGGCGACCGCTGGTTCGAGGTGGTCCGCCAGCTGATCAAGGACGAGAAGTCGGCCTGGTGGGCCTCGCCCGCGACCCGCAACGAGAAGGCGACCACCAGCCGCGACGAGCTCTTCGCCCGGGCCATGGCGGACGCCCAGTGGGAGCTGACGGCCAAGCTGGGCAAGGACCGCACCACCTGGAGCTGGGGCAGCTCGCACCAGCTGATGCTGCGCAACCAGACCATCGGCACCGAAGGCCCCGGCTTCCTGCAGTGGCTGCTCAACCGGGGCCCCTGGAACCTGGGGGGCGGCGAGGCCACGGTCAACGCCACCGGCTGGAACGCGGCCGGCGGCTACGGGGTCACCTGGGTGCCGTCCATGCGGATGGTCGTGAACCTCAACGACCTGGACAAGTCCCGCTGGATCAACCTGACCGGCGCCTCCGGGCACGCGTACCACTCGAACTACACCGACCAGACGGACCTCTGGGCCAAGGGCGAGCTGCTGGAGTGGCCGTTCAGCCCGGAGGCGGTCGGCAAGGCCGCGAAGGACACGCTGACGCTCAAGCCGGCCGGCTCATGAGCTAGCCGAACCGGCGCACCCCCGAGGGGGTGGCCACGGCCTGCACGGGGTGGTCGTGCGGTTCCTCCGGGACCCGCGCGACCACCTCGTCGTCGTAGAGGAGCACCACCAGCGCCGGATGCGCGCCCGCCCGCTCCAGCCGCTCCAGCACCCGGTCGTAGCTGCCCCCGCCGCGGCCCAGCCGCATCCCGCGGCCGTCCACCGCGAGCCCGGGCAGCAGGACCGCGTCGGCGCCGGTCACCGCCTCCGGCCCGAGCCGCGGACCGGCGGGCTCCAGCAGCCGCATCTTCCCCGGGTGCGCGATCTCGGCCAGGCTGCCGGGACCCTCGTAAGCCGCCCAGTCCAGGTCGTTGTCGGGCAGCAGTACGGGCAGCAGCACCCGCTTGCCGGCCCGGCGCAGCCCGTCGAGCAGGTCGCGGGTGCCGGGCTCGGTGCCCACCGAGACATACGCGGCGACCGTGCCCGCACCGGCCAGCTCGGGCAGCTCCAGCGCCCGGCGGGCGAGCGAGGCAGCCGCCGCGGCTGCGGCCTCCGGGGACAAGGCGCGACGGGCCGCCAGCAGTTCGCGGCGGAGCTCCGCCTTGAGGGCGGAGCCGGCGGAACGGTTCTCTACCACGGCTGTTTCAAAATCCCTTCCCATAACGGTACAAACGCGAAGATGTTTACCGGAATCTAAAGTTGGGTCTTTGTGCACCGTCTATCGTGCTGCCCATGACTCAGTTGCACCCCGTGATCACCAAGGCCGTCATTCCGGCCGCGGGCCTCGGTACTCGCTTCCTCCCGGCGACGAAGGCCACCCCCAAGGAAATGCTCCCGGTCGTGGACAAGCCGGCCATCCAGTACGTGGTCGAAGAGGCTGTCTCCGCCGGACTGGACGACGTTCTCATGATCACAGGACGTAACAAGCGGCCCCTCGAGGACCACTTCGACCGCAACTACGAGCTGGAGTCGGCCCTCGTCGCCAAGGGTGACGACGACCGCCTGAAGAAGGTCCAGGAGTCCAGCGACCTGGCCACCATGCACTATGTCCGCCAGGGCGACCCGCGCGGCCTCGGCCACGCCGTGCTCTGCGCCGCCCCGCACGTGGGCAACGAGCCCTTCGCGGTGCTGCTCGGCGACGACCTCATCGACCCGCGTGACCCGCTGCTCCGGCAGATGGTGGACATCCAGCAGAACACCGGCGGAACCGTCATCGCGCTGATGGAGGTCCCGCAGGAGAACATCCATCTCTACGGCTGCGCCGCCGTCGAGGCCACCGACGAGACCGACGTCGTCCGGATCACCGGTCTGGTCGAGAAGCCGGACGCGGCCGACGCGCCGAGCAATTACGCGGTCATCGGACGGTATGTCCTCAACCCCGCGATCTTCGACATACTGCGGGAGACCGAGCCGGGCCGCGGTGGGGAGATCCAGCTCACCGACGCCCTGCAGAAGCTGGCCGCCGACGAGACCATCGGCGGTCCGGTGTACGGCGTGGTCTTCCGGGGCCGTCGCTACGACACCGGAGACCGTGCCGACTACCTGCGGGCCATCGTCCGCCTCGCGTGCGAGCGTGAGGACCTGGGCCCGGAGTTCCGCACCTGGCTTCACAGTTACGTCACGGAGGAGATGGAACGGCCTTGAGCAGCACCGCACCGCAGGACACCGGCCGGCAGCAGCAGCGTCTGTGGTCGGTGGACGAGCACCTGGCGGACATCCTTGCCGCGATCCGGCCACTGGAGGCGATCGAGCTGCAACTGCTCGACGCCCAAGGCTGTGTTCTCGTCGAGGACGTCACCGTGCCCGTCGCCCTCCCGCCCTTCGACAACAGCTCCATGGACGGCTACGCCGTCCGGGTGGCCGATGTCCAGGGGGCGAGCGAGGAGTTTCCCGCGGTGCTGACGGTGGTCGGGGACGTGGCGGCGGGCAGCGACGGGCTGCCCGACGGCGGCACGGTGGGCCCCGGCCAGGCCGCCCGCATCATGACCGGCGCCCCGCTGCCGGCCGGCGCCGAGGCCGTCGTACCGGTCGAGTGGACCGACGGCGGCAGCGGCGGGGGCGCCGCCGCCGGGATGACCCCGGCGAGCTCGGCCCCCGAGGGCGCCGGCGGCGAGGTCCGGGTGCACCGGGCCGCCGAGGCCCGCGCCCACGTCCGGGCGCGCGGCAGCGACGTACAGGCCGGAGACCTGGCCCTGGCCGCCGGGACCGTCCTCGGCCCGCCGCAGATCGCCCTGCTCGCCGCCATCGGCCGCGGCACGGTACGGGTCCGGCCCCGGCCGCGCGTGGTGGTCCTCTCCACCGGCAGCGAACTCGTCCAGCCGGGCGAGGCGCTGGCCGCGGGCGCGATCTACGACTCCAACAGCTTCGCGCTGGCCGCAGCCGCGCGGGACGCCGGAGCCATCGCGTACCGGGTCGGCGCGGTCGCCGACGACGCCGCCACCCTGCGCGCCACCATCGAGGACCAGCTGATCCGGGCCGACCTCCTGGTCACCACGGGCGGGGTGAGCGTCGGCGCGTACGACGTGGTCAAGGAGGCGCTGTCCGGGGCGTCCGCGGCCGGGAAGCCGGAGGACACGGCCGAGGCCGCCGAGATCGACTTCCGCAAGCTCGCCATGCAGCCGGGCAAGCCGCAGGGCTTCGGCTCGATCGGCCCCGACCGCACCCCGCTGCTGGCCCTCCCCGGCAACCCGGTCTCCTCCTACGTCTCCTTCGAGCTCTTCGTACGGCCGGCCATCCGCGCCCTGATGGGCCTGCCCGACGTGTCCCGGCCCAGCGTGCGGGCGGTACTGGAGGCGGACAAGGCCATCGGCTCCCCGGCCGGCCGCCGCCAGTTCCTGCGCGCGACGTACGACGCCGGGTCCGGCACGGTCAGCCCGGTCGGCGGATCCGGTTCGCACCTGATCGCCGCACTGGCCCACGCCGACTCCCTGCTGGTGGTACCGGAAGAGGTCACTTCGGTGGAGCCGGGCACCGAGCTGGAAGTGATCCCGCTCCGCTGAGCCGTTCCCCGGCGCGCTCCTGAGCGGCTTCGCCCGTTCGCCTCCGGGGCGCTCGTGCCGGGCCCACAGGTCCGTGCGTGCTCGTAAACCGCTCGTTCCTCACGGTTTCCTCCGCGCGCTCGGACCTGTTCCCCCGGCGCGCCCCTCCGGCGGCCGGTGCGGGTAGCGTGTGTCGCACCACACAGGCCTTTGCACGGCCCAGAGCGGAGCGGCACAGCATGAGTACCCAGAGCAGGCTCACCCACATCGACGAGGCCGGGGCGGCGCGGATGGTCGACGTCTCCGAGAAGGACGTCACCACCCGGACCGCCCGGGCCAGCGGGCGGGTCCTGGTCTCCCCGCGGGTGATCGAACTGCTGCGGGGCGAGGGCGTGCCGAAGGGCGATGCCCTCGCCACCGCGCGGATCGCCGGGATCATGGGCGCCAAGAAGACCCCGGACCTGATCCCGCTCTGCCACCCGCTCTCGGTCTCCGGCGTGAAGGTCGACCTGACCGTCGCCGACGACGCCGTGGAGATCCTGGCCACCGTCAAGACAGCGGACCGCACGGGCGTGGAGATGGAGGCGCTGACCGCCGTCGCGGTCGCCGGGCTCACGGTGATCGACATGGTCAAGGCGGTCGACAAGGGCGCCGTCATCACCGACGTCCGGGTGGAGGAGAAGACCGGCGGCAAGTCCGGCGACTGGACCCGCGCGTGAACGCCCCCCGCGGCGGCGAGGTGCACGGCCACGCCCACCCCGCCCCCGGGCAGGCCTGGTCCGCGGCACCGGAGCGGACGACGGAGCGGACGGCGGAGCCGGCCGGCCTGCGCGGACTGGTCGTCACCGCGTCCAACCGGGCCTCGCAGGGCGTGTACGCCGACAAGGGCGGACCGGTGCTCGCCGAGGGGCTGGAGCAGCTCGGGTTCGCCGTCGACGGCCCGCTGGTGGTGCCCGACGGCGATCCGGTCGAGCAGGCGCTGCGCGAGGGCGTGGCAGCCGGCTACGACGTCATCCTCACCACCGGCGGCACCGGGATCTCGCCCACCGACCGGACCCCCGACGCCACCGCCCGGGTCCTCGACTACGAGATCCCCGGCATCCCGCAGGCCATCCGTGCCGAGAACCTTGCGAAGGTCCCGACCGCGGCGCTGTCCCGGGGGCTGGCCGGAGTCGCCGGCCACACCCTGATCGTCAACCTGCCCGGCTCCACGGGCGGGGTCCGGGACGGGCTGGCGGTGCTGTCGCGCATCCTGCTGCACGCGGTGGACCAGATCCGCGGCGGAGACCACCCCCGCCCGCCGGCACCGACCGGGAGCCAGAGCTGAACGGACCGTCCTGGCCGGTGGTGCTCACCGAGGGCGAGGTTTCGCTCCGGCCGATAAAGCTGCGCGATCAGGGCGCCTGGCGTGAGGTGAACCGGCGCAACCGCGAGTGGCTGCGCCCCTGGGAGGCCACGATCCCGCCGCCCGCCCCCTGGGGGCCGGTGATCCAGCGGCCGACGTACCGGCAGATGGTCCGGCACCTGCGGGCCGAGGCGAACGCGGGCCGGATGCTGCCGTTCGTCGTCGAGTACCAGGGCCGGCTGGTGGGGCAGCTGACGGTGGCCGGGATCACCTGGGGCTCGATGTGTGCCGGCCATGTGGGCTACTGGGTGGACCGCGAGGTGGCCGGCCGGGGTGTCATGCCCACGGCGGTCGCGCTGGCCGTGGACCACTGCTTCCGCAGGGTCGGGCTGCACCGGATCGAGGTGTGCATCCGTCCCGAGAACGGGCCGAGCCGGCGGGTGGTGGAGAAACTCGGATTCCGCGAAGAGGGACTGCGTCCGCGCTATCTCCACATCGACGGCGCATGGCGGGACCATCTGGTCTATGCGCTCACTGCGGAGGAAGTCCCGGAGGGCCTGCTCGACCGGTGGCGCCGCACCCGCACATAAGACTTTCGATAATTCGTTCATTAGTTCGAATGTGGCCGCCGTGGACCGGCCTCGCCCATAACCTGATCCGAAGAATCACAAAAAAAGTCCGTGATATCAGCCGGATCGTGCGACACACCGGTCCAATTGGCCGATGCCCTCGGCCGCGTCCCTCTACGGTGTGGGGTGTGAGCAGCAGCGGCCTCATCTACGCAGTCATTGTCGGGGCCTGGGCCGCCTACTTGGTGCCCATGTGGCTCCGGAGGCAGGACGAGCTGAACGAAGCCCGTCCGACGGAACGCTTCTCCACCGCCATCCGGTTGCTTTCCGGCCGGGCGGGAATGGAGCGCCGTTACGCCAAGGAGCTGCGTGAACGCGGCGGCGAGGAGGCGGAGCCCCCCGCGGACCCGGACGCCGCGACGGAATTGGTGAATTCCGTCGACGCCGACGCCCGGGCCTTCGGCATGTCCCCGACCCGTGCGGAACCGCGGGCGCAGGCGGCGGAACGCATCGAGCGCAACCGGCGCGAACAGCGCCTCCAGGCGCTCGCCCGCCGCCGGCGCACCACCGCGCTGCTCTTCCTCGCCTTCACCCTCGGCGCCGTGGTCGCCGCCGTCGGCGGACTGCGGTTCCTGTGGGCCCCGGCCGTCCCCGCCGTGCTGCTCAGCGCGTACATCGTGCACCTGCGGGTCCAGGAGCGGCGCCGGTTCGCCTTCACCATGGACCGCCGCCGGGCCGAGGCCGCCGCGCGCCGGCTCCGCGAGAACCGGCCGCGCCGGCGCCCCGCCGAGGACACGGCCGCCGCGGGTGCCGACCCGGACCCCGCGCCACCGGTCTCCCCGCAGGAGGCCGGCCGGCGCGCGCTGGTCGAGCAGACCGATCACGCCGAGTGGGTCGACCAGCAGAAGGAACGCGAACGCGGCCCCGCCCGCGGTGACAGCTGGGAACCGGTCCCGGTCCCGCTGCCCACCTACGTCACCGCACCGGTCGCCCCGCGGGCCACCGGCTCCCCGGCGCCGGACGCCTGGAGCCCGGCCCGCTCCAGCACCGCCGAACCGACCGAGCCCCGGCTGCGCGCCCAGCGCCCGGCCCCGGACGACGCCAAACCCCAGCCCCCCACCGCCACCACCCCGCGCCCGCGGGGCCGCGACCGGGGCCGCACGCCGCTGTTCGACCAGTACGAGAGCGACGACCGCCCGCGCGCCGCGAACGAGTGAGCCATGACCTGCGCGGACGCTCCCGGATACGGATTTTGGAGCACCCGCGCGGGGATGCTAATGTTTCACACGTCGCAAGGGCCTGTGGCGCAGTCTGGTAGCGCACCTCGTTCGCATCGAGGGGGTCTGGGGTTCAAATCCCCACAGGTCCACAGACGACAGTTCCTGAGTAGCTCTCAGGAATCGTCACGAGATCCCGTTCCGCCGAAAGGCGGAGCGGGATCTCTGCGTTTCTGCGGCATGACGGTTCGCGGCTCGTGGCGCCGGTTCTCAGGTGTCCCGGTCGTAGGCTCAGCGCATGCCGACCGACGGCAGTCCGCAGGCGCCTTCTGGCCCGACGACCACCTCGCCCCGGCTCCACTCCGATCGAGGAGTTCTTCCGACTCCTGGACGACTACCGTCGACCCGTGTCCGGGTACGAGGTGATCTGCAGAGGTCGCTCGGGCACGTCGTCCTGACGGGTTGTCGGGTGGGGGCACCCGTCGGTCTGGGGTGTCAGGTTGGGTCGGCCTCGGAGGTGAGGGTCCTCAGGGTGTTGTCCAGCCAGTCCAGCTCGGTGCGGCTGGTGGTGCGGGCGATGGTGAGCAGGCCCCGGCGGAAGGGGTCGTCGAACTCTTCGGCGGCAACCGGGCGTTCGTCCTCGTAGAAGAAGCTGCTCGGCTCTCTGAGGAAGGCCTGGCGTCGGCGGAGGACGGCGGCCTGCTGGTCGGGGGCGTTCAGGTGGCGCAGGAAGGCCAGGACGGTGAACCAGTGGTTCTCGTCGCTGAT
The DNA here is from genome assembly GCF_008642295.1 of Streptomyces venezuelae. Classification (GTDB taxonomy): domain Bacteria; phylum Actinomycetota; class Actinomycetes; order Streptomycetales; family Streptomycetaceae; genus Streptomyces; species Streptomyces venezuelae_C. The sequence goes on along the minus strand of NZ_CP029190.1, from coordinate 3,083,987 downwards.
CTCGACGCCGTCGGCCTCGCGCAGGCGGCGGCGCAGTTCCTCCCGGCCCGTGGCTGTCAGGGTGAGGACGTGCCGGGGTGCCGCCCGGGTGCCGGGCTCGGTCTGGCGGCTCAGCAGCCCGGCCTTCTCCAGTCGTTTGATGGCCGGATAGAGCGTGCCGTCCGCGATCGGCCGGACGTGGCCGGTGAGATGCGCTACGCGCCGCTTCAGCTCGTAGCCGTGCAGCGGCTGCTCGTACAGGAAACCCAGGATCGCCAGTTCCAACACGGCATCCATCATGCCCCACCATCTCTATATATCGATGGCGATGTATAGTCTCGCCGATGCTTTCCGAGTGATGGAGGAGAGTCATGCGCGATGCCCAGGTGACCCCCGAAGGGGCGCGAATCCGCTGGGTGGACATGCCCGGAGACCCCCGCCGTGCCACCCGTGTCTTCCTGCACGGACTCGGCGCCTCCGCCGCGCCGTACTTCGCGGCCTCCGCAGCGCACCCCGCCCTGGCGGGCCACCGCTCGCTGCTGGTCGATCTGCTGGGGTTCGGCATCAGTGACCGCCCCGCCGACTTCGGCTACACGCTGGAGGACCATGCCGACGCCGTGGCGACGGCTCTGGAGACGTCCGGGGTCCGGGCGGCGGACGTGGTCGGGCACAGCATGGGCGGCGCCGTGGCCATTGTGCTGGCCGCCCGCCATCCGCACCTGGTCGGCCGGCTCGTCCTGGTCGACGCCGCCCTCGACCCGACGCCCGTGGTGCACGGCCGGCCCGGGGTGAGCGGCATCGCCGCCTATACCGAGGAGGAGTTCCTCGCCGGCGGGTGGCGGGAGATCCGCGAGGTGGCCGGGCCGCACTGGTGGTCCACCATGCGGCTGGCCGGGCGCGAGGCCCTGTACCGCAGCGCGGTCCACCGGGCCCGCGGCACCACACCCACCCTGCGCGAACTGCTGCTGGCCCTGCCGATCCCGCGCACCTGCCTGCGGCCGAAAGCCGACCAGCCGCTTCCCGGCGCGCAGGAACTCGCCGAAGCGGGAGTCGCGGTGGTGTCGATCCCGGACAGCGGGCACAACATCATGCTGGACAACCCGGACGCCTTCGCCCAGGCCACCGCCCACGCGCTGCGAGCGGCCTGACAGACACGCCGGGAGTCGCACCGCGTGCCCGTGTCGGGGCCGGTCAGAGGCGGAAGAGGACTCCGCGCCAGGTCCAGCCCGCGGCGAGGACGGTCTGGCGCAGGGGGTCCTTCAGTTCACGGGTTTCGAAGCGGAAGGCTTCGACCCGGCGTTCGCGGCCGTCGGGGCCCTGCTGCTTCTCCCACACCCGGTACACCGCGTTCGCCGGCCCGCGGGAGTACTCACCGAGGGCCTGTGCGCCGGACGAGTTCTCCCACCGCTCGTCGAGGGCCCGCACCTCGCGCTTCGCCGCGTCGAGGCGCATCCGGGTTTGGAGCCGTACGCGCAGCTGGGGGAGCCGGCACTCGGCGACCAGGTCGCCCTCCTTCGCGGTGCCGTTGCGTACGGTGAAGGGGACGCCCGGCCCGTTGAGCGCGAGGAGCGCCGAGCGGAGCTCGAGGGCCGGCAGCGGTGCGACGCCCCCGGCGGGGCGCCGGGTGCCGAGGTAGGTGTCCAGGATGCCCATCGTGCCTCAGATCAGTGGCTTGGCCATGCAGCGGCTGGAGTCGTACGCGCGGTAGTAGCCGAACTTCGCGCACATCGCGTAGCCCTCGGAGAGGTAGAGGGCGATGGCCTCCGGCTGCCGGTCGCCGGTTTCCAGGACCATGCGGGTGCGGGCGGCGGCACGGGCGTCCGCTTCCAGTTCGGCCAGGATGCGCCGGGCCAGGCCGAGGCCGCGGGCCTCGGGTATGACGTACATCCGCTTCAGTTCCGCGTCACCGTCCGAGTAGCCCTCGGGGTTCGCCTCCTGCCGGCGCCAGCCGCCGCTGGCCACCGGGGCGCCCGCGGCGTCGTACGCCAGCAGGTAGAGGCCGTGCGGCGGGGCGAACATCGCCGGGTCGAGCGGGGTCGCGTCGCCCTCGCCCTGGTACCGCTCCTGGTATTCGAGCTGGACCTGGTCGTTGAGTTTCACCGCGTCCGGGTGGTCGTACGGCACGGCGCGGAGTTCGATCCCGTGAGACATCCGGACATCGTACGGAACCCTGCGGCTATGGTGCTGTGATGCTCATCGTGACCTCCGTGAACGTGAATGGGATCCGTGCCGCCGCCAAGAAGGGCTTTGTGCCGTGGCTGGCCGGGACCGATGCCGATGTGATCTGCCTGCAGGAGGTCCGGGCCGAGGAGGGCCAGATTCCGGCCGAGGTCCGGGCGCCCGAGGGCTGGCACACCGTGTTCGCGCCGGCCGCCGCCAAGGGCCGGGCCGGGGTCGCCCTCTATACGCGCCGGGAGCCGGAGCGGGTGCAGGTCGGGTTCGGGAGTGAGGAGTTCGACGGCAGCGGGCGGTACGTGGAGGCCGACCTGCCCGGGGTGACCGTCGCGAGCCTGTACCTGCCCTCGGGCGAGGCGGGGACCGAGAAGCAGGACGAGAAGTACCGGTTCATGGCGGAGTTCCGCGACTACCTGGCGGAGCTGAAGGTACGGGCCGCCGCCGACGGCCGGGAGGTGCTGGTGTGCGGTGACTGGAACATCTGCCACCGGGAGGCCGACCTCAAGAACTGGAAGACCAACCGCAAGAACGCCGGCTTCCTGCCCGAGGAGCGCGAGTGGCTGGGGAGCGTCTACGACGGCACCGGGTATGTGGACGTGATGCGGGAACTGCACCCGGAACAGGAGGGCCCGTACTCCTGGTGGTCCTACCGCGGGCGGGCCTTCGACAACGACGCCGGCTGGCGGATCGATCTGCACGTCGCGACGCCCGGGCTGGCCGGCCGGGCCGTGAAGGGGTTCGTGGAGCGGGCCGAGACCCATCCGGAGCGGTGGTCCGACCACGCGCCCGTGACCGTGGTCTACGAGCTCGGCTGACCTTCCGGCCGGGAGCGGGCCGCCAGCAGGCGGTCCAGCGCCATCGACAGCTCCGCCTCCACCACGCTCTTGGCCAGGGGGCGGAGCCGGCCCACCGCCTCCGGGTCCGCCACATGTGCCGAGATCAGGTCGGCGAAGAGGGCCGCCATGGCGTCCGCGTGCGCGCGGACCGTACGGCCGGTCTCCAGGACCGCCGCGAGCGGGACGCCCTCGCGGACCAGGGCCGAGGAGACGTCCAGCAGCCGGCGGCTGACGTGCACGATCTCGTCCCCGTCGGTGGCCAGGTAGCCGAGGTCCAGGGAGGCCGCCAGGTTCTCCGGGGTGACCTCGCCCTCGAAGTAGTCGGCCAGCGCCTCCGGGGTGAGGCGGACCGGGGTCTCCTCCGACCAGCCCATCCCCAGCAGCTCGCTGAGCTGGCCGACGTCACGGCCGTTTTCGAAGGCCGCCGTCAGCTCGGCGATGCCGCCCAGGGTGTGGCCGCGGTCGAGGAGGGCGGCGATGGTCCGCAGCCGGGCCAGGTGGTGGTCGTCGTACCAGGCGATCCGGCCTTCGCGGCGGGGCGGCGGCAGCAGCTTGCGTTCACGGTAGAAGCGCAGGGTGCGCACGGGGATGCCGGCCGCCTCGGCCAGCTCCTCTGTCCGGTATTCGCGTACCGTCTGTTCGTCCGCCACAGGCGCAGCCTATGGCGTACCGAGGGTAACTTTCCCCGCGCGACCCCTACCCATGAGTACGGAGAAGCTCTACTCTCCCAACCGTGCCAGTGATTGCTGGCAGAGTCTGTGAAGGGCGGCGGGCGTGGGCGAGCATGTGCGCGTGGCGGTGATCGGGTCCGGCTTCGGCGGGCTGGGGGCGGCCGTCCGGCTGCGGCGCGAGGGGATCACCGACTTCGTGGTGCTGGAGCGGGCCGACTCGGTGGGCGGCACCTGGCGGGACAACAGCTATCCGGGGTGCGCCTGCGACGTGCCCTCCCACCTCTACTCCTTCTCCTTCGCGCCGAACCCGGACTGGCCCCGCACCTTCTCCGGGCAGCCGCACATCCGCGCCTATCTGGAGCATGTAGCCGACACCTTCGGCCTGCGCCCGCACATCCGGCTGAACCACGAGGTCCGGATGATGCGCTGGGACGCCGACGCGCTGCACTGGCGGATCGAGACCTCCGGCGGGGTGCTCACCGCCGATGTGGTGGTGTCCGCCACCGGGCCGCTGTCCGACCCCAAGATGCCCGAGGTGCCGGGGCTGGCCGAGTTCCCCGGCAAGGTCTTCCACTCCGCCCGCTGGGACCACGACTACGAGCTGCGCGGCAAGCGGGTCGCGATGATCGGGACGGGGGCCTCGGCCATCCAGATCGTCCCGGCGATCGCGCCGGAGGTGGCGCGGCTCACCCTGTTCCAGCGGACCCCGCCGTGGGTGCTGCCCCGCACCGACCGGGCGATCAGCGGGGTGGAACGCTGGCTGCACCGGCAGCTGCCGTTCACCCGGGCGGCCCGCCGCGGGCTGCTGTGGGGCATCCGGGAGCTCCAGGTCAGCGCCTTCACCAAGCACCCCAAGCAGCTCGGACTGATCGAGTCCATGGCGAAGGCCAATATGGCCCGCTCGGTCAAGGACCCGGCGCTGCGGGCGAAGCTGACCCCCTCCTACCGGATCGGCTGCAAGCGGATCCTGCTGTCCAGCGAGTACTACCCGGCGCTGGCCCGCCCCAACGTGGACCTGGTGGCGAGCGGGCTCAAGGAGATCCGCGGCTCGGTGCTGGTCGCGGCCGACGGCACCGAGACCGAGGTCGACGCGATCGTCTTCGGCACCGGCTTCCACGTCACCGACATGCCGATCGCCGACCGGGTGGTGGGCGCGGAGGGCAAGACCCTCGCCGACGTCTGGAAGGACGGGATGCAGTCGCTGCGCGGGGCGACCGCGGCCGGCTTCCCGAACTGGATGACGATCATCGGCCCCAACACCGGGCTGGGCAACAGCTCGATGATCCTCATGATCGAGTCCCAGCTGAACTACATGGCGGATTACCTGCGGCAGCTGGACGTGCTCGGCGGGCGGGCGGCGCTGGCCGCCCGGCCCTCGGCGGTGCACGCCTGGAACCGGAAGGTGCAGGACCGGATGAAGCGGACCGTGTGGAACACCGGCGGCTGCACCAGCTGGTACCTGGACGCCAACGGGCGCAACACCACCGTCTGGCCGGGGACCACGGGCGAGTTCCGCCGGGAGACGCGGAGCGTGGACCTCTCCGAGTACGAGGTGCAGCGCGTCCGGGACCGGGAACCCGCCCCGGCCGCCGCTGCGAAGGCCCTCCCCGCCGAGGCCGGTGCCGCCGTTGCCGTGGAGGGTGCCGCATGAGCCGGCTGATGCATGTGACCAGCGGACCGTACGCCCCTCCCACCGCCCGCCGCGAGCTCACCGCGGTGTCCGCCGACGGGGCCCGGCTGCATGTGGAGGTGCACGGCGAGGAGGACGCGCCCGCCGTGGTGCTGGCGCACGGCTGGACCTGCTCCACCGCCTTCTGGGCGGCCCAGATCCGCGAGCTGGCCGGCGAGCACCGGGTCATCGCCTACGACCAGCGGGGCCACGGCCGCAGCCCGGCCGCCGCCGAGTACAGCACCACCGCCCTCGCCGACGATCTGGTCGCCGTCCTCAAGGCCACCCTGGGCGAGGGCGAGCAGGCGGTGGTCGCCGGGCACTCCATGGGAGGCATGACCATCATGGCCGCCGCCGCCCGCCCCGAGTTCACCGAGCGGGCCGCCGCCGCGCTGCTGTGCAGCACGGGCAGCTCCCGGCTGGTCGAGGAGGCCCTGGTGCTGCCCGTCCGGGCCGGCCGCGCCCGCACCCGGATCACCCGTGCGGTGCTCGGCTCCCGGGCCCCGCTCGGGCCCGTCACCCCGGTGGCCCGCCAGGTCCTCAAGTACGCCACGATGGGCCCCGGTTCCGCCCCCGACCGGGTCGAGGCCTGCGCCCGGATCGTGCACGCCTGCCCGACCCGGGTCCGGCACGCCTGGTCGCAGGTGCTGGCCGGGCTGGACCTGGACCACGGCGTCGGGCGGCTCACCGTACCGACCGCCGTGATCGCAGGCACCGCGGACCGGCTGACCCCGATCGTGCACGCCCGCGGCCTGGCCGCCGCCCTGCCGCACTGCGTCGGGCTCACCGAACTGACCGGCATGGGACACATGACCCCGATCGAGGCCCCCGAGGCCGTCACCCGCGCGATCCGCGAACTCGCCCGGCTGACCGGACCGACCGGGCAGAACGAGATGAAGGAGAAGGCTTCGTGAGCGCTCGCAGGAGTCTGGAAGGCCAGGTCGCCGTGGTCACCGGGGCGGCCCGCGGGGTCGGGGAGCTGCTCGCCCGCAAACTCTCCGCCCGCGGCGCGAGGATCGCCCTGGTGGGCCTGGAGCCGGAGGCCCTCAAGGAGGTCTCGGAGCGGCTGCACACCGACAGCGACCACTGGTACGCGGACGTCACCGACCACGAGGCCATGGCCCGGGTCGCCCAGGAGGTCAAGCAGCGCTTCGGCAAGGTGGACATCGTCATCGCCAACGCCGGGGTCGCGGCCGGCGGTCCGTTCGCCGACTCCGATCCGGACGCCTGGCGCCGGGTCATCGAGGTGAACCTGATCGGCGGCGCCGTGACCGCCCGGGCCTTCCTGCCCGTGCTGATGGAGAGCCGCGGCTACTTCCTCCAGATCGCCTCGCTCGCCGCGATCACCCCGGCCCCGATGATGACGGCGTACTGCGCCTCCAAGTCGGGAGTCGAGGCCTTCGCGCACAGCCTGCGCGCCGAGGTCGGCTACAAGGGGGTCCGGGTCGGGGTCGGCTACCTGTCCTGGACCGACACCGACATGGTGCGCGGGGCCGACCGGGACGAGGTGATGCGGGAGCTGCGGCAGCGGCTGCCGTGGCCGTCGAACCGGACGTACCCGCTGGGGCCGGCCGTGGACCGGATCGTGGCGGGCATCGAGCGGCGGTCGGCCCATGTGTACGCACAGTGGTGGCTGCGCGGGATGCAGTCGGTGCGCGGCTACCTGCCGGGCATCATCGCCACGGTTGGACAGCGGGAGATGAAGCGGTTCGAGCCCCGGCTGGCCGGGGTGTCCAAGGGGCTGGTGGGGGCCGGCGGGGCTGCCGACGAGCAGGAGCGGACCCACCGCACCGGCTGATCGGCGCCCGGGTTTCCGGCGGCGCCCAGGGCGCGGTTCCCCCGGCCGGGGGAACCGCGCCCCTTCCGCGTTCCCGGCCGGGCTGCCCGGCCCGGACAGGCCGGCCCGGCCCGGGCTCAGGAGCGCGGCGGCAGCTTCGGACGCCGGCCGTCCGGTACGTCCGTGTAGCCCGGCGGCACCGCGGCCGGGTTCTCCTCCAGCAGCTCCAGCGCCAGGTGCACGGCGTCGTCGAGCTGTGCGTACCGCCCCTCGGCCCAGTCCAGCGGGGTGCGCAGGACCTCCAGGTCCGGTGCGACCCCGTGGTTCTCCACCGACCAGCCGTACTCGGGGAACCAGGCGGCGTTCATCGGCACCGTGATCACCGTGCCGTCGCCCAGGGTGTGGCGGCCGGTCATACCGACCACCCCGCCCCAGGTCCGCTGGCCCACCACGGGGCCCAGCCCCAGCAGTTTGAACGCCGCGGTGATCATGTCCCCGTCGGAGGAGGTCGCCTCGTCGGCCAGTGCCACCACCGGGCCGCGGGGCGCGTTGGAGGCGTACGACACGGGCTGTGCGTTGCGGGTCAGGTCCCAGCCCAGGATCCGGCGGGTCAGCTTCTCCACCACCAGCTCGCTGATGTGCCCGCCGGCGTTGCCGCGTACGTCCACGATCAGCGCGGGCCGGGACATCTCCATCCGCAGGTCCCGGTTGAACTGCGCCCAGCCGGAGCCGCCCATGTCGGGGATGTGCAGGTAGCCGCACTTTCCGCCGCTGAGCTCGCGGACCACCGCCCGGCGCTTGGCCACCCAGTCCTGGTAGCGCAGCGGGCGCTCGTCGACCAGGGGGACGACCGCCACCCGCCGGGCCCGGCCCTCGCCCTCGGCCGGCCGGAAGGTGAGCTCCACCGTGGTGCCGCCGGCCGCGGCCAGCAGCGGATAGGGGCCGGCGACCGGGTCCACCGGCCGGCCGTCGACATGGGTGAGGACGGCGCCGTCGCGGATGCCGGTGCCGGCCAGCGGGGAACGGGCCTTGGAGTCCGAGGAGTCGCCCGGCAGGATCCGCTTGACCAGCCATTCCCCGTCCCGGCACACCAGGTTGGCGCCGAGCAGGCCGATCGGCCGCTGGTAGTGCGGCGGTCCTTCGTTGCGGCGGGCGGGGGAGACGTAGGCGTGGGAGGTGCCGAGTTCGCCGAGGACCTCGCGCAGCAGGTCGGCGAACTCGTCGGGGGAGGCGACGTGTTCGACCAGCGGGCGGTACTGGTCCAGCACTCCGTCCCAGTCGATCCCGCACATCTTCGGTTCCCAGAAGTAGGCGCGGATGATCCGCCCGGCTTCCTCGAAGGCCTGCCGCCACTCGGCTCCCGGGTCGACCTCGTGCAGGATCCGCCGCAGGTCCAGATAGACGGTCGAGTCGCTGTCGCCGGACTCGGTGGCCGGCACCGCCCGCAGGTCCCCGTCGTCGTTGACGACCAGCCGGGTGCCGTCGCCGCTGACCGCGAACCAGTCCAGGTCGGAGGCGAGTTCGGTCTTGCGGGCCTTGACGAGGTCGAAGTGCTCCAGGGTGGGTTTGCCGCTGGTGTGCTCCGGATTGGCGAAGGTCTCGCCGAGCGCGCCGGAGATCGGCCAGCGCAGCCACACCAGTCCGCCGCCGGCCACCGGGTGCAGGGCCGAGTACTTGGAGGCGGTCACCGGGAACGGGGTCACCCGGCTTTCCAGTCCCTCCATCTCCACGGTCACCGTGGCGTCGCCGGTGTCCCCTTCCAGCGGGTCGAGTCCGCCGGCGGCCGGGCGGCCCTCGGCGGAGAGGGCGAAGGGGGAGGGGGTGGCCGAGGACAGCGGCACCAGATAGGGGCGGCAGCCCAGCGGGAAGGACAGGTCGCCGGTGTGCACGTCGTACACCGGGTCGAAACCGCGCCAGGACAGGAAGGCCAGATAGCGTCCGTCCCGGGTGAACACCGGATTCTCGTCCTCGAACCGGCCGTTGGTGACGTCGACGACGGTCTGTCCGCCGGGTCCGGAGATCCGGGCCATCTTGATCTGGCGCAGCGAGCGCCCGATCCCGGGGTGCGACCAGGTCAGCCAGGCCCCGTCGGGGGAGAAGGCCAGGTCGGTGACCGGCCCGTTGATGGACCGGATCAGCTCGGTGACCTCGCCGTCGGAGTCTTCCGTTGCGTTGATCAGGAGCAGCCGTCCGTCGTCGGAGGCGATGGCGATCCGCTCCCCCTCCGGGTCGGAGACCAGTTCCAGGACCCGGCCCAGCTCGCCGGAGGCCAGCCGGCGCGGCTCCCGGTCGCCGGAGGCCCGGGGCAGGTAGGCGATCTCGATGGCGTCCTCGCCTTCAGCGTCCGTCACGTACGCGACCTGGCCGGCGGAGCCCAGCATCTCGGGCAGCCGGACCCGCACCCCGGGGGTGTCGGCGATGGTCCGGGCCGGGCCGTCCCGGTGGATGAGCCAGTAGAGGCTGCCGCGGACGGTCACCGCGCTGGCCCGGCCGGTGGTGTCCACCGCAACGCTCTGGACGTGGCTGGCGGCGGGCACCTGGTACGTACGCCGGCCCGCGCGCGGGCCGCCGAGGCGGACCGGGAGGCGGCGCGGCCGGGCGTCCGGGGCCAGGGAGTCCACCAGCCAGATCTCGCCCGCGCACTGGTAGACGATCCGCCGTCCGTCGCTGGCGGCGTGCCGGGCGTAGAACTCCTCGTGGTCGGTGTGGCGGCGCAGACCGGTGCCGTCGGGCAGGCAGGAGTAGACGTTGCCGACCCCCTCGTGGTCGGAGAGGAAGGCGATCCTGCCGCCCACGAACATGGGGGAGTCGAGGTGTCCGCCGAGGTCCTCCAGGAGCCGCTTGCCGTGCAGCCACAGCCGGCCGGTGGCGCCGCCGCGGTAGCGCTTCCAGGCGGCGGGTTCGTGCGGGGGCTTGCCGGTGAGCAGCAGCGTGTGGCGGGCCCCGGCGCCCTCTGCGTCGTGGTCCTCCTCGTGGACCGCGATGTGCGAGACCGGGCCCCACGGCAGCTTTCCACCCGGGCTGCCGTCGGTGGGCAGGCTGTAGGACCAGGCGTAGTAGGAGAAGGGCTGGCCGTGCGAGGAGACGGCCAGGATGTCGCTGCGGCCGTCCTTGTCGGGCGGGGTCCAGCCGCAGACCCGGGTGTCGGTGGAGCCCCAGTGGGTGAGCCGGCGGGCCGGGCCGCCGTCCACCGGGGCGAGGTGGATCTCGGGGTCGAGGCTGCGCCAGGTGGTGAAGGCGATGTGGCGGCCGTCGGGGGAGAAGCGCGGGTGGCCGACCCGGGTCCGGTCGACGGTGATGCGCCAGGCCCGGCCGGGGGCTTCACCGTCGGCGACCAGGGGCGCGACCCAGAGGTCGTCCTCGGCGGCGAAGCACAGCAGGTCGTCGTGCAGGTGGGGGAACCGGAGATACGCGACTTGACTCACTCCCCAATGCTTTCCGTGCAGCGGGGGCCCGGCAACTCGTACTGTTGATCCAGTCGATGGATCCGGCCAGGCGGAGCCGGTGGATCCGGTCGCGAGGCCGTCCGGTCCGGCGGCTCCCGGCGTGACGGACATTACTCCCGGAGTCGAAACGAAACGGTTTCGTTTCGGTGTGGCCGAGGGTATCGTCCTCGGTGGAGGACGGACATTTCCGAGCGGCGGGAGGTACGGAGAGATGGTCAGCCGGATCACCCCCGAGCGGGAGGCCGAGCTTCACGGAGCGGTCCTGGACCTGCTCCGCGAGGTCGGTTACGAGGCGCTGACCATGGATGCCGTCGCCACCCGGACCAAGTCCAGCAAGGCCACGCTCTACCGCCAGTGGGGGAGCAAGCCGGAACTGGTCGCCCGGGCCCTGCGCTGTACCCAGCCGGTCTCCCTCCGGGAGATCGACACCGGCACGCTGCGCGGTGATTTCGCCGTGATGGTCGAGAGTTCCGACGACGACCGGATGGCGAAGGACACCGCGCTGATGCGCGGCCTGACCCATGCCGTCCACGAAAGCCCGGAGCTCCACAAGGCGCTGCGCGAGCTGTTGGTGGATCCGGAGATCACCGGGCTCCAGGCTATGCTGCAACGAGCCGTGGACCGGGGCGAGTTGGCCCCGGACTGTCCGGCCGTGGCCTTTGTGCCGCACATGCTCATCGGCGCGTTCATCGCGTTGCCGCTGATCGAGGACAGACCCGTCGACCGGGACTTCCTGGCCGATTTCATCGAAGCCGTGGTTTTCCCCGCCCTCGGCATCTGACCACTCGCCGATCCCACAGTCCCCACTGTGTTTCCTGCTGCTCCTGACACGCCGCTCTCGTCGTCGGGCCGACTCATCACGCTCTGATCGCTGATCCCATCCCACGACTTGAACGGGGGAACCACCGACGTGGCCACCTTCCTCTACCGACTCGGCAAGGGTGCCTTCCGGCGCCGCCGCTGGGTCGCACTTCTCTGGGTGGCGCTGCTGTTCCTCGCCGGCTTCGGCGCGGCTTCGGCGTCCACACCTACCTCAAGCTCCTTCTCCATGCCGGGCACGGAGGCCCAGAAGGCCTTCGACCTGCTCGAGGAGCGCTTCCCGGCGCTCGCCGCCGACGGTGCGACCGCCCGTGTGGTGATCAAGGCCCCGGACGGCCAGAAGGTCACCGACCCGGCGGCCAAGGGCGAGGTCCAGAAGATCGTCGCGGACCTGAAGTCCGGCTCGGACCAGATCGCCACGGTCGACGACCCGTACCAGGTCCAGGCCGTCAGCCAGGACGGCACCACCGCGTACATCACGACCAAGTACAAGGTCGACGCGATGGGGCTGACCGACAAGACCCGCGAGGCGCTCAAGGAGACCGGCAAGGACGCCCAGAAGTCCGGCCTGACCGTGGAGATCGGCGGTGACGCGCTCCAGACCATGCCGGAGAACGGCTCCGGCGAGGCCATCGGCATCATGGTCGCCGCGGTGGTCCTGGTCATCACCTTCGGCTCTCTGATCGCGGCCGGTCTGCCGCTGCTGACCGCGCTGATCGGCGTCGGCATCGGCATCTCCTCCATCACCGCGCTCGCCAATGTGCTCGACCTCGGCACCACCACCGGCACCCTCGCGATGATGATCGGCCTCGCCGTCGGCATCGACTACGCGCTGTTCATCGTCTCCCGCTACCGGGCCGAGCTCGCCGAGGGCCGGGAGAAGGAGGAGGCCGCCGGCCGCGCCGTCGGAACCGCCGGCTCCGCCGTGGTCTTCGCCGGTCTGACCGTGGTCATAGCCCTGGTCGGCCTGGCCGTGGTGAACATCCCGATGCTCACCAAGATGGGTGCGGCTGCCGCCGGCACCGTGGTCATCGCCGTCCTCGTGGCACTCACCCTGGTCCCGGCCATGATCGGCTTCGCGCAGAAGCGCGTCCTGCCGGCCGGGGAGCGCAGCCGGCTGTTCGGCGGCGGCAAGCCCAAGGCCGCCGGCGCCGAGGAGAAGCCGAACGGCGGCACCCGCTGGGCCCGCTTCGTGCTCCGCCGCCCGCTGGTGGTCCTGCTGCTCGGTGTGATCGGCCTCGGCACCATCGCGCTGCCGGTGAGCCAGCTGCAGATGGGCCTGCCCGACGAGGGCTCCCAGCCGGTCTCCACCACCCAGCGCCGCGCCTACGACCTGCTCTCCGAGGGCTTCGGCCCTGGCTTCAACGGCCCGCTGATGCTGGTCGTGGACGGCGACAAGGCCGCCGCGGACAAGGCGTCCGAGCAGGTCAAGGCCCTGAACGTGGCCGAGGCGGTGCTCCCGCCCACGCCCAACAAGGAGAAGGACGCCGACACCTGGATCATTACGGTGGTCCCCAAGGACCGTCCGTCCTCGGTCGCGACCGAGAACGTGGTCCACAAGATCCGCGAGGTCGCCGGGGACGAGGTGCTGGTCACCGGCCAGACCGCGATGAACATCGACTTCTCGCAGAAGATGGACGACGCGCTGCTGCCCTACCTGGCGCTCGTGGTCGGCCTGGCCTTCCTGCTGCTGATGATCGTCTTCCGCTCGATCCTGGTCCCGCTCAAGGCGGCCCTCGGCTTCCTGCTCTCGGTGGTGGCCGCCCTCGGCGCAGTCGTCGCGGTCTTCCAGTGGGGCTGGCTCGGCGGGCTCTTCGGGGTCGAGCAGCCCGGTCCGATCATGAGCATGATGCCGATCTTCATGGTGGGCGTGGTGTTCGGTCTGGCCATGGACTACGAGGTGTTCCTGGTCACCCGGATGCGTGAGGCGTACGTCCACGGCGAGCGCCCGGGCCAGGCCGTGGTCACCGGCTTCCAGTACGGCGCCCGGGTGGTCACCGCCGCCGCCGTGATCATGATCGCGGTGTTCGCCGGCTTCATCGGCTCCAGCGAGCAGATGGTCAAGATGATCGGCTTCTCGCTGGCCATCGCCGTCCTGTTCGACGCCTTCATCGTCCGCATGGCGATCGTGCCGGCGGTGCTGGCGCTGCTCGGACACCGTGCCTGGTGGCTGCCGAAGTGGCTGGACCGGGTGCTGCCCAATGTGGACGTGGAGGGCGAGGCGCTGCGCAAGCACCTCTCCGACCCGGCCGCCGGCGGTCCGGACCAGGACCGCAAGCTCGTCGAGGTCTGATCCAAGGTCTGATGCAAGGCCCGGCCCCGTACCCGAAGTCCTCGGGTACGGGGCCGGGCCCGTTCCGGCTAATGGGTGAGGGGGTCGTAGGTCCGGCGCAGGAAGCGGCGCAGTGCGGCGATGTCGAACTGCACCACGGCCACCCCTTCCGGCGAGTGGAACTCGACCACCGCCTGCACCCGGCCGCAGGGCCAGACCCGTACGTCGCCGCTCCCGGAGGGGGCCTGCAGGCCGGCCTCCAGCAGGGCGCGCGGGAAGACCCACTCGTTCTCGGTGCCCTCCGGGGACAGGCCCGCGGGGAAGACGATCCGTACGGCGAGGGGTTCGGCGGCGGTGAACCGCAGCGCCACCGGGATGGGCCGGTAGAGGGGGTCGTCGGTGATCACGCGGGCACGGACTCGCTCTTCGACGGCGGCGGTGGTGGCAGACATCGACCGGCTCCTCGCGTCATACAGCGCAAAAGCGGAATAAATCGCTCCGTATTGCTCTCCAGCCTCGCACATCCCCACGAAAGCGCGCCCTCGGTTTTGTGATGGGAGCGCTATTGCCAACGGTTTGCAACTGCCGACATGCTGGGAGAGATAAAGACTGTGTGAAGAAGCGGAGCGGACACACCATGCATGTACCCGACGGATTCATCGATGCACCCGTCTCCGTGGCGGCGGGCGTCGCAGCCGCCGGTGCCGTGGCCGTCAGCCTGCGCGGCGCCCGCCGGGAACTCGACGAACGGACCGCACCGCTGGCCGGCCTGGTCGCCGCCTTCATCTTCGCCGTCCAGATGCTCAACTTCCCGGTGGCCGCAGGCACCAGCGGCCACCTCCTCGGCGGTGCCCTGGCGGCGATGCTCGTCGGCCCCTTCACCGGCGTGCTCTGCGTCTCCGTGGTCCTGCTCATGCAGGGCGTCCTGTTCGCCGACGGCGGCCTGACCGCCCTCGGCGTGAACATCACGATCATGGGTGTGGTCACCGTGGTGGTCGCGTATGCGATCTTCCGCGGGCTGCTCGCCGTGCTGCCCCGCACCCGGGCCTCGGTCACCGCCGCCGCCTTCACCGGCGCGCTGGTCTCGGTGCCCGCGTCCGCCGCGGCCTTCACCCTGCTCTACGCCATCGGCGGCACCACCGACGTGCCGGTCGGCAAGGTGCTCACCGCCATGGTCGGCGTGCACGTCCTGATCGGCCTCGGCGAGGCCCTGATCACCGCCGCGACCGTGGGTGCCGTACTCGCCGTCCGGCCGGACCTGGTCCACGGCGCCCGGGGCCTGCGCACCCCGCTCAAGCTGCGGGTCGGCGGCGAACTCGTCGACGTACCTGCCGTACCCGCCGAACCGGCCGAACCGGCCGGGGCCCCGGCCGCCGGCGGTGCCCGGAAGCTGTGGGGCGCCGGCCTGGCCGCCGCCCTGCTGCTGGCCGGCTTCGTCTCCTTCTACGCCTCCGCCAGCCCCGACGGCCTGGAGAAGGTCGCCGCCGACAAGGGCATCGACGCCAAGGCCGACCAGTACGAGCACGCCACCGCCGGCTCCCCGCTCGCCGAGTACGGCGAGACCGAGGGCATCCCCGTCGGTGTCGCGGGCGTGATCGGCGTCGGCACCACCATCGCCGTCGGCACCGGGATCTTCTGGGTGGCGCGCAGCCGCCGCCAGGACTCCGAGCAGCCGTCGGCGGCCCAGCCCGAGACGGTCTGACCGTGGCGGCCGGACACAGCCACAAGCTCTACCGGCACGGACACTCGCCCGTGCACCGGCTGCCGGCCCACTGCAAACTCGCCGCCACCTTCGCCTTCGTCCTCGTCGTCGTGTCCACCCCGCGCGAAGCGGTGTGGGCCTTCGGCGCGTACGCGGCGCTGCTCGCCGGGGTCGCCGCGGTGGCCCGGATCCCGGCCGGCTTCCTGCTGCGGCGACTGGTGATCGAGATCCCGTTCGTCGGGTTCGCGGTCCTGCTGCCCTTCGTCGCGGAGGGCGAACAGGTCAAGGTGCTGGGGCTCTCGCTGTCCGTCTCCGGACTGTGGGGCGCCTGGAACATCCTGGCCAAGGGCACCCTCGGAGTGGCGGCCTCGGTGCTGCTTGCCTCCACCACCGAGCTGCGGGCGCTGCTGCTCGGACTCCAGCGCCTCAAGCTGCCGCCGCTGCTGGTCCAGATCGCCTCCTTCATGATCCGCTACGGTGACGTCATCGCCGACGAGCTGCGCCGGATGTCGGTGGCCCGGCGCTCGCGCGGCTTCGAAGCGCGCGGGATCCGCCACTGGGGGGTGCTGGCCAAGACCGCCGGCGCCCTGTTCATCCGCTCCTACGAGCGCGGCGAGCGGGTCTACCTGGCGATGGTCAGCCGGGGGTACGCCGGCTCCATGCCGGTGATCGACGAGG
The DNA here is from genome assembly GCF_008642295.1 of Streptomyces venezuelae. GTDB lineage: Bacteria > Actinomycetota > Actinomycetes > Streptomycetales > Streptomycetaceae > Streptomyces > Streptomyces venezuelae_C. The sequence continues at coordinate 3,067,963 of NZ_CP029190.1, read as the reverse complement.
TGGCGGCCGGCCGTGCGCAGTGGGCGTATGCGGCCGTACTGCCGGTGGCGGCACTCGCCGTCTGTGTGATGGGTTGGACGATATGACCACAGCTGCCTCGATGGCTTCTTCGACGGCTCCCTCTCTTGAGGTCTCCGGCCTCGCCTACGCCTACCCGGACGGCCACCAGGCCCTGTTCGGGGTGGACCTGACCGTCGGGCGCGGCGAGCGGGTCGCCCTGCTCGGCCCCAACGGCGCCGGCAAGACCACCCTGGTCCTGCACCTCAACGGCATCCTCGGCGGCGGCGCCGGGTCGGTGACGGTGGCCGGCCTGCCCGTGGAGAAGCGGAACTTCGCCGAGATCCGGCGCCGGGTCGGCATCGTCTTCCAGGACCCCGACGACCAGCTGTTCATGCCGACGGTCCGCGAGGACGTGGCCTTCGGCCCGGCCGCGGCCGGGCTGCGCGGCGCCGAGCTGGAGGCGCGGGTCCGTACCGCCCTCGACCGGGTCGGCATGGCCGCCTTCGCCGACCGGCCCCCGCACCATCTGTCCTTCGGCCAGCGCCGCCGGGTGGCCGTCGCCACCGTCCTCGCCATGGAGCCCGAGATCCTGGTCCTGGACGAGCCCTCGTCCAATCTCGACCCGGCGTCCCGGCGGGAACTCGCGGAGATCCTGCGCTCGCTGGACGTGACCGTGCTGATGGTCACCCACGACCTGCCGTATGCGCTGGAGCTCTGCCCGCGCTCGGTGATCCTCGGCGAGGGAGTGATCGCCGCGGACGGCCGCACCCAGGATCTGCTGTGTGACGAGGACCTGATGCGGGCCCACCGGCTGGAACTGCCGTTCGGCTTCGACCCGCGCTCGGTGGCGGTGGCGTGAGCGCGCTGACATGAGCGCGGTGGCATAAGCGGAGTCCGCGGCTTGTTGGACCGCCCGTGGACAACGTGAACATCCAGGGTGTGGTGGCGGAGGGCTTCGAGCCCGTGCGGGACGCGTTCGCGCGGAACTTCGAGGTGCTCGGGGACCGGGGCGCGGCGGTGGCCGTGTACCGGGACGGCCGCAAGGTCGTGGACCTGTGGGGCGGCACCAAGGATGCCGACGGTGGCCCCGGCGGCGAGCCGTGGGCCGAGGACACCGCGGTGGTGGTCCGCTCGGCGACCAAGGGCGTGGCCGCCGCGGTGCCGCTGCTGCTGCACCAGCGCGGGCTGCTGGACCTGGCCGCTCCCGTGGCCTCGTACTGGCCGGAGTTCAAGGCCGGCGGCAAGGAGCGCACCCTGGTCGCGGACCTGCTCGCGCACCGGGCCGGCGTTCCGGCGCTCGACCGGCCGCTGACGGCCGCGGAGGCTGCGGACGGCACCTCCGGGGCGCGTGCGGTCGCCGGGCAGCAGGCCTTCTGGGAGCCCGGCACCGCGCACGGCTACCACGCGCAGACCTACAGCTGGCTGCTGTCCGAGCTGGTGCTGCGGGTGACCGGGCGCACGGTCGGCACCTGGCTCGCGGAGGAGATAGCCGAGCCGCTCGGCCTCGACTTCTGGATCGGCCTGCCGGAAACGGAGGCGCACCGGGTGGGCCGGGTGGCGCCGGTGGAGCCGCCGGAGAAGGCGGGGATGTTGCAGACCCGGCCGCGGAGAAACGTTTCGGAGGCGTATGCGGACCCCGGTTCGCTGACCCGGCGGGCGTTTGCGGCGATCGATCCGCTGCCGGACGAGAACGACCCGGCCTGGCGGGCGGCCGAACTGCCCGCTTCGGCCGGCATCGGTACGGCGCGGGCGCTGGCCCGCTTCTACGCGGCGACGATCGGGGTGGTCGAGGACGGCGCCCGGATCTTCACCCCGGCGATCACCGCCCGGGCGGGCGCAGAGCTGTCCGCCGGCCCGGACCGGGTGCTGGTCGTCCACACCCGCTTCGGCCCCGGCTACATGCTGCACGGCCCGGCCTCCCCGCTGCTGTCCCCGGCCTCCTTCGGCCATCCGGGCCGGGGCGGCTCACTGGCCTTCGCGGACCCGGAGGCGGGGATCGGCTTCGGCTACACCACCAACGCGCTGGCGAAGTCGGTCACGGCAGACCCCCGCGCCCAGTCCCTGATCCGCGCCCTCCGCACGTCCCTGTAACCCCGGCCATGCCCTGCGGGGCGCTGGGCGGCTGTTCGGGCCGGGTTCTGCTCGGGGCGGTCAGGTCGGGCGGCGGCGTTCGGCCCGGCCGGGCCGGTCCGCCCGGGCTCGCCGGGCGGGGTACGGCCGGCCGGCGCGAGCACCGGTCCGGGCGGCGGCTAGCCTGCGCGGAGGATGGTGGCCACCAAGGGGCCTGCCGCTTCGCCGCCGTGGCCGCCGGCTTCGACCATGGCCGCCGCCGCCACGTCCCCCGCGTAGCCGGTGAACCAGCTGTCCGGGCTGGTGCCCTCGCCGCCGACCTCCGCCGAGCCGGTCTTCGCGCCCTTGTCCCCGCCGACCGAGGCCATCGCCTCGGCCGCGGTGCCACCGGGGGCCGCCGTCCGCCGGAGCATCTGCACCAGCTGCTGGTGCACCGCCGGCTTCATCCGGCGCTCCGCCTGCGCGATCGGCCGGTTGTCCAGATCGGCCGGCACGATCACCGGCTGCCGGAACACGCCCGTCTTCGCCGTCGCCGTGATCGACGCGATGTTCAGCGGGTTCATCTGGATCGCACCCTGGCCGATGTACTCGGCCGCCGCCGCCGGACCCGAGGTCTCCGGGACCACGCCGTCCCAGGACGCGACCCCGGTCTTCCAGTTGTCCAGGCCGATGCCGAAGACCTCGCGTGCCTCGCGCGGCAGCGCCCCGTTGTCGTCCACCTCGTCGATCTTCCCGATAAAGGCGGTGTTGCAGGACTTGGCGAAGCTGGTGGCGAAGGGCTGGCCGGTCAGCGAGAAGCCCTTCAGGTTCGTGAAGACCTTCCCGTCCCAGGACACGCTCGGCTCGCACGGGGCCACCTTGTCCGCCGCGACCAGCCCCCGGTCCAGCAGCATGGCCGCCGACACGATCTTCATCGTGGAGCCGGGCGCCCGCATCCCCTGCATCGCCGCGTTGAACCCGTCCTTGCGGTTGTTGGCGACGGCCAGGATGTCCCCCGTGCTCGGCTTGATGGCCACCACCGAGGATTCCGGATACTTCTTCACCGCCTGCTCGGCCGCCGCCTGCACCCCCGCGTCCAGCCGGGTCCGGATCGTCCCCGGCTTGCCCTCGACCAGGGTCAGCAGGGTCCGCTTCGGTGCGTCCTGGGCGGCCGGCTCGATTCACAGCTCCGCACCGGAGGTGCCGCCGGCCTGGTCCCCGTACGTCTTGCGCAGCTGGTCGAGCACCGGCCGCAGTGAGGGGTACTTCTCCGGGCTGAGCTCCTTGCCGTTCCGGTCCACCGCCGTGACCGGCGGGGCCGCCGGGGTGCCCGCGCGCAGCGACTCGTCCTTCTGCAGCTGCGGGTGGAGCACCGAGGGCTGCCAGTCCACCAGCGCCTTGCCGGTGGTCATCCCGCGCACCACGGTGAGCTGGGAGCTGTACGCCAGCGGCTTGGTGGTGCCCTCGTAGGTGACCTCGGCCGCGACCGTGAACGGGACCGTGGCCCCGGCCGCCTTGCCCGGGGTGATCACCGCCTTGGAGACGTACGCCTTGGCCTTGAACCCGGCCACCGCAGGCTGCGCCGCCTGCGCGTTGTTCGTCAGGTCGGCCGCCGCCCGCTCGTCCCCGGCGGCCCAGGCCGCCAGGAACGCCTTGGCGGTCTGCTCGACCTCCTTGGCGCTCGGCGGGCCGCTGCCCACCGCTGCCGGGCGGTTGCCGTCTGCGGCCTGCTGGATGTTCACCGAATCGTCCGAGACCAGGGCGAACACCCCGTACCCGGCCCCGCCCACCATCGCCAGGAACACCCCGCCGACGATGGCCCCCTTGGCCGCCCCGTTCACGACAGTCCCCTCCCCAGGAGTCACAACAGTCTGAACATGTTCAATCAGTTGGGCCTGGGTGTCCAGCCTTATCGGTGGCCCGCGTGCTCAGCGCGGCGACGACCTCGTCGTCCTCGCGCTCCCCGGTGAGGGTGAAGCCGATCGACTCGTACAGGTGCGCGGCCGAGGTGTTGTCCGGATGGTAGGAGAGGCGTACCTCCCGGAAACCGGGGCGCTCCGACAGCCACCGCGCCAGGACGCGGACCGCGGCACGGCCCACGCCCTTGCCCTGTTCGGAGGCGTCGACGACCATGCCGCCGATCCAGTGGCTGCCGTCACCGTCGTCGTACGCCCACATCACATGGCCGACCACCGCGTCATCGGCCGTCACGGCCAGCGAGTTCCAGTCCCCGCCGCGCCAGGAGAGCAGCAGATAGCGGGCCGCCAGCGCGGCGACGAAACGGCGTTGGTCGTCCCGGGGCGCGATGTCGGCGACGGCTCGCCAGTTTTCGTCCGTCACCCCGGCCAGGCCTATCGCCCGGCCCGCCCGGTCCGTGAAGCCATATTCGATCATGTTGTCCGCGCCCCCCGCAGTTGGTGATCTTGACGAGATCGTAGGGCTAGACCCAGGTGTCCAGCCACATGCGGTTGCGCCAGGACTCCATCGGCAGGGTCTCGCCGGTGTAGATCGGCCAGAAGTACACGAAGTTCCAGATGATCAGCAGGACCAGGACGCCCGCCCCGATGGCGCCCAGCGTGCGCCGCCGTTCGGAGGATCCGGCCGGGCCCAGCAGGGCACCCACCAGCATCGCCACCGCCAGGCAGAGGTACGGGACGAACACCACCGCGTAGAAGTAGAAGATGGTCCGCTCCTGGTAGTTGAACCAGGGCAGGTAGCCGGCGGCCACCGCGCAGGCGATCGCGCCCGCGCGCCAGTCGCGGCGGAAGGCCCACCGCCACAGCACGTAGAGCAGCGCGAAGCAGGCCGTCCACCACAGCAGCGGGGTGCCCAGGGCCAGGACCTCGCGGGCGCACTTGGCCGTCTCGGTGGCCGGGCAGCCGGCCGTGCCGGGGTCGGGGGACTCGTAGAAGTAGGACACCGGCCGGCCCAGGACCAGCCAGCTCCACGGGTTCGATTCGTACGTGTGGCCGTCGGTCAGGCCGACGTGGAAGTTGTAGACCTCCACCTCGTAGTGCCACAGGCTGGTCAGCCAGTCCGGCAGCCAGGACACCCCGCCCTGCTTGGCCGACCAGTCGCGGAAGTAGCCGCCCTTGCCGTTGTCCGGGCTGAGGATCCAGCCCGCCCAGGAGGCCACGTACACGCCGAGGGCGACCGGCACGGTGGACAGGAACGCCGGGAGGGCGTCACGGCGCAGCATCGCCGCGTACGGGGTGCCCGCGCCCGCGACCCGGCGGGCCGAGGCGTCCCACAGCACCGTGAGGATGCCGAAGAAGGCGAGGACGACGAGGCCGTTCCACTTGGTGCCGAAGGCCAGGCCGAGGCAGACGCCCGCGACCAGCCGCCACGGCCGCCAGCCCAGGAAGTACCCCAGACGGAGGGTTTCCGCGATCGCCGCGTCCGGCCGGGTCCGGCCCTCCTCGTCCACCGGCAGGGCGGCGGCGAGCCGGGCCCGTGCCGCGTCCCGGTCGATGAGCAGCGCTCCGAAGGCACCCAGGACAAAGAACATCAGCACCAGGTCGAGCAGCGCGGTGCGGCTCATCACCAGGTGCAGGCCGTCGACCGCCAGCAGCAGGCCCGCCAGGCAGCCCAGGAAGGTGGAGCGGAACAGCCGCCGCCCGATCCGGCACAGCATCAGCACGGACAGGGTGCCGAGCACGGCGGTCATGAACCGCCAGCCGAACGGGTCGAACCCGAACATCCACTCGCCGAGGCCGATCACCCACTTGCCGACCGGCGGATGGACCACGTACCCCGGCTCCAGCGGCAGCGGCACCCCGTCCGGATTGGCGATGATCGACTTGTCGATGTCCTTGGGCCAGCTCGCCTCGTAGCCCTGCCGGATCGTCGCCCACGCGTCCTTCGCGTAGTACGTCTCGTCGAATATCACCGTCTTGGGGCTGCCCAGGTGCCAGAACCGCAGCAGGCCGGCGACCAGCGCCACCAGCAGCGGACCCGCCCAGGCCAGCACCCGGTTGACGGTGCCGGCCGCCTCCTGCGGAACCTTCAGCGCCAGCCACAGCTGGGCGGACGGTCTGGCGTACGGCGGCACCAGGCGCGCGCGTACGTCGTCCCGGTGGGGCGGGTTGGGCGCGTGGGGCTCGGTGAGCGTCGCGGTACTGGTCACCGGAGCATCGTAGGGAACGGTCCTGTGCGAACCCCAGCACCGGGTGGCCCCGGGGTGCGGGCTGAGAGGATGGGCGGGTGACCGTTACGCAGCCCAGCCAGCCCACCCACCCCGGCGGCCAGTCCGGTGGCCCCGGCGTCCTCGTCCTCGCCGGAACGCCCATCGGCGACCTCGCGGACGCGCCGCCCCGGCTCGCCACCGAGCTCGCCGGAGCCGATGTGATCGCGGCCGAGGACACCCGGCGGCTGCGCCGGCTCACCCAGGGCCTGGGCGTGCACACCACCGGCCGGGTGGTCTCGTACTTCGAGGGCAACGAGTCGGCCCGCACCCCCGAACTCGTCGAAGCGCTGGAAGCCGGGGCCCGGGTGCTGCTGGTGACCGACGCGGGCATGCCCTCGGTCTCCGACCCCGGCTACCGGCTGGTCGCCGCCGCCGTCGCGAAGGACATCAGGGTGACGGCGGTGCCCGGCCCGTCCGCCGTGCTGACGGCGCTGGCGCTGTCCGGCCTCCCGGTGGACCGGTTCTGCTTCGAGGGCTTCCTGCCCCGCAAGGCCGGCGAGCGCCTGGGCCGGCTCCGGGAGGTCGAGGGCGAGCGGCGCACGCTCGTCTACTTCGAGGCCCCGCACCGGCTGGACGACACCCTGGCGGCCATGGCCGAGGTGTTCGGCGCGGACCGCCGGGCGGCCGTCTGCCGCGAGCTGACCAAGACCTACGAGGAGGTCAGGCGCGGCGGCCTCGGCGAGCTGGCCGAATGGGCCGCCGACGGGGTGCGCGGTGAGATCACCGTCGTGGTCGAGGGCGCCCCGGAGGCGGCGCCGGGCGAGGTGGACGCCGCGGAACTGGTACGCCGGGTGCAGGTGCGCGAGGAGGCGGGGGAGCGGCGCAAGGAGGCCATCGCGGCGGTCGCCGCCGAGGCCGGCCTTCCCAAGCGGGAGGTCTTCGATGCGGTGGTGGCGGCAAAGAACGCGGCACAAAAGGTGCCGTAAGTCGGTAAAGGGCTAACCTGAAAGGCAAAGCCCGGACAAGCTCAGACCCCCCACCGGGCGCTTTGGGGAATGAATCGCCCAAAGACCGTCCAACAGTCGACAGGGCCTGATGCGCTCCCCGCCGGAGAGGCGTCCACTGGTGAGGACACCAGCGGAACAAGAGGAGCTGGCATGAGCGAGATCGCCCACCCCCCTGTCACGGCCGCCACGGCACCCACGGCGGCTCCGGCGGCCCCCACCCCGGCGGCTTCCGGGCCCCTGTTCTCCGCCCCCGTGGGGACGGTCCGCGAGGCCTATTCCTTCGCCTGTATGCGGTGCGGATACGGCTGGGAGCAGTCCTACGACATAGAGCACCACACCGACGGCAAGGGCCAGCCGTTCATCATCCACCGGGTCGAGGGGGAACGGGTGCCGTCACCCCTCTCCAACCCCACCTGCCACAACTGCGGCGGGCACGTGGTCCGGATCATGCGGGAGGGGCAGGTCTCCGCCGTACTCGGCATGATCGACCAGCTCTACCACCACCGGATCGCCCCCGGGATCGCCGGCCCGGTGCCGGCCGGGGCCGATGTGCCGCGCCCGCCGAAGCAGCGCAAGGCGGCGGCCCGGACCCACGATGCGCCGGGACCGGTGGCCATCGACCCGGACGAGCGGACCGGCTGGTTCGCCCGCCTCAAGGCACGGCTGAGCCGGTCATAAGATCGGCCGTATGAGCCCCAGCACTGACGAGATGCCGCCGCTGCCCGAACCGCTCCGGGTGGCGGTGGCCGATTCCCACACCCACCTGGACATGCAGCGCGACTCGGTGGAGGAGGGCCTGCGCAAGGCCGCCTCGGTCGGCGTGACCACCGTGGTCCAGGTCGGCTGCGACCTGAAGGGCTCCCGGTGGGCGGCCGAGACCGCCGCCGCGTACGAGAACGTCCACGCGGCGGTCGCCCTTCACCCGAACGAAGCCCCGCGGATCGTGCACGGGGATCCGGACGGTTGGTCGCGGCAGGGGGCCCGGGCCGGCGGCGGGCAGGCCGCGCTGGACGACGCCCTCGCCGAGATCGAGTTGCTGGCCGCGCTGCCGCAGGTCAAGGCGGTCGGCGAGACGGGCCTGGACTACTTCCGCACCGGACCGGAGGGCATGGCCGCACAGGAAGCCTCCTTCCGGGCGCACATCGAGATCGCCAAGCGGCAGAGCAAGGCACTTGTGATCCACGACCGGGAGGCCCACGCCGACGTGCTGCGCATCCTCCGCGAGGAGGGCGCACCGGAGCGCACCGTCTTCCACTGCTACTCCGGGGACGCCGGCATGGCGCGCGAATGCGCCGCCGCCGGCTACTACCTGTCCTTCGCCGGGACCGTCACCTTCAAGAACGCCCAGCCGCTGCGGGACGCGCTCGCCGTGACCCCGCTGGAGCGGGTCCTGGTCGAGACGGATGCGCCGTACCTGACCCCGGCGCCGTACCGCGGACGGCCCAACGCGCCGTACCTGATTCCGCTCACGGTCCGGGCCATGGCCGCGGTCCGCGGCATCGACGAGGACGCGATGGCCACGGCCCTGGCGGCCAACACGGCGCGGGCTTTCGCCTACTGACATCCGACACGCTGGGTAGCCACCCGGTTTTCCTGTGTGACCATCGCTCCGCTAGTGTCCCGTGCCCGAACCAGGGCCGGCCGGACCAGTGGAGCGAGCGTCGTGAGCGATACCCAGCCGTACACGGACACGTACGCCGATCCGTACCGCGATCCGGACCCGTACGCACAGCCGTACCCCGGCGCGCCCGCCGCGGGCTACCCCGATCCGTATGCCGACCCGTATCCCGACCGCGACCCGTATCCCGGTCCGTACGCCGACCGGTACACCGAGGGGTACGCCGATCCGTACGGCGGCCCCTACGGCGGCCCGGAAGCGCTGCCCGACACCCTGCCCTCCGCCGTCCTGCCGGACACCCTGCCGGACCCGGTGCCGAACGGCCTCCCCGGTCCGCGCGCCGGCCGCCGCCGCAAACCCCCCGCCGCCGGCTCCGCCGCCCCGGTCCCCGCCCCCGCCCCGGCCCCCGGCGGCCGGGCCGCCGCCCGGGCCCGACGGGGCGGGGCCGGCGGCGGCACCGACGGCTGGCGGCGGATCGTCCCGCAGGCCCTGGTCGTCGCCTTCCTCGCCGGCGGCACCTCCGCCTTCGTCGCCGCCGACAAATCCGTCCACCTCACCGTGGACGGGGTCCCCCGCACCCTCCACACCTTCGCCGACGACGTCGGTGAACTGCTCCGGCGGGAAGGCGTCGGCGTCGGCGTCCACGACCTGGTGGCCCCGGCCCGCACCGCCGACCTCGACGACGGCGACGAGATCGTCGTCCGCTACGGCCGCCCGCTCCGCCTCACCCTCGACGGCGAGCACCGCGAGCTGTGGACCACCGCCGACACCGTCGAAACCGCCCTCCGCCAGCTCGGCGTGCGCGTCGAAGGGGCCCACCTCTCCGCCCCCCGCACCGCCCCCGTGCCGCGCAGCGGACTCGCCCTGAACGTCCGCACCGAGCGCAGCGTGACCTTCATGGCCGACGGCCGCGAACGCACCATCCGCACCAATGCGGCCACCGTCCGGGAAGCCCTCGACCAGGCCGGGATCGGCCTCAACGGGCAGGACACCACCTCGGTGCCCCCCGACTCCTTCCCGCGCGACGGCCAGACCGTCACCGTGCTGCGGATCACCGGCAGCCGGGAGGTCCGCGAGGAGCAGATCCCCTACGAGACGAAGAAGGTCAGGGACCCGGGCCTGTTCGCCGGCACCGAGGTCGTCGAACGGGCCGGCCGGCCCGGTGCCCGCCGGGTCACCTTCGCCCTGCGGACCGTCAACGGAGTCCGGCAGAAGCCCCGCCGGATCGCCGAGGAGACGGTCCGGGAACCCGTCGACGCCCTGATCAAGGTCGGCACCAGGCCGCTGCCCAGCTCCGTCGACGGAGCCGACGGCCTCAACTGGGGCGCCCTCGCCCACTGCGAGTCCGGCGGCCGGCCCGCCGCCACCGACCCGTCCGGCACCTACGGCGGCCTCTACCAGTTCGACGTACGCACCTGGCAGGGCCTCGGCGGCAGCGGCCGGCCCCAGGACGCGAGCGCCGCCGAGCAGACGTTCCGGGCCAAGAAGCTCTACGTGCAGCGGGGGGCGAGTCCGTGGCCGCACTGCGGCCGTAGGCTTTACCGGTGAGCACCACTGAGCCCCCCGCGACGCCCGAAGCCAACGAAGCCCCCGACACGGCTGCCGACGCCCTCCTCGGGCCCGCCGACATCCGCGAACTCGCCGCGGTGCTCGGCGTGCGCCCGACGAAGCAGAAGGGCCAGAACTTCGTCATCGACGCCAACACCGTGCGCCGGATCGTGCGCACCGCCGGGGTCCGCCCCGAGGACGTGGTCGTCGAGGTCGGACCGGGCCTCGGCTCCCTGACGCTCGCGCTGCTGGAGGCCGCCGCGCACGTCACCGCCGTCGAGATCGACGACATCCTGGCCGCCGCACTGCCCGCCACCATCGAGGCCCGGCTGCCGCAGCGCAAGGACAGCTTCGCGCTGGTCCACTCCGACGCCATGCTCGTGCAGGAGCTGCCCGGCCCGGCCCCCACCGCACTGGTCGCCAACCTCCCGTACAACGTGGCGGTGCCGGTCCTGCTGCACATGCTGGACCGGTTCCCGACCATCGAGCGCACCCTCGTCATGGTCCAGGCCGAGGTCGCCGACCGGCTCGCCGCCGGGCCCGGCAACAAGGTGTACGGCGTGCCCTCGGTCAAGGCCAACTGGTACGCGGAGGTCAAGCGGGCCGGTGCGATCGGCCGCAACGTGTTCTGGCCGGCCCCCAACGTCGACTCCGGGCTGGTATCCCTGGTCCGCCGCACCGAGCCGGTCAAGACCACCGCCACCAAGGCCGAGGTCTTCGCCGTGGTCGACGCCGCCTTCGCCCAGCGCCGCAAGACCCTGCGGGCCGCCCTGGCCGGCTGGGCGGGCTCCCCGGCCGCCGCCGAAGCGGCCCTGGTCGGCGCCGGGATCTCCCCGCAGGCCCGCGGCGAGGCCCTCACGGTCGAGGAGTTCGCGGCGATCGCCGAGCACAAGCCCGCTGCCGAGAGGCCCGCCCTGTGAGCCCCGACCGCCGCGTCACCGTACGCGTCCCCGCGAAGGTCAACGTCCAGCTGGCGGTGGGCGCCGCCCGCCCCGACGGCTTCCACGACCTGGCCAACGTCTTCCTCGCCGTCTCCCTCTACGACGAGGTCACCGCCACCCCGGCCGACTCCCTGCGCATCACCTGCGAGGGGCCGGACGCCGGCCAGGTCCCGCTGGACCGCACCAACCTGGCGGCCCGCGCCGCCGAGCTGCTCGCCGCCCGGCACGGCCTCGAACCCGCCGTCCACCTGCACATCGCCAAGAACATCCCGGTGGCCGGAGGCATGGCGGGCGGCAGCGCGGACGGCGCCGGCGCCCTGCTCGCCTGCGACACCCTGTGGGGCCTGGACACCCCGCGCGCCGATCTCCTCGACATCTGCGCCGAACTCGGCAGCGACGTCCCGTTCAGCCTGGTCGGGGCCGCCGCCCTCGGCACCGGCCGCGGCGAGCACCTCACCCCGCTCGAAGCGGGCACCTTCCACTGGGTGTTCGCCGTCGCCGACGGCGGCCTGTCCACCCCCGCGGTGTTCCGCGAGTTCGACCGCCTCACCGCCGGCACCGCCGTCCCCGAGCCGGCCGCCTCGCCCGCCCTCCTCGCGGCCCTGCGCTCCGGCGACCCGGACGCCCTGGCCGCGAACCTGGCCAACGACCTCCAGCCGGCCGCCCTCTCGCTGCGCCCGCAGCTGGCCGCCACCCTGGACGCCGGCCTCGGCGCGGGCGCCCTGGCCGCCCTGGTCTCCGGCTCCGGCCCCACCACGGCCTTCCTGGTCCGCGACCCGGAAGCCGCCCTCAAGGTGGCCGCCGCCCTGGAAGCCTCCGCCACCTGCCGCACCACCCGCACCGCCACCTCCCCGGCCCCGGGCGCGACCGTCCTGCTCCCGTGAACCCCGGCCCGGCCGGGCCCGCCGAGGCCAGGCTGAGGGCCGCGAGGCCGCCGTGTGAGCGGCGCCTGGGCAGCCGGGCCGTACGGCTCGGCTGAAGCCGGTACTCAGATCGGATATGAGTACCGGCACGGTGTCGGCGGCCAGGAGCGGCGCGCGAACGTGTCCGCATGGGACACACCACCGCCGAACTCGCCGCCGCCACACCCGCCGGGCGGGACCGGTACATCGATCTGCTGCGGGTCGCCTCGCTCGGGACCGTGGTGCTCGGGCACTGGCTGATGGCCGCCGTCAGCGCCGACGGGCAGATGGGGAACCTGCTCGCCGTGGTGCCCGGACTCCAGGTGCTCACCTGGGGGCTGCAGATCATGCCGGTGTTCTTCTTCGTCGGCGGGTTCTCGCACGCGCTGTCCTACCGGTCGCTGGTCCGGCGGCAGCCCGGCACCCCCGTCTACGCCGTGTTCCTGCGGGCCCGGCTGCAGCGGCTGCTGCGGCCCACCCTGGTGTTCGTCCTCGTCTGGGCCGTGCTCGCGCTCGGCATCCAGCTCGCCGGGGGCGGCAGCGGGCTCACCGGGGCCGCGCTGCGGGTGATCACGCAGCCGCTGTGGTTCATCGGGATCTACCTCGCCATGGTCGCCTTCACCCCGCCGCTGCTGAAGCTGCACGAGCGCTACGGGTGGGGGGCCTTCGGCGGGCTGGTCGCCGCCGCCGGGGCCGTGGACCTGCTGCGGTTCGCCGCCGGGGCGCCGTACGTGGAATTCCTCAACTTCGCCTTCGTCTGGCTCGCCGTGCACCAGCTCGGCTTCCTGCGGGCCGACGGAAGGATCACCCGGCCCGCCGCCCTCGCCGCCGCCGGGCTCGCCGGGGCCGTGCTGCTGGTGACTCTCGGGCCGTACCCGCTCTCCATGGTCGGGATGCCCGGGGAGAAGGTGTCCAACATGGCACCGCCCACCTTCGCCCTGCTCTGCCACGGCCTGTGGCTGACCGGCGCCGTCGAGCTGCTCCGGCGGCCCGCCGCCGCCCTGCTGGCCCGCCCCCGGGTGTGGCGTACCGTCGTCGCCGCCAACGGCATCGCCATGACCGCCTTCCTCTGGCACCTCACCGCCATGCTCGCCGTGTACGCCGCACAGCTCGCCCTCGGCCTCGCCCTGCCGGAGCCCGCCACCGCCGCCTGGTGGGCCCAGGTCCCCGTACGGCTCGTGCTGGCCGCGCTCGGCACCGCCGCCCTCGTCGCCCTGTTCCGCCGGTTCGAGGCGCCGGCCGGCAGCCGCCCCGCCCCCGGCTCCGGCCCGCTCTCCGCCCTCGGCATCGGCCTCTGCCTGTTCGGGGTCCTCGGGCTGTCCATGACCGGGCTCGGCGGGCTGCTGGAGGGCCGGACCGCCGTACTCGTCGCGGTCCCGGTCAGCGCCCCCCTCGCCGTCGGGATGGTGCTCGGCGGCTGGCTGCTCGTGGAGCGCTGCGGACCCGGCGGGAAGGTTAGGCTGAGGGGCTGATCCATCCCTTTCCCTGGAGCGCGTCTGATGGCCGTCAATCTGGTCAATGTCGAGGCAGTCAGCAAGGTGTACGGCACCCGTACCCTGCTCGACGGCATCTCCCTCGGCGTGTCCGAGGGGGACCGGATCGGTGTCGTCGGCCGCAACGGCGACGGCAAGACCACCCTCATCCGGATGCTCGCCAAGCTGGAGGAGCCCGACACCGGCCGGGTCACCCACACCGGTGGAGCCCGGATCGGAATCCTCACCCAGCATGACTCGCTCGACCCCGCCGCCACCATCCGGCACGAGATCATCGGCGATATGGCCGACCACGAGTGGGCCGGCAACGCCCGCATCCGGGATGTGCTGACCGGCCTGTTCGGCGGCCTCGACCTGCCTGGTTTCGGGCAGGGGCTCGACACCGTCATCGGGCCGCTCTCCGGCGGCGAACGCCGCCGCATCGCGCTCGCCAAGCTGCTCATCGCCGAGCCGGACCTGCTCGTCCTCGACGAGCCCACCAACCACCTCGACGTCGAGGGCATCTCCTGGCTGGCCCGCCACCTCCAGGAGCGCCGCTCCGCACTCGTCTGCGTCACGCACGACCGCTGGTTCCTGGACCAGGTCTGCACCCGCATGTGGGACGTCCAGCGCGGCGAGGTGCACGAGTACGAAGGCGGCTACAGCGACTACGTGTTCGCCCGCGCCGAACGCGAGCGGATCGCCGCCACCGAAGAGGCCAAGCGGCAGAACCTGATGCGCAAGGAGCTCGCCTGGCTGCGCCGCGGCGCCCCCGCCCGCACCTCCAAGCCCCGCTTCCGCATCGAGGCGGCCAACGAGCTCATCGCCGATGTGCCGCCGCCCCGCGACACCTCCGAGCTGATGAAGTTCGCCAACGCCCGGCTCGGGAAGACGGTGTTCGACCTGGAGAACGTCACCGTCACCGCCGGACCCAAGACCCTGCTCAAGCACCTCACCTGGCACCTCGGGCCCGGCGACCGGATCGGCCTGGTCGGCGTCAACGGCGCCGGCAAGACCTCGCTGCTGCGCGCCCTCGCCGAGGCCGCCCGCACCCAGGGGGAGACCCAGCCCGCGGCCGGCAGCGTCACCGTCGGCAAGACCGTCAGACTTGCCTATCTTTCCCAGGAGGTCGGCGAGCTCGACCCGTCCCTGCGGGTGCTGGAAGCCGTGCAGCGGGTCCGCGACCGGGTGGACCTCGGCAAGGGCCGCGAGATGACGGCGGGTCAACTGTGTGAGCAGTTCGGCTTCACGAAAGAGAAGCAGTGGACGCCGGTCGGCGACCTGTCCGGCGGCGAGCGGCGCCGGCTCCAGATCCTGCGGCTGCTGATGGACGAGCCCAATGTGCTCTTCCTCGACGAGCCCACCAACGACCTCGACATCGAGACCCTCACCCAGCTGGAGGACCTCCTCGACGGCTGGCCCGGCTCGATGATCGTCATCTCCCACGACCGGTTCTTCATCGAGCGGACCACCGACACGGTGATGGCGCTGCTGGGTGACGCCACCCTGCGCATGCTGCCGCGCGGCCTGGACGAGTACCTGGAACGGCGGCAGCGGATGGTCGAGGCCGCCGCCCCGGCGCCCGCACCGGCCGCCGCGCCGAAGTCCAGTGCCTCGGGCGACTCGCGCGCCGCGAAGAAGGAACTCCAGAAGATCGAGCGGCAGCTGAACAAACTGTCCGACCGGGAGTCCCAGCTGCACGCCCGGATCGCGGAGAACGCCACCGACTACGACAAGGTGGCCAAGCTCGACGCCGAGCTCCGGGAACTGCTTTCCGACCGCGACGAGTTGGAGATGCGCTGGCTGGAGCTGGCCGAGGAGGCCTGAGCCGGCGACATAACGGCGGCGTCACGGGCCGGTCCTCCCTTGGGAACAGGGGTGCGACCGGCCCGTCCGCTGTCGGGGCCGGGTGGTACAAAGGTCATCCCCCCACGACTCCTGACGCCGAAGGTATGCGCTGATGACGAACCCGCCCCCGGTTCCCGAGGGTTACGGGCACCTGCCCGGTCCGCCGCAACAGGGGTACGGGCACCCGCAGCCGGGCCCCAACCCGTACGCGGGGCAACCGCAGCAGCCGCAGCAGCCCCCGCAGCCGCAACAGCCCCCGCAGCCGCCGCAGTACGCGCAGCAGCCCGTGGGGTACGGGTACCCGCCGCCGATGCCGCCCGGCCCGCCGCCCGGCGCCGGTCACCCGGCCAAGCGGAAGACGACCATCCTGATCGCCGCCGCAGTGGCCGGCGTACTCGCCCTCGGTACCGGCGGGTTCTTCCTCTTCGCCGACGGCGAGGGCAAGAAGGAGCCCGTCGCCCAGCCGTCGTCGAGCGCGAGCGGCGACGCCAAGCCCGGCGCCCCGTCCCCGGACGCCTCGGTGGACGACGGCGACGGCAACGGCACCGGCCGCGCCGAGAACGAGGACCTCAACGCCGGCCGCAAGCCCGGCGAGGACAAGGTCCTCTGGCTGAAGACGAACGAGATCGAGCTGCCCGGCAGCGGCGCCGAGGGCCCCGCCCAGTGGGTGGTGGGCGACACCGTGGTCAAGGCCGTCTACAAATCCGTCACCGCCTATGGCGCGGCCGACGGAAAGCAGCGCTGGACCGTCTCCTTCCCCGCCGAGATCTGCGCCGCCACCGGCCAGGCCACGGCCGACGGCAAGACCGTCCTCATGTTCAAGAACGGCGAGTCCAGCAGCGCCGACTGCGACCAGATGAAGCAGGTCGACCTGAAGGCCGGCAAGGAGGGCTGGACGAAGGAGGTGCCCAAGGAGGGCGCCTTCGACATCATGAGCTCGCCCAGCCTGTCCATCACCGGGGACACCCTCGGCGTCAGCCGGCTCGGCAAGGCCAGCGCCTTCAAAATGAGCACCGGCGACAAGCTGTTCGGTCCCCCCGACCAGGGCTGCAAGCCCGACTCCCTGGCCGGCGGCGCCAAGCTGGTCGCGATCGCCGGCTGCGGCAACAACGCCGAGGAGCTGCAGGGCCTCGACCCGGCCACCGGAAAGGCCCTCTGGAACTACAAGTGGGCCGAGGGCTGGAACGTCAGCCGGGTGTACTCCACCGACCCGCTGGTCGTGGACGCGACCAAGAAGGCGACCAAGGAACGCGTCATCGCGGTCTTCGGCCCCGACGGCAAACTGCGCAGCCAGCTCACCGGCGAGGGCAAGTTCTCGGCCCGCTGCGGGATCTCCATCTTCTCCGGGCCGCAGGCCTGCACCGGTGTGGTGGTGGACGGCCCCGCCAACACCGTCTACCTGCCCACCGAGGGCGACTCCAACGAGATCGTCGCCTTCGACCTGGGCACCGGCAAGATCAAATGGCGGCACCCGGCCGGCCAGGGCCGCTCCGCGGTCCCGCTGAAGGCCGAGGGCGGCAACCTGATCGCCTACCTCGAGCCCGACTACGACAAGGGCGGCGAAGTGCTGTCCTTCCCGGCCGGCGGGGGCAAGCCGACCACCCTGCTGCGCAATCCCTCGGGCGTGGCCGCCCCGGTCGAGAACGGGTTCTTCAACCCGCAGATCGACTACGCCGGCGGCCGGCTCTTCCTCTCCGCGACGCGCCTGTCCGGCAGGAGCCAGGGTCCGGAGAAATTCCTGATGGTCTTCGGCAAGTGAACGACGAGAGGCAGTAGAACCCCATGAGCACCCCGCCCCCACCCCCGCCGAACCAGCCCCCGCAGCCGCCGAACCAGCCGCCCGCGGGCGGGTTCGGCGCGCCGCAGGAGCCCGCGCCCGGTGGCTTCGGTGCGCCTCCGCCGCTCCCGCCGACGCCTCCGCAGCAGCCCGCGGTCCCGCCGCAGCAGCCCGTGGCCCCGCCGCAGCCGCCGGCCGCCCAGCCCGGCTTCGGCGCCCCTGCACAGCCCGGGCAGCCCGGGCAGCCGAGCTACGGTTACCCGCAGCAGTCGTACGGCTATCCGCAGACCCCGCCGCCGGCGCCCGGCTACGGGTTCCCGCAGGGCGCGCACACCCCGCCGCCCGCCCCCATGGCCCCGGTCGGCGGAGGCCAGGGCACAGGCGGCAACGCCAAGCGCAACCAGCTGATGATCATCGGCGCGGCGGTCGTCGCGATCGCCGTGATCGTGGCCGGCGGCGTCTGGCTGGCCTCCGGCACCGACGGCGACGAGGGCGGGACCAAGCCCGTGGCCCAGGGCTCGCAGAGCCCCGGAGGCGAGGACAAGCCGGGCGGCTCCGGCGGTTCCGGCGGCTCCGAGAAGGCGACGGGCAAGACCCAGTCCAAGACCCTGATCAACGTCGAGCAGCCCAAGGTGCCCGCAGACCCCGACGGCGGCTACAACACCATCGGCACCCACGGCTCCTGGCTCACCGACTCGGTGTACGCCAAGTCGGACATCGCCAAGGTCGTCGGCTACAACCTGGACAACGGCAGCCAGAAGTGGACGATCCCGCTGCCGGCGCACATCTGCGCCGCCAGCCCGCAGTCCTCCGACAACAAGGCGGCCATCCTCTTCCAGGACTTCCTGCCGACCGCCGACAAGAAGTTCCCCAAGTGCAGCAAGGTCGGCGTCCTCGACCTCAACGCCGGGAAGCTGCTCTGGTCCGGCGACGCCAAGTCCACCACCGGCGGTGACGACAAGGTCTCCTTCGACGAGGTCACCGTCAGCGGCCAGACCGTCGCGGCGGGCGGCACCAACGGCGGCGCCGCCTGGAACCTCGCCGACGGCAAGGTCCTGTGGGAGCCCAAGGTCGACGGCCAGGGCTGCTTCGACATGGGCTACTCGGGTGACGCGAACGGCCTCGCCGTGCTCCGCAAGTGCGGCCGGATCGGCAACCAGACCCTGCACGCCCAGGTCCTGGACCCCACCACCGGCGCACCGAAGTACTCGTACAAGATGTCCCCGGGCATCGAGTGGGGCCAGATCATCTCCACCAAGCCGCTGGTCGTCGTCTCGAACGTCAACCGCAGCGCCCCGAACGCCACCGGCGTCAGCGACATCTTCGTGGTCGACGAGAGCGGCAACCTCAAGACCACCATCTCGCTCACCTCGGGCAACTACGACCCCAAGTGCAACAGCACCGACGTGCAGGAGTGCTCCAAGATCGTGGTCGGCAACGGCAAGGTCTACCTGCCGTCCATCGAGCACCAGGGCACGGGCAACGCCGGCGGGCCGCGGACGAACGAGATCCTCTCCTTCGACCTGAACACCGGCAAGCAGACCAACGACCGGGCCGACGCCGGCGAGCGGTACACGATGTGGCCGCTGCGCATGGACGGGTCGAACATCATCGCGTACAAGCGCCCGCCCTACGACAAGGGCGGCCAGATCGTCTCCATCGACGGCGCGACGATGAAGCAGACCGTGCTGATGGTCAACCCGGACGACAAGGACACCCGGAGGGCGGAGACCCAGTTCCTCCCGGGGTCGGAGTTCCGCTACAACAACGGCCGGCTGTTCATCGCCGACGACATCATCAGCAACTCGAGTTCGATCGAGAAGCAGTACCTCTTCGTCTCGTTCACCACGCACTGACCCGGCAGCCGATCGGTTCAGGCCGAAGCCCCCGGAAGGTCCGCCCTTCCGGGGGCTTCTGCGCAGTAACCCCGGCGCATCCTCGAACAAGCGTGTAGCTTGCCGGGACATGGGCGTACGGGTGATGGTGGTCGACGAGCACCGGCTGCTGGCCGAGGCGCTCGCCTCCGCGCTGAAGCTGCGCGGGCACCGCGTGCTGGCAGCCGCGGCGCCGGCCGCGGGCGCGGCCGAGCTGGTGATCAGCCGGGCCCCCGAGGTCTGCCTGCTGGGCACCGCGGCCCCCGCCGAGCCGGGGGTGTTCGAGCCGGTGGTGCGGATCAAGCGGGAGCGCCCGCAGATCGCCGTGGTGGTCCTGGGCCCGGTGCCCAGCCCGCGCGGCATCGCCGCCGCCTTCGCCGCCGGCGCCTCCGGGTACGTACGGCAGGACGAGCGCATCGAGGGTGTGGAGCGGGCCCTGGCCAAGGCCCGGGCCGGGGAGGTCGCGGTGGCCCCGCAGCTGCTCCAGGGGGCCTTCGCCGAACTGCTGAACCCCGCCGCCCAGCCCGACGACGAGGCCGGCCGGCTGCTGCGCCTGCTCACCCCGCGCGAGGTGGAGGTGCTGGTGCGGGTCGCCGAGGGCGAGGACACCCGGCTGATCGCGGCCGGCATGGCCATCGCCCCGAGCACCGCACGCACCCATGTGCAGCGGGTGCTGATGAAGCTGGGCGTGGGCTCCCGGCTGGAAGCCGCCGCCCTGGCCGCCCGCACCGGCCTCCTCGACCGCGCCGAGCTGCCCCCTCGCTAGGCTCACTCCGGCGATCCGGTCCGCTTCGGGTCGGTCCGGTCCGGTCCGCAGGAAGGTCCGATTTCCTCGTGGGCGCCGAATCGGGTAAGCCAGAGACAACAGGCCGCGCGGGTGCGCGGTGGTGCGACTGCGAGAGTGAGCTACGCGAGTGAGCAAGTATCTGGTCACCGGCGGCGCCGGCTACGTGGGCAGCGTGGTCGCGGCCCACCTTCTGGAAGCCGGCCACGAGGTCACCGTCCTCGACAACCTCTCCACCGGCTTCCGGGCCGGGGTCCCCGCCGGTGCGGCCTTCATCGAGGCCGACATCAAGGACGCCGCCCGGCACCTCGACTCCTCCTACGAGGCGGTGCTGCACTTCGCGGCCTTCTCGCAGGTCGGCGAGTCCGTGGTCAACCCGGGCAAGTACTGGGACAACAACGTCGGCGGCACCATGGCGCTGCTGGCCGCGATGCGCGAGGCCGGGGTCCGCAAGCTGGTCTTCTCCTCCACCGCCGCCACCTACGGCGAGCCGGAGGCCACCCCCATCACCGAGACCATGCCGACCGCGCCGACCAACCCGTACGGCGCGTCCAAGCTGGCCGTGGACCACATGATCACCGGCGAGTGCGCGGCCCATGGCCTGGCCGCGGTCTCGCTGCGCTACTTCAACGTGGCGGGCGCCTACGGCCAGTACGGCGAGCGGCACGACCCGGAGAGCCACCTCATCCCGCTGGTCCTCCAGGTGGCCCTGGGGCAGCGCGAGGCGATCTCGGTGTTCGGCGACGACTACCCGACCCCGGACGGCACCTGCATCCGCGACTACATCCACGTCGCGGACCTGGCCGAGGCCCACCTGCTGGCCCTGGACGGGGCCGCCGAGGGTGCGCACCTGATCTGCAACCTGGGCAACGGCAACGGCTTCTCGGTGCGCGAGGTCATCGAGACCGTCCGCAAGGTCACCGGGCACGAGATCCCCGAGGTGGTCTCCGCGCGCCGGGCCGGCGACCCGGCCGTACTGGTCGCCTCCGCCCGGACCGCCCACGACAAGCTCGGCTGGACCCCGCGGCGCCCGGACCTCGCCGGCATCGTCGCGGACGCCTGGGAGTTCACCCGGCGCCGTCAGGCCGAGCAGGTCTGAGCAGGGCTGGGCAGGGCTGGGCAGGGCTGAACTGAGGGCGTACGGCCCCGGCGCACGCGAGAGCGTGAGCGCCGGGGCCGTGTCATGTGCGCGGGCGCCCAGCGCGTACACGCTGCGTGAAATGCCCCCCGTGCAACTGCCCGTGGCACCCGCCGGGCCGGAAACAGGCTTCCGAGGCGCGTAGATGGGTCATTTTCGGCCACCCGGAGACGCGCTCGGAGCCACCGGCCCGGAAAACAGCGGGGAAAACTTCTGCTATTCGGCCAACCACGCACGCCACCCGCCCCTACGCTGAAGCGTGACACCGGTGGGGGCCGGTGTTGATTCAGGGGTCGAGACACGTCGGGTACGGCGTCCGGTCCGGGGTAGTGCAGTGATGTTGCGGCGGCGGCCGTGTGACTGCGGATCACCGGATCCGGTCGTCGTACCCGCCGTTGTCCGTTTCCCCGACCCTTGGGGGTGTCTGTGGTGCGTATCCGAGTCCTCGTGGTGGACGACCACCGCATCTTTGCCGAGTCGCTGGCCGCCGCGCTCGCGGCCGAGCCGGACGTGGACGTGTCCGCGGCCGGCAGCGGTCCCGCCGCGCTGCGCTGCCTCGAGCGGGGCGCGGCCGAGGGCCGCCGGTTCGATGTCCTGCTGGTCGACGCCGACCTCGGCGCCGCCGCCGGGACCGTCGCCGTGCCGGCCCAGCGCGAATCGGGGTCGGGGCCGCCCCCGGGCCCCGCGGCCCCGGCGGCCGGCCCGGCCGCCGCCGCGGGCGCCACGGGCGACGGGATCGCCCTGGTCGCCGGGGTCCGCACCGCGCACCCTGCGGTCCGTACGGTCGTCCTGGCCGAACGGGACGAACCGCGCCGGGCCGCCCTGGCCCTGCAGGCCGGGGCCACCGGCTGGGTGGCCAAGGACTGCTCGCTGTCCCGGCTGCTTGCGGTGATCCGGGGCGTGCTCCGGGAGGAGACGCATCTGCCGCCGGCGCTGCTCACCGGGGTGCTGCGGGAGCTGACGGCGGCCCGCAAGCACCGCACCGACAGCGAGCGGCTGGTCGAGTCGCTGACCCCGCGCGAGCACGAGGTGCTGCGCTGCATGGTGGCCGGACTGGGCCGCAAGGACGTGGCCGCGCGGCTGTTCCTGTCCCCGCACACCGTGCGTACCCATATGCAGAACGTGCTGGGCAAGCTCGGGGTGCACTCCACGCTGGCGGCCGTGGCACTGGCCCGCCGGGCCGGCGTACGGCCGGCCGACCTCGGACCGGGACTAGCCGGGGATGTTGTCGAACGGAGCGGTCAACTGGCGTAGCAGGGCCGCCAGATCCCCGCGCTGGGACCGGGAGAGCTGGGCCAGGATCGCCCGCTCCTGGGCGAGCAGCCCGGCCAGGGCCTGGTCGGCGGCCTCGCGCCCCTCGAGGGTCAGGCGGACCAGTACCCCCCGCCGGTCGCTGGGGTCGGGCAGTCGTTCGACCAGGCCCTTCTTGGCGAGCCGGTCGATCCGGTTGGTCATGGTCCCGGAGGTGACCAGGGTCTGGGTCAGCAGCTGCCCGGGGGAGAGCTGGTAGGGCGCTCCGGCCCGGCGCAGGGAGGTCAGGACGTCGAACTCCCAGGGCTCCAGTCCGTGCTCGGAGAAGGCGATCCGGCGCGCCCGGTCGAGGTGGCGCGCGAGCCGCGAGACCCGGCTGAGCACCTCGAGCGGTTCCACGTCGAGGTCAGGGCGCTCCCGCCGCCATGCCGCGACCAGTCGGTCGACCTCGTCCTCCATGCCGATCATTGTAAGGGGTCTGTCGACATGAAGTCTCTTGACGTCAAGATATATTTCGCGCCACTCTGGGCATGGAGGGGGCCGGAGAAGCTTCCGTTTCCCGCCGGATCCGCCAGTAGGGAGGCTCGAACATGCATTCCGACATCGCGCCGGGTCGATGCCCCACGACCACCGTCGACGAGCAGGCCCCCAGTACCCCCACCACCCCCGTCTCCACAGCCGCACCGGCCCCACCCGTCTGGGACCCACAGCAATATCTGCGCCATGCGGACCACCGCGCCCGGCCCTTCCTCGATCTCCTCGCCCGGATACCGGAACTCCCCACCCGGCCCGCCCGCATCGCCGACCTCGGCTGCGGCCCGGGCAACGTCACCGTCCTGCTCGCCGACCGCTGGCCCGAGGCCCGGATCACCGGCTACGACCTCTCCCCGGAGATGCTCCAGCGCGCCGACCACGAGTACGCCGGCCCCACCCCGGGCGGCGGCAGTCTCGATTTCCGCCGCGCCGACCTCGCCACCTGGCTCCCCGAGGAGAGTTACGACCTGATCGTCTCCAACGCGGCCCTCCAGTGGGTGCCCGGCCACCCCGGCTCCTTCGCCGCCTGGATCAACGCCCTGCGCCCCGGCGGCACCTTCGCCTTCCAGATCCCCGGCAACTTCACCGCCCCCAGCCACTCCCTGCTCGCCGCACTCTGCGACACCCCGCGCTGGCGGACCCGGCTGGCCGGCCACGGCGCCCGCTACACCCACCTCCTCGAACCCGGCGAATACCTGGCCCGGTTCACCGAACTCGGCTGCACCGCCGACGTCTGGGAGACCACCTACCACCAGCTGCTGACCGGCCCCGACCCGGTCCTCGACTGGGTCAAGGGCACCGCCCTGCGACCCGTCCTCACCGCCCTCGGCGAGGACCACCAGGCCGTCGACGCCTTCCTGCTCCAGTACCGCGACCTGCTGCGCGGCGCCTACCCGCCGGGCCCGCGGGGCACCGTCTTCCCGTTCCGGCGCATCTTCGCCATCGCCCGCAGGGAGGCCTGACCTGTGCTTGGCTCCGTCGACCAGGTCCCACCGGCCGCACCGGTCCCCGCGGAGCCGGCGAGATGAGCGCGCACCGGTTATGACACGGCGGCGCCCCGCCACCGGAAAGACCGGTGACGGGGCGCCGCCATGCGCGGGCGTGAGCCGTCAGTTGAAGCTCTTGTAGATGTTCCAGTTCGCGTCGATCCAGTGGCGCGCGCTGAAGGTGTGCGTGCCGCCCCAGCCGGTGGCGGTGTAGCCGTACAGGTTGCCGTTCCAGTCGCGGGCGACCAGGTCGGCACGGCCGTCGCCGTTGATGTCACCCGGCGCGGCGATGGCCGAGTAGCCGTTCCAGCCGCCGCCGATCCACTGACGCTCGCCGAAGGGGGCCTTGGCGTTGCCGGTGCCGGGGTGGATGTAGAGGTGGCCGTTCCAGTCGTGGCCGATGATGTCGGTGCGGCCGTCGCCGTTGATGTCGCCGGCGCCGACGATGGCCTTGTAGGTGTTCCAGTACGGGCCGATCCAGGTGGGAGCCCAGAAGTCGACTCCGTTGTTCCAGCCGGCCTTCAGGTAGAGGTTGCCCCAGATGTCGCGGGTCAGCAGGTCGCCGTTGCCGTCGCCGGTGAGGTCACCGGGGCCCACCACCAGGTCGGTGTTGGTGTAGTCGCCCGACATCTTCTGGTTGAGCGTCAGGTTGGTGAGTGAGCTGCCGTCGAGGCTGAGCTTGTGGCCCCAGTTCATGGGGTCCAGGCCCGCCGCGTTGACCAGCTTGCCGTTCGCCGGGAAGCTGTTCCAGTTGCCGCTGTTGTAGCGGTTCGGGGCGAACTTGCCGTTGGTCTGGTTGAAGTGGCCGTAGGCGCTGTTCGACTCGTCGACGCCGTACACGCCGTGCTTGCCGTACACCGGGGTGATGCCCTGGCCGACCATGATCTCGTCGTTGACCGCGCCGCTGCCGATCAGGTAGCGGGGGTGGAACTTGCCGAGGCCCTTGCCGACGTAGAGGTACACCTCGCCGGAGTGCGTGATGCCGACCAGCTCGGCGCGGCCGTCACCGTCGACGTCGTCGATCCCGACGATCTTGTTGTAGGCGTTCCAGCCGCCGCCGACCCAGGCCCGGGCCTTGAACGGGGCGGAGGCGGAGCCGGTGCCCTTGTAGTAGTACAGGTGGCCGTTGGGGTCCTTGGCGACCAGGTCGGCGATGCCGTCGGCGTCGAGGTCGTTGGTGCCGAGGATCTGGTCGTAGACGCCCCAGCCGCTGCCGACCTTGACCCGGCCCGCGAACGGCTCGCCGGACTGGGCGCCGGTGCCCTTGTACAGGTAGAGGTCGCCGGAGGGGGTGCGGGCCAGCAGGTCCGGACGGCCGTCCTTGGTGAGGTCGCCGGCGCCGATGACGCGGTTGTAGATCTGCCAGCCCTGGCCGGTCCAGCTCGGGGCCGCGGTGCCGGTCGCGTTGGCCTGGTGCAGGGTGAGGCGGCCGTTCGCGGCCAGCTGCAGGATCTCGGGCGCCTGGCTGCCCCGGACGTTGCCGACGGCGATGATGTCCTTGACGGTCTCGTTCCGGTCGTTCCAGAACGTGTACTCGCCGTCGCCGCCGTTGGACAGCGAGACGCCGCCGTATCCGGTGACGTTGCGGAACAGCCAGTCGCTCTGGCCGTCACCGTCGATGTCGAGGCGGGCCTTGCCGCCCGATCCGACGAACGCCGACTTGCCCGGCGCGGCCTCGCCCTTGGCGGCGGCCACGCCCTGGCGCAGCTTCGACTGCGAAGGCGTGGTGGAGTCGGAGGCCGCGGCCGGCTTGTCGGCCGCGACGGCGGGCGCGGCCGAGAGCAGCGTGCCCGCGGACAGGGCGAGCGCGGTGCAGGCGGCGATGCGGCCCAGGCGCTGAGAGCGCGAAGAAGACAAAGGGGTTCCCCCTGGAAAGATGCAGGTGAAACCGGGTGGAAGTCGACACTCGCGGGCCCGCGCAACGGCGGGCAGCACGACGAATGGATCATTCCCCCCCGGGAAAGTAATCGAAAGGCTATCCGTGCGTCTGCTGAGGAAGAAGAGGTTTTCCGTACAACCTTTCGCAGATCCCGGATGTCGGTCCGGCCGGCCCGCGCCGGGCCGCGCCGGACCGGCCCCTCAGTTCTTGCGGTGGCCCACCAGCCGGGGCTTCGCCTCCAGCCCGTCCAGCCCGTGCCAGGCCAGGTTCACCAGGTGGGCGGCGACCTCCGCCTTCTTCGGGCGGCGCGTCTCCAGCCACCACTGGCCGGTCAGCGCCACCATGCCCACCAGCGCCTGCGCGTACAGCGGGGCCAGCTTCGGGTCGAAGCCCCGGGCCTTGAACTCCAGGCCCAGGATGTCCTCCACCTGCGTGGCGATATCGCTGATCAGCGAGGCGAACGTACCCGTCGACTGGGCCACCGGGGAATCCCGCACCAGGATGCGGAACCCGTCCGTATAGCTCTCGATGTAGTCGAGCAGCGCGAAGGCCGCCTGCTCCAGCAGCTCCCGCGGATGCCCGGCGGTCAGCGCCCCCGTCACCCCGTCCAGCAGCTGCCGCATCTCCCGGTCCACGACGACCGCGTACAGCCCTTCCTTGCCCCCGAAGTGCTCGTACACCACCGGCTTGGACACCCCGGCCTTCGCCGCGATCTCCTCGACCGAGGTGCCTTCGAAGCCCTTCTCCGCGAACAGGGCACGGCCGATGTCCAGCAGTTGCTGGCGACGCTCGGCGCCCGTCATCCGGACCCTGCGGCCACGCCGGGGCTTGTCGCTGCTGGAATTACTGCCGTCGATCGCCACGTCACCCATCATGCCGGGTTCGCGCTCTTTTCCCGGCGCCGGGCGTCGATCCGGGCGCCGGTCGGCCAGCGCACGTCCGTGGCCCAGCCGAACACCTCGAACCAGCGGATCAGCCGGGCGCTGGAATCCACCTGGCCGCGCAGCACCCCGTGCCGGGCGGAGGTCGGGTCCGCGTGGTGGAGGTTGTGCCAGGACTCCCCGCAGGACAGCACCGCCAGCCACCAGACGTTCCCGGACCGGTCCCGGGACTTGAACGGCCGCTTGCCCACCGCGTGGCAGATCGAGTTGATGGACCAGGTCACGTGGTGCAGCAGCGCCACCCGGACCAGGGAGCCCCAGAAGAACGCGGTGAACGCGCCCCACCAGGACATCGTGACCAGGCCGCCCACCAGCGGCGGGATCGCCAGCGACAGCATGGTCCAGAAGACGAAGTCACGGCTGATCCGGCGGATCGCCGGGTCCTTGATCAGGTCCGGGGCGTACTTCTGCTGGTCGGTCTGCTCCTCGTCGAACAGCCAGCCGATGTGCGCCCACCACAGGCCCTTCATCAGCGCCGGGACCGTCTCCCCGAACCGCCACGGCGAATGCGGATCGCCCTCGTGGTCGGAGTACTTGTGGTGCTTGCGGTGGTCCGCCACCCAGCGCACCAGGGGGCCCTCCACCGCCATCGAGCCCGCGATGGCCAGCGCGATCCGCAGCGGCCGTTTCGCCTTGAAGGAGCCGTGGGTGAAATAGCGGTGGAATCCGATGGTGATCCCGTGGCAGGCCAGGAAGTACATGAACACCATCAGGCCGAGGTCCAGCCAGCTCACCCCCCAGCCCCAGGCCAGCGGGACCGCCGCGAGCAGTGCCACGAAGGGGACGGTGATGAAGAGCAGCAGCGCGAGCTGCTCGATCGAGCGTTTGTTCTCTCCGCCGCGGGTCGCGGACACGGGCGGCGCGCCGGCCGCCTCCGGAGTCTCTTCGAGCAGATCGGGGCTGAGGGTCATGGGGCGTCCCCTGGGGGTGAGGAGTCGGCAGGCGCCCTGGTTACGGTTCTTCCCTGCGGATCTTTCCTACGGGTCCGTAACCTACGGCATCGTAAGTATGGCAAAGCCCGGCCCCGCGGCAAGACCGGCGAAACGCCCGCGCCCGCCCCGCACCCGCCCCGCACCCGCCCCGCCCCCGCCGCGCACCCGCCCGCCCCCTCGGAAGCGAGTACCTCGCCAGCGGGCTTTGACCAGGCACCTCGCCCGGCCGCCTATCCTTAGTCCCGTCGGACAGCGCGGTCCGCACGGGCAGCCCGAGCTGCGCAACAGATGACGCCGCGCGCACCGGGAGCCCTACCTCCCAGTAGCGCGACACACTGCAAGGAGCCGCACCTGTGAGCAGTGCCGACCAGTCCACCCCCAACGCAGAGCTGCGCGCGGACATCCGCCGCCTCGGCGACCTCCTCGGCGAGACCCTCGTCCGCCAGGAAGGTCCCGAACTCCTCGACCTCGTCGAACAGGTCCGGGCCCTCACCCGCACCGACGGCGAAGCCGCCGCCGAGCTCCTCGGCAACACCGACCTGGAGACCGCAGCCAAGCTGGTCCGGGCCTTCTCCACGTACTTCCACCTGGCCAACGTCACCGAGCAGGTGCACCGCGGCCGGGAGCTCCGCACCCTGCGCGCGGCCGAAGGCGGCCTGCTCGCCCGTACCGCGGACATGCTCAAGGACGCCGACCCCGAGCACCTGCGGGAGACGGTCAGGAACCTCAACGTCCGGCCCGTCTTCACCGCCCACCCCACCGAGGCGGCCCGCCGCAGCGTCCTCAACAAGCTGCGCCGTATCGCCGCCCTCCTGGAGGAGCCCGTCACCGGCGCCGGCGACCGCCGCCGCCACGACCTCCGGCTCGCCGAGAACATCGACCTCGTCTGGCAGACCGACGAACTCCGGGTGGTCCGCCCCGAGCCCGCCGACGAGGCCCGCAACGCCATCTACTACCTCGACGAGCTGCACGCCGGCGCCGTCGGCGACGTCCTCGAAGACCTCGCCGCCGAGCTCCAGCGCGTCGGCGTCGAGCTGCCCGCCGGCACCCGCCCGCTCACCTTCGGCACCTGGATCGGCGGCGACCGCGACGGCAATCCCAACGTCACCCCCGAGGTCACCCGGGAAGTCCTGATCCTCCAGCACGAGCACGGCATCACCGATGCCCTGGAACTCGTCGACTTCCTCCGCAGCCTCCTCTCCAACTCCATCCGCTACACCGGAGCCACCGAGGAACTCCTCGCCTCCCTCCAGGCCGACCTGGAGCGCCTCCCCGAGATCAGCCCCCGCTACAAGCGGCTGAACGCCGAGGAGCCCTACCGCCTCAAGGCCACCTGCATCCGGCAGAAGCTCGTCAACACCCGCGAGCGCCTCGCCAAGGGCACCCCCCACGAGGAAGGCCGCGACTACCTCGGCACCGCCGAGCTCCTCACCGACCTCACCCTCATCCAGACCTCCCTGCGCGAGCACCGCGGCGCCCTGTTCGCCGACGGCCGGATGGACCGCACCATCCGCACCCTCGCGGCCTTCGGCCTCCAGCTCGCCACCATGGACGTACGCGAGCACGCCGACGCCCACCACCACGCCCTCGGCCAGCTCTTCGACCGGCTCGGCGAGGAGTCCTGGCGGTACGCCGACATGCCCCGCGACTACCGGCAGAAGCTCCTCGCCAAGGAGCTCCGCTCCCGTCGCCCGCTGGCCCCCACCCCCGCGCCCCTGGACGCGGCCGGGCAGAAGACCCTCGGCGTGTTCGGCGCCGTCAAGGACGCCTTCGAGAAGTTCGGCCCCGAGGTCATCGAGTCGTACATCATCTCGATGTGCCAGGGCGCCGACGACGTCTTCGCCGCCGCCGTCCTCGCCCGCGAGGCCGGCCTGATCGACCTGCACGCCGGCTGGGCCAAGATCGGTATCGTGCCGCTGCTGGAGACCACCGACGAGCTCCGCGCCGCCGACGTCATCCTCGACGCCATGCTGGCCGACCCCTCCTACCGCCGCCTGGTCTCCCTGCGCGGCGACGTCCAGGAAGTCATGCTCGGCTACTCCGACTCCTCCAAGTTCGGCGGCATCACCACCAGCCAGTGGGAGATCCACCGCGCCCAGCGCCGGCTCCGCGACGTGGCCCACCGGTACGGCGTACGGCTGCGCCTCTTCCACGGCCGCGGCGGCACCGTCGGCCGCGGTGGCGGCCCCTCCCACGACGCGATCCTCGCCCAGCCCTGGGGCACCCTGGAGGGCGAGATCAAGGTCACCGAGCAGGGCGAGGTCATCTCCGACAAGTACCTGGTGCCGTCGCTGGCCCGGGAGAACCTCGAACTGACCGTCGCGGCCACCCTGCAGGCCTCCGCCCTGCACACCGCCCCCCGCCAGTCCGACGACGACCTGGCCCGCTGGGACGCCGCCATGGACACCGTCTCCGACGCGGCGCACGCGGCCTACCGCCGGCTGGTCGAGGACCCCGACCTGCCCGCGTACTTCTTCGCCGCCACCCCCGTCGACCAGCTCGCCGACCTCCACCTCGGCTCCCGGCCCTCCCGCCGCCCCGACTCCGGCGCCGGCCTCGACGGCCTCCGCGCCATCCCGTGGGTGTTCGGCTGGACCCAGTCCCGGCAGATCGTGCCCGGCTGGTACGGCGTCGGCTCCGGCCTCAAGGCCCTGCGCGAGGCCGGCCGGGAAGACGTGCTCACCGAGATGGGCGAGCGCTGGCACTTCTTCCGCAACTTCCTGTCCAACGTCGAGATGACACTGGCCAAGACGGACCTGCGGATCGCCCGCCACTACGTCGACACCCTGGTCCCCGACGAGCTGCGGCACGTGTTCGACCTCATCGAGGCCGAGCACGCCCTGACGGTCGCCGAGGTCCTGCGCATCACCGGCGGCGAGAAGCTCCTGGACTCCAACCCGGTCCTCCAGCAGACCTTCGCGGTCCGCGACGCCTACCTGGACCCGATCTCCTACCTCCAGGTCTCCCTGCTGGCCCGCCAGCGCGCAGCCGCCGCAGCCGGCGAGGCACCCGACCCGCTGCTCGGCCGTGCCCTGCTGCTCACCGTCAACGGTGTCGCGGCGGGCCTGCGCAACACCGGCTGACGCCGCGCGGTATCCGTGTCCGTCACCCAATGTGATGACGGGCACGGATACCCGCCGCTACCGTGGGCGCTACGCGAACAGAATGCGCCCATGGGAGCAACTATGACTGCCGAGCCCGCACACGACTGGTCGCGGCCCCCGCTCGACGGGTACACCGTGGACGACCTTCTGACGCTGCCGGACCTCCCGCGACACACCGAGCTGATCGACGGGAGCCTGGTCTTCGTGAGTCCGCAGCGCTTCATCCACTCCGCTGTGATCGATTTTCTGGTGGCTCTGCTCCGTCGAAGCGTCCCATCCCACCTCAAGGTCGCGCGCGAGATGACGGTGGTGATCGACAAGCGGAACGGGCCCGAACCGGATGTCTCAGTCATCCGGAGCGAAGCCCGCACCAGCCCGATGCAGACCCACTACTACGCCGCCGATGTGCTGCTGGCCGTGGAAGTCGTCTCGCCCGAATCAGAGGCCAGGGATACCGAGGCCAAGCTCCACAAATACGCAGCTGCCGGAATCCCCAACTACTGGATCATCAAGACCGAGGGCGAAGACGCGAATCCCGTCGTGTACGTCTACGAGCTCGACCCGCACACGCGCGCCTATGTGTGCCAGGGGATCCTCGACAAGCCGTTCTCCGTCACCCGGCCGTTCGCGATGAATGTCGACTTCGAGGGGCTCGACGAACTGTAGCCGTCAGGAGTTGTACGCGGACTGCGCCCGCTCCAACCCCTCCAGAACCAGGCACTCCACCGCGTCCGCCGACCGGTCCACGAACCAGTCCAGCTCCTTGCGCTCGGTGGACGAGAAGTCCTTCAGCACGAAGTCCGCGACCTGCATCCGGCCCGGCGGCCGGCCGATCCCGCACCGCACCCGGTGGTAGTCCGCGCCCATCGACTTCGTCATCGACTTCAGGCCGTTGTGGCCGTTGTCCCCGCCGCCCAGCTTCAGCCGCAGCGTCGCGTAGTCGATGTCCAGCTCGTCGTGGATGGCGATGATCCGCTCCACCGGCACCTTGTAGAAGTCGCGCAGCGCCGTCACCGGGCCGCCCGACAGGTTCATGAAGGACATCGGCTTCGCCAGGACGACGCGCCGGTTCGCGGGGCCCGGCGGGCCCATCCGGCCCTCCACCACCTGGGCGCGGCCCGCCTTGTGCGCCTTGAACTTGCCGCCGATCCGCTCCGCGAGCAGGTCCACCACCATGAACCCGATGTTGTGGCGGTTGCCCGCGTACTCGCCACCCGGGTTGCCCAGGCCGACGATCAGCCAGGGAGTCGTCGCGTCATCCGCCATCAAAGTGCTCCTCAACGTGAGACGACCGCCGTCCCGCTCCAGTGGAGCAGGACGGCGGTCGGTCAGGCAAAACCGGGAACCGGGAAGGCTCAGGCCTCCGCGGACTCCTCGCCCTCGGCGGCCTCGGCGGCCGGCTCCTCGGCCTGCGGGGCGACGACCTGCAGAACGGCGGTCTCGCCGTCGACGGCCAGGGTGGTGCCCTTCGGCAGGACCAGGTCCTTGGCGTGGATGGTGGCGCCGGCCTCGAGGCCCTCGATGGAGACGGTGACGGCCTCGGGCAGGTGGGTGGCCTCGGCCTCGACCGTGATGGTCGTCAGCAGGGTCTCCAGCATGTTCGCACCGGCGGCGAGCTCGCCCTCGGTCTGAACCGGAACCTCGACGGTGACCTTCTCGCCCTTCTTGACGATCAGGAAGTCGACGTGCGAGATCGTGCGCTTCAGGGGGTGACGCTGCACGGCCTTCGGCAGGACCAGCTCGGTGCCGTCGCCCGCGATGTCCAGGGAGATCAGGACGTTCGGGGTCTTCAGCGCCATCATCAGACCGTGGGCCTCGACGTTGACGTGCTTCGGGGCCTGGCCGTGACCGTAGATGACCGCGGGGGTCTGGGCGGCGCGACGGGCCTGGCGGGCGGAGCCCTTGCCGAAGGTGTTGCGGATCTCGGCGGAAAGCTTGACCTCGGACATGCTCACTCCTCGTGGGGTGACAGAAGAACGGACAGGTCACCCGGCCACGGATCGCAGCCTGCTACGAAGAGCGCGTCGATAACGGATCGCCGCACATGAGTGCGGCCTCCCTCGCCGAGCAACTCGAAGAGTCTACCCGGCGGGGAGGCCGCACCCCAAAACGATCTACAGCCCAGCGGCTGCTACTGCTGCTCTTCCTCGAACAGGCTGGTCACCGAGCCGTCCTCGAAGACCTCGCGCACCGCGCGAGCGATCATCGGGGCGATCGACAGCACCGTGATCTTGTCGAGCTCCAGGTCCGAGGGGTCCGGCAGCGTGTTCGTGAACACGAACTCGCTCACCTTCGAGTTCTTCAGGCGGTCGGCCGCCGGGCCCGACAGGATGCCGTGCGTGGCCGTCACGATGACGTCCTCCGCGCCGTGCGCGAACAGCGCCTCGGCCGCGGCGCAGATGGTGCCACCGGTGTCGATCATGTCGTCCACGAGCACGCAGACGCGGCCCTTGACCTCGCCGACGACCTCGTGCACGGTCACCTGGTTGGCGACGTCCTTGTCACGGCGCTTGTGCACGATTGCCAGCGGCGCGTCCAGCCGGTCACACCAGCGGTCCGCCACCCGGACCCGGCCGGCGTCCGGGGAGACGATCGTCAGCTTCGAGCGGTCCACCTTGGCGCCCACGTAGTCGGCCAGCACGTTCAGCGCCGACAGGTGGTCCACCGGACCGTCGAAGAAGCCCTGGATCTGGTCGGTGTGCAGGTCGACCGTGAGGATGCGGTCCGCGCCCGCCGTCTTCAGCAGGTCGGCGACCAGGCGGGCCGAGATCGGCTCGCGGCCCTTGTGCTTCTTGTCCTGGCGGGCGTACCCGTAGGACGGCACGATCACCGTGATGGAGCGGGCCGACGCGCGCTTCAGCGCGTCGATCATGATCAGCTGCTCCATGACCCACTTGTTGATCGGAGCCGTGTGGCTCTGGATCACAAAGCAGTCGGCGCCGCGCGCCGACTCCTCGAAGCGGACGTAGATCTCACCGTTGGCGAAGTCGAAAGCCTTGGTCGGCACGAGCTCGACACCGAGCTGGTGCGCGACCTCCTCGGCCAGCTCGGGGTGGGCGCGGCCGGAGAAGAGCATCAGCTTCTTCTCGCCGGTCGTCTTGATCCCGGTCACAGCACAGTCTCCTCAGACGTGTTGAAAGCTGCTCGCCCCCGTGTGCGTCCGTCCCGCACACGGTGAGCCAGCCGAATTGCGTGCACTTACCACGGTACGCCGTCCCCGACGCACCTGTTTCCGGTCAGTTCTCGGCCGGGACCTCATCGGTCGCCGACTGAGCAGCCTGCGCGGCTGCACTTCCCGGACGCTTGCGGGCCACCCAGCCCTCGATATTCCGCTGCTGGCCACGGGCCACGGCCAGCGCGCCGGGCGGCACATCCTTGGTGATCACGGAGCCGGCGGCGGTGTAGGCGCCGTCCCCGATGGTGACGGGTGCCACAAACATGTTGTCCGAGCCCGTCTTGCAATGCGAGCCGATCGTGGTGTGGTGCTTGTGCTCGCCGTCGTAGTTCACGAACACGCTCGCCGCGCCGATGTTCGTGTACTCGCCGATGGTCGCGTCGCCGACGTAGGAGAGGTGCGGCACCTTCGTGCCCTCGCCGATGGTGGCGTTCTTCATCTCCACGTACGTGCCGGCCTTGGCCTTCGTGCCCAGCCGGGTGCCCGGGCGCAGGTACGCGAACGGGCCCACGCTCGCCGAGTCCCCGACCACCGCACGGTCGGCCACCGTGTTGTCCACCCGCGCCGAGGCGCCCACCACGGTGTCCTTCAGCCGGGTGTTCGGACCCACCTCGGCACCCGCACCAATCCGCGTCTCACCCAGCAGCTGCGTGCCCGGGTGGACGACGGCGTCCTGCTCGAAGCCGACCGTCACATCGATGAACGTACTGCCCGGGTCCACCACGGTCACGCCCGCCAGCATCGCCCGCTCCAGCAGCCGCGCGTTCAGCAGCGCCCGCGCCTCGGCCAGCTGCACCCGGTTGTTGATCCCCAGGATCTCCCGGTGGTCCCCGCCGACCGCGGCGCCGACCCGGTGCCCGGCCTCCCGCAGGATGCCCAGGACATCCGTCAGGTACTCCTCGCCCTGGCTGTTGTCCGTCCGCACCTTGCCCAGCGCATCGGCCAGCAGGGCGCCGTCGAACGCGAACACCCCGGAGTTGATCTCCCGGATCGCCCGCTGCGCGTCGGTGGCGTCCTTGTGTTCCACGATGGCCTTCACGGCACCCGACTCGGGGTCCCGCACGATCCGGCCGTAGCCGGTGGAGTCCGGCACCTCGGCGGTCAGCACGGTGACGGCGTTGCCGTCGGCGTCGTGCGTGGCGACCAGCCCGCCCAGGGTGTCGCCGGTCAGCAGCGGGGTGTCCCCGCAGACCACGACCACGGTCCCGGTGATCCGCCCGCCGAGCTCCTCCAGGGCCATCCGGACGGCGTGCCCGGTCCCGTTCTGCTCGTGCTGGACGGCGGTCCGCACCCCGGCGTCGATCTCCCCGAGGTGTCCGACGACCTGCTCCCGGGCGTGCCCGACGACCACGACGAGGTGTTCGGGGTCCAGCTCGCGGGCGGCGGCGACCACGTGGCCGACGAGCGAGCGCCCGCAGATCTCGTGCAGCACCTTGGGGGTGGCGGACTTCATGCGGGTGCCCTCACCCGCTGCGAGGACGACGACGGCTGCCGGGCGGTTGGCGCTCACGGGGATGCCCTTCGGCTTCAGGGGGTGGACGCACGAAGGATACCGGGGGGTCAAGGGGGGTAAACGAGCGCGGGTCCTGACCGTCAAGTCAGGACCCGGATGTGGTGGGCTCCCCCGTCAGGACTCGAACCCGAACCTAATGGCACCAAAAGCCACTGTGCTGCCAATTACACTACGGGGGATGATATTCGACTAAACCGGACAATGTGCTCCGGTGGTTGAGTCGACCGCACCTACTATGCCGCACCAGGTGCCTTCGATGCGACGGTACAACGCGCAGGCCGCCGAAATACGGATGATCAAGCAGCCTCGGTAGTCCGTGCCGGTGTTCTTCCGGACGGTCTTCGGGTTGTGCTTCTTGAGCGTGGTCTTCCGTAGCCGGGAGCGTTCGATCCCGACGAAATCCGCCCAGTACTGCTCTGCCCCTGCCACGTCGGCGGATTCGTGGATCATCACGCGGAACCCCAGCCTGTGATGCTCGATCCCGAGCAGGCGCAGCCAGGCCAGGTAGACGCGGATGACCCCGGGGTCGCTGTTGATGAACACGACGCTCTCGTCGCGCCGGTACGGCTTGCTCTTGCTCCCCTCGGCCCAGTAGAGGGCGACGCCCAGGAGGAACAGCTCCCGATCGGTGAGCGGGCCGACCTCGTCCGCCGCAGCCGAGACCGTTGCGTGGCGCTGCGCTTCGCGCAGGGGCCGCTCGTGTGCCCAGCGCTTCATTGCGGCGTCCCTGCCCTGCTCGGAGGGGCTTCGGTGGTCGACCTTCGGGAGGTCCCGGACCCAGAGGGAGATCGAGCTCTTCGAGCAGCCCAGTTCGGCCTGGATCTGGTCGTAGGTCAGGCCCTGGAGGCGCAGCTCGCGGGCGCGGTCGCGGAGGTCGTCCTTCGCGTTCGGGCGCTTGGTCCATTCCGGCGGGGGTTCCCCCTGGAGCAGGCGGTTGAGGATGTCGTTGTTGTCCACGTGCAGGCGGTCGCGGATCTGGCGGCGGCTGAGGCCTTCGCGGCGGAGGGTGAGCGCCTGGGTGCGGAGGCCTTCGAAGTCGGCGTACTTGCTCATGTGGGCAATGTCGTCCCGGAATGCGGGATTCCTGTCTTGTTGTGCGGACGATTCAGTCGGATGTGCGATTACCGGCGGTTTGCTGGAATTCCGTTCGCGTGTGTGCTGGACCCCGCCCGTAGGCTGGTCGGTATGACCATGACGGGGGAAAAGCAAGGCGGCGAGGGTCGCGCGGGACCCATGTGGTGGGGGCGGCCCCGGGAGGCCGCCTTGGATGTGGGACTCGGCGTGGTGTCCGCCGCCGAGTGCGGGTTCGAGGGGGTGGCCTTCGCACGGGAGGCGGGACTGCCCACCGCGGTGGGGGTGGTGTTCGGGGTCCTGGTGGGCTCCACGCTGGTGCTGCGCCGGCGCTGGCCGGTCGCCGTGGTGCTGCTCTCGCTCGCGGTGTCGCCGACCGCGATGGGCTTCCTGCTCGGGGTGGTGGCGCTGTACACACTGGCCGCCTCCGAGGTGCCGCGCCGGATCACGGTACTGCTGTCCGTGCTGTCGCTGGCCGCGACCTTCGCCGTGACGTACGTACGCACCGAAGGGGACGTGGAAGCCAGCGGAACGTATCTCCTGGTGCTGTCGGGGTTCATCGCCATCGGGCTGACCGCGCCGCCCGTACTCCTCGGGCTGTACATAGGGGCCCGGCGGCGGCTGATGGAGAGCCTGCAGGAGCGGGCGGACTCCCTGGAGCGGGAGCTGGGGCTGCTGGCGGACCGGGCCGAGGAGCGGGCCGAGTGGGCCCGGCAGGAGGAACGGACCCGGATCGCCCGGGAGATGCACGACGTGGTGGCGCACCGGGTGTCGCTGATGGTGGTACACGCGGCTGCCGTGCAGGCGGTGGCGCGCAAGGACCCGGACAAGGCGGCGAAGAACGCGGCGCTGGTCGGGGACATGGGCCGGCAGGCGCTGACCGAGCTCCGGGAGATGCTCGGGGTGCTGCGGGCGGTGGAGAAGCCGGTACAGCCGGTGCAGCCGGTGCGCCCGGTGCGGGCGCCGGCTGCGGCTGCGGTTTCGGTGGCCCTGGCGGCTGCGCCGGCTCCGGCTCCGGTGGAGGAGGGGCCGGCACTGGCGGAGCTGGAGGTGCTGGTCGGACAGTCCCGGGCGGCAGGGATGGTGGTGGAGCTGGTGGTCCAGGGCGAGGCCGGGGGCTATGCGGCCGAGGTGGAGCAGACGGCCTACCGGGTGGTGCAGGAGGCGTTGACCAACTGCCACAAGCATGCGCCGGGCGCGCGGGTGACCGTACGACTGGCCCACCGCGGGGACGAGGTGGCCATGCAGGTGGAGAACGGCCCCTGCGACAGTGAGGCGAAGGACGCCGGACTGCCCAGCGGGGGCAACGGCCTGGTGGGGATGCGCGAGCGGGTGCTGGGCCTGGGCGGGGTGTTCGTGTCGGGCCCGACGGACGCCGGGGGGTTCCGGGTGTCGGCGGTGCTGCCGGGGCGGTCGGGCTGACTGCCCCGTACGGGCCGGGACTGCGTTGCGGACGGGGTTCGGGCCGGGTCCGGTTCGGGCCGGGTCCGGTCCGGGCCGGATTCAGGTGGTGAGGCGGGCCGGCTGGAGGCCGGTGAGGAGGGCGGTGAGGGCCTGGTCGATGCCGGCGCCGAGGTACCAGTCGCCGGTGTGGTCGATGGAGTAGACCCGGCCTTCGGCATCGAGGGCCAGGTGGGAGGTGCCGTCGGCCTCCACGCCGAGCGGGCAGAGCCGGGTGGACAGGGCGCGGCCGAGGTCCGCGAGGGTGCGGGCGAGGTGGAGTCCGGTGAGCGGGTCGAGCCGGACGGCGGTGGGAGCTATCTGCCGGCCCGGACCGGGGGCGGTGATGGTGAGGCCGCCGAACTCGGCCCAGGCCTCCACGGCGGCGGGGAAGACGGTGTGCCGGTGCCCGGCCGGGGTGGTGTGGTCGCGGAGGGCGTCCGCCCAGTATTCGGCCTGCTTGATGTCCCAGCGGCCGGGCTGCCAGCCGGCGGTGCGCAGCGCGGTGTCGACGGCGGGCGGGAACCGGGTGGCCGAGGACCGGTCGTAGGAGGCTGAGGTGGCGGTCATGGCTTCTCGGGGGTGGTGAGGTCGACGGGGCGTACGCCGAAGTGGGCGAGGAGTGCGTCACAGGAACGGCACGGCGGGGCATAGCTGCCGTGCAGCGGATCGCCGTCCTCACGGATGCGGCGGGCGGTGATCCTGGCGTTCTTGAGGGCCCGGCGGGCTTCGCCGGCGGTGAGGGGTTTGCGGGAGGCCCGTTTGCTGCGGGCGCCCTCGACGGTGGCCAGGTGCCGGGAGAGCAGGATGGCCTCGGGACACCGGCCGGTGAAGCGTTCCCGCTGGCTGCTGGTGAGGGTGTCGAGGAAATCCTGCACCAGGGGGTGGAGGACGGGGGGCTGGTCGCCCTTGCCGGCGGTACTGGTGAGGGTTTCACCGCGGACCGAGAGGGCCGCGGCGATGGTGGGGAGGATGCCGTCGCGCCGGAACCGGAGGGTGGGTGCGGTGTGGCCGTCGGCGGCGCTCCAGCGCAGCCGCGGATCGCCGGCCGCGGCGGTGGTGTCCGGCGGGCCGTTCCGTGTTGCCGTGTTCTGCATGTGTGTTCCCTCCCGTGGCGGCGGTGGTGGCCGCTGTCGCGCACGCCCCCGTACTGCGGGGACAGCCTGCCAAATGTCCTCATGGGCGCGGAAGCGGGGTCGAATATTCGTATCAATTCGGATGTTCCGGGGCGGTCGGCGGGGGCGGGGCGCGGGGGAGGGGGAGCCTCTTGCCGTACCGCATAGGCTGTGCTGAACCAGCCAGATCCAGCAGGGGGCTACCGCCATGACGACAGGTCGGCTCGGGCAGCAGGCCGCGCCACCCAACGCCGCGTACTCCGGGCAGGTCGTGCACTTCCCGGATCCCGTCCGGGCCGCCCGGCATCCGCAGGGTGTGCGCATGGACGCGGACGGGCATCCCGACTTCGCTCCCTATGCGCGGGCGGCGGTGGAGATCGCCGAGCCGCCCGAGGGCTTCGGCGTGGACGAGCTGCGGCTGACGGACTGCGTGTCGGCGAACGCGGCGATGCATGCGGCCGGGCACGAGCTGTGGGACACGGTGGGCCCGGTGTCGACCCCGCACGGCTGGACCTGGCACCACGTGGCGGGCACCCGCAGGCTGGAGCTGGTTCCGGTCGAGGTGAAGGCGCTGCTGAGGCACCACGCGGGCCTCACGACCGCTCCGGTGGACCACGGCAAGCGCGGGACGCGGCCGTTGCAGGAGGTGCGCCCGGTGCACCTGGGGCTGCCGAAGTCGGTGGTCGCGGTCTCGGAGGAGCAGGTGCAGGGGGTCGAGGAGGACCTCGGCTACCGGCTGCCGGAGGCGTACCGGTCCTTCCTGAAGGCCGCGGGCGGCTGTGCGCCGGTGGGCGCGGGGCTGGACGTGGAGCTGGGACTGCTGGTGGACCAGCCGTTCTTCACGGTGCGTGAGGAGGCGGCGGTCAACGACCTGGTGTACGCGAACAAGTGCCTGCGGGACCACCTGACGAAGGACTACCTGTGCGTCGGGTTCGTCCAGGGCGGGCTGCTCGCGGTGAAGGTGAAGGGCGAGGCACCGGGTTCGGTGTGGTTCTCGCCGTACGACGATGCGCGCGACCGGGACGGCTGGTCCGTCCAGGAGCGGGTGGAGCGGCTGTTGCTGCCGTGCGGTGCTGATTTCGACTCCTTCCTGGAACGGCTGGCGGGGAACCCGCCGGAGCTGGAGACCGTGGCCGGTCTGATGGTGGACGGCGGTTTCGCGCGCTCGGTTCCCGTGACCGGGGCCGTTCCGGCGACGGGGGCGGAACCGGTGTCCGGTCCGTCGGTGGAGGGATGATCGCGTCGTGGTGACGTTTGCACAGGCGCAGGAGCGCGCCGAGGAATGGATCAACGGGGACATGCCCGCGTACCAGCACCGGGAGGTGCGGGTGCGGGAGTTCGGCCTCGGGTTCGTGGTGTGGGCGGAGGACCGCCCGGCGGGTCCGGTGTCCGGGGGTGGCCGGCAGCGGCTGGTCATCGCGCGGGACAGCGGCGAGGTGACCCTGTGGCCGGGGCTGCCGGTGGGTGAGGTGATCCGCCGGTACGAGGAGGAGTACGGGGCCGTGGTGTCGGGCGGCGGGCAGGAAGCTTCGGTTCCGCCGCCGCGGATCGACTCGGAGCAGACCTCGTTCATGCTGAGTCCGCCGGAGTGGCTGCGGGAGGCGGGAGCGACGCCGGGCGCGGGGGTTCCTGCGGCGCCGGCCCCTGCTCCGGCCCCGGTTTCGGCTCCGGCCCCTGCTCCGGCCCCGGTTTCGGATCCCGTTCCGGCTCCGGCCGCGGTGTCGGATCCCGTTCCGGCTCCTGCTCCGACACCCGCTCCGGCTCCCGGTGCTGCGGCCGGTCGCGATGCCGGGACCGGAGCCGGTGATCCGTTGCGGGGCGGGGGTGTGCCCGCGGAGGCGGCGCCCGCCGCCGGGGCCCCGGCGGACGTGCCGGTGGGTGCGACCCCGTGGGCCGGGACGGATGTGAACCAGGGACCGGACGACGTGTCCGTGCCGCTGCCCGCGACCGTGTTCGCGCCGCCGCTGTCCGGTACGGACCTGGAGGACGTGCCCTCCCCCGGGGTGGAGCCGGAGGCCAAGACCACGCTGATGGCCGGCGGCAGCCGGCTTCCCCGGACCGCGGTGGCCCCGGCGATCGACCTGAGCGCCGCAGGGCCGGCGGCTCCGGCTGCCCCGGGTGCTCCGGCTGTTCCGGCTGCTCCGGGCGGCGCCGACGACATCGCCGATGCGCCGACCAGCAAGGCCCAGGTCCCGCGGCGGCCCGCACCGGCCGCCGGCGGGGACGCGCACCATGCCGCGACCATGCTGGCGAGCCCGGCTGCGGGTCAGCCCGCGCCTCCCGGCCCGCCCGGTGCTCCGGGTGTGGGTCAGCCGCCGGCGCCTCCCGGTCCGCCCGGGGCGCCGGGCGGTGGTCTTCCGCATGCCGCGACGATGCTGGCGGGTCCGGCCGTGGGTCAGCCTGCGCCTCCCGGCCCGCCCGGTCCGCCCGGTGCTCCGGGTGTGGGTCAGCCGCCGGCGCCTCCCGGTCCGCCCGGGGTGCCCGGCGGGGATGCGCACCATGCCGCGACCATGCTGGCCGGCCCGGCCGTGGGCGGCCCGCAGCCGCCCGGTCCACCGGCGCCGCCCGGGCTCCCGGGGACGCCGCCCCGCGGAGTGCCACAGCCGCAGCCCCAGCCGCCCGTACCCACCGGGGTGCCCACCGTCGGCCCCGGCTACCAGGCCGTCCTGCGCTACCGGGCTCCCGACGGTTCGGAGCAGCAGATCATCCGCCGCTCCGCGCCCGGCACCCCGCACCCGGAGTGGCAGATCCTGCACGAGCTGCGCGCCATGAACGTGCCGCCGCAGCAGGTGCTGGAGCTGCACACCGAGCTGGAGTCCTGTGAGCTGCCCGGCGGTTACTGCGCCCGGATGATCCGGGAGACCTGGCCGCAGGTGCGGATCACCAGCGTGGCTCCGTACGGCCAGGACCACGCCGGCCGCCAGCAGGGCATGCGGCACCTGCTCACCCATCAGGGCGAGCTGCACCAGGTGGCCGACGGTCCGGCGCGTCCGGCTCCGGTACGGGCGCCGCTGCCGCAGGTCCAGTTGCAGCCGGCGATTCCGATGGAGGCCATCGCGCAGGAGCTGGCGGGGGCCTTCGGTCCCCAGGGCGTGTTCCGGTTCGAGCAGCGGGCGGTGTCCCGGCAGGGTGTGCCGGAGATCGTGGCGCAGACCCTGGTCTGGGCGGGTCTGCCGGTGGACTTCGGGCCGTTCTTCTGGGCGCAGGCGGTGCCGGGTCAGCCGGTGCCGACGCTGGCCGAGCTGGCTGCGCAGCGTCAGGTGCAGCCGGCTTCGGACGCCGGCTCGTACCTGGTCGTCGGCAACGACTTCGGCAAGGCGCTGTGCGTGCAGTACGGCACGGCGCACATCGTTGCGGTGCCGGTGGAGGGCGGACCCGGCGGTGCGCCGGTGCCGCCGCAGTTCGTCAACTCGAGCCTGCCGCAGTTCGTCCGGTGCATGGCGATGCTGGGTCACATGTGGCGGCTGCGGCAGCATCTGACGCCGGAACAGGCGGGCCGTTGGACCGTCGATTTCCAGGCGAATCTGGTGGGGCTGGACAGTGCCGCGCTGGCCTCGCCGGAGAGCTGGTGGTCGGTGCTGCTGGAGCAGATGTGGGACGGACTGCTCTGACCGTGCGCTGATCCGGCACTGATCCGGCACTGATCCGGCGGTGATCCGAATGGCCGGGCCGGGACCCCTCGACGGGGGTCCCGGCCCGGCCATTCCGGCTTCTGCTTGCAAATGGCGCATCCTTGACAGGAATCCCCGCGAGAGAGGCGCTTCCAGGATGAGTGCACCGATGTCACCTCAACCGCACCGCTTCACCACGGTCCGCGGGCGCGCCTACCGCATGGAGGACGTCGACCGTTATCTGACCCGGCTGTCCGGGAGCCGGGACGAGGCCTGGGAGCGGGTGGCCCGGCTGACCGTCCTCGCCAAGCGGATGGAGGCGGAGGCGGCACGGCTGCGCGAGGCGGTGGCCCGGCTGGCGCCCCAGACGTACGACGACCTGAGCGAGCGGGCCCGCCGGATCCTCTTCCTCGCCGAGGAGGAGGCGGACGCACTGCGGGCGGACGCGCGGGCGGACGCCCTGGCGGCGGCGGGTGCCGCCGAGGCGCACGCGGAGCGGGTGGCGGAGCTGGCCCGGGCCGATGCACAGGCGGTCCGGGAGCAGACGGAGGTACGGGCCGGTCAGGGGCTGCTGCGGGCCGGCCGGGAGGCGGAGGAACTGCGGGCGGAGGCCCGGGCCGAGGCCGGGGAGTGGCGGGCGGAGGCCCAGGCCGCGCTGGAGGAGATGCGGCGACGGGCGGAGGGGCTGCTCGCGGACCGCGAGGCGGAGCAGGCGGAGCGCTGGGAGGCGGCGGAGCGGGAGTACGCGGCCCGGGCCGAGGAGCTCCGGGTGCGGGGCGAGGAGCTGGAGGCGTACGGGCAGGCCCGGCTGACGGAGGCGCGGCGGGCGTTTGCCGAGGCCGAGGAGGCGGCGCGGCACGGGCAGGAGGACGCGGAGGCGCGGGCGGCCGGGCTGCTCGCCGAGGCGCGGGTCCGGGAGGAGCGGATCGGCCGGGAGACGGACCGGGTGCTGCGGGAGCACGCGGAGGCGCAGGAGGAGATGCGGGCCCATATGAACCATGTCCGGTCCAGTCTGGCGGCGTTGACCGGGCGGGCCCCGGCGGAGGACTCGCTCTGAGCCGTACCCCGGGCCGGGCTCCGGTCCGGGCGCCGGGCTTCAGGAATCGAGCCGGCCGAGGAACTCCCCGATCAGCGGGGTGATCTCGGGCAGGTGGGTCTCCAGCGCGAAGTGGCCGGCGTCCTCGAAGAGGTGGAGTTCGGCGTCGGGCAGGTCGCGCAGGTAGGCCTTGGCGCCGGCCACGGTGAAGAAGGGGTCGCCGGCTCCCCACAGGATCAGGGTGGGCGGGCGGTGGGTGCGGAGCCATTCCTGCCAGGCGGGGTAGTGGCCGACGTTGCTGCGGTAGTCGAAGGCCAGGTCGGTCTGGGCGTCGGTGCGGCCGGGCAGGTCGAGGAAGTACTGGTCCAGGGCCGGGGCGCCGGGGTCGAGGCGGGTCGGGTCGGCGAGCCCGGCCTCGTACTGGAAGCGGGTGCCCTCGGGGGTGAACAGGCCGCGGACGGCCTCCTCGTCGCCGGGGGTCTCGCGGCGGCGGGCGATGAGCTCCCGGGCGCCGTCGGA
The DNA here is from genome assembly GCF_008642295.1 of Streptomyces venezuelae. Lineage (GTDB taxonomy): Bacteria > Actinomycetota > Actinomycetes > Streptomycetales > Streptomycetaceae > Streptomyces > Streptomyces venezuelae_C. The sequence goes on along the minus strand of NZ_CP029190.1, from coordinate 3,023,772 downwards.
CAGGCCGTCCTCGTAGGCGTTGGCGTTCTGCACGATCAGGGCGGTGATCCGCTCGGGACGGCGGAGGGCCAGGCGGAGGCCGACCGGGCCGCCGAAGTCGAAGAGGTAGAGGGCGAACCTGTCGAGGCCGAGGGCGTCGGTGAAGGCCTCGGTGATGTCGGCGAGCCGGTCGAAGGTGTACGTGAAGCCGGCGGGGGCCTCGGTGTGGCCGAAGCCGGGGTAATCGGGGGCGATGAGCCGGTACCGGTCGGCGAAGGTGTCGATGAGCCGGCGGAACTGGTGGGAGCCGGTCGGGAAACCGTGCAGGAGCAGGAGCGCGGGGGCGTCGGCGGGGCCGGCCTCGCGGTAGAAGACGCGGACGCCGTCGATGTCGATGTGGCGGTTCCGGATGTGCATCACATGCCTCCTTGGGCTTCGTTGGCATTAGATTCGCGGATCACGGCTAATCCGTCAAGCGACTCAACTACCATTAGTCAGGTGACTGTGAACGCGATGGGGACCGTGACGTTCCCGCTCACCGGCGAGCCGCTCGCCCTCGACCTGGTCAACACCCGGCCCGCGGCAACCGGGGACCTGATCGCCGACCCGGCCGGCCTCACCGCCTGGCTGGGCGCACAGGAGGGCCGGCTGACCCCGGTCGCGGCGGTGGGCGCGGCCGAGGTGGCCGCCGTACACGCCGTACGGGAGGCCGCGGAGGCGGCGCTGCGCCCCGCGGCGGCGGGAGGCCGGCCGCCGGCGGCGGCCCTGCGCGCGCTGAACGCGGCCATGGCGGCGGCGCCGGCCCATCCTGAGCTGGAGTGGACCGGGGCCGGCGGACTCACGGCGGCCCGGCACCGCCAGGCGTCCCCCGCGGCCCGCCTGGCGGCGGAACTGGCGGAGGCGGTGGCCGAGTTGCTGACCGACCCGCGGATCACCTCGGTCCGGGCCTGCGAGGCGGAGGACTGTGTCCTGCTGTTCCTGCCGGCCCACCCCCGCCGGCGCTGGTGCGTGGCCTCGGCCTGCGGCAACCGCGCCCGCGTGGCCCGCTACTACGCCCGCCACAAGGCGGACCGGGGCGAGTCCTAGGCCTCGGGGGCGTTGGGGGCGTTGGGGCCGTCGGGACTTCCGGCGGCCTCGGGGGCCGGGCGCGGGGGGATCACGGCCGGGGGCACGGCTTCCGCCGGAGCGGCCGGAGCGGCCGGGGCCGGCGGGGTGAAGGCGTACGGGTCGCTGCGGAGGCCGGCCACCGTGACCACCACCGCCTGGGTACCGGTCAGCGGTCCCGGGTGGTCCACGACCAGACGGCCGTTGTCGAGGCGGGCCCCGGTCTCGGTGTCGTTGAAGGACACGCTCGCCGCGGTCGGCCGGAACCCGCCGCCCGAGACGGTGACCGGCCCGCCCGGGGCCTCCTGGCGGACGCCGGTGATCACCGGGGTGGGCCGGGCCGCCATCTTGTTCAGCAGATAGGCGCCGGCCGGGGCCCCGGTCAGGGCCCAGATCTGTTCCGGCAGCCGGGGGAGGCCGGCGCCGACGTCGCTCAGGAAGAAGGCCACCACATAGGCCATGGTGACCGCGCTCAGGGCGACGTACTGGAGGTCGACCAGGTCCGTACGCCCGCCGTCGTTCGCGATGAGGTCGCGCACCGGCCGGGGGCCGGAGCCCGGGCCCGGGCCGGGCTTGGCCAGCGTGCCCTGCTCGACCCGCAGGCCGACCACCGCCTTCGCGGCGATCAGGGCCACATACGGTCCGCCGAGCAGCGGAAGGTAGACGGTGGCGAGCGGGGCCAGCGGGCCGTCGGGGCGGTGGAAGTAGGCGATCCCGTCCCCGGCGAGGATTCCGTACCCCAGGACGACCAGCAGCAGCCAGACCAGGACGACGGTCCAGGCCAGGGCCAGGGTGGTGGAGGTGGACAGCCGGCCGTCCCGGCCGGTGATGAACGCGGGCTGCCGGCGCAGTCGTAAGGCCACCGGTCCGGCCAGCGCGGCCAGCGTCAGCAGTGCGAAGAAGGCGGAAAGCATATGAGTCCCCCCGGTAGGTGCCCCGTCAGTGGTCTACCGCTTGGCGGAGTCCATGACAAGGCGAAATCGCCTGGACGCCGCCCGACCGCCCGGCCTAGCCTCGGGCGGCATGACCGAGCTGACGACCGTCCACGACGTGCCCGTGCTGATGTGCCCTGCCGAGGGCGAGCCCATCGGCAGTGAACGCGATGCCCTGGACTTCATCGGGGAGGCCGGTTACCTGGGCGCCCGGTGGGTGGTCATCCCCGCCGGACGCTTCGACGAGGCGTTCTTCCGGCTGTCCACCCGGGTGGCGGGGGACATCGTCCAGAAGTTCGCGAACTACCGGGTGGGGCTGGTGGTCCTCGGCGACATCTCCCCGTACACGGAGGCCAGCCCGGCGCTGCGGGACTTCGTCCGGGAGAGCAACCGCGGGTTCCAGACCTGGTTCCTCGCCGATGCCGAGGAGCTGTCCGAGCGCCTGAAGGGCTGAGCCCCGGCCGCCCTCGCCACATCCTCCCCGTTACGTCCTCTATGCGGTCCGGCCGCCGCTGCGGGGGGAGCGGGCCGGGGCGGCCGGCGGGTCCTCCAGCTGTTCCGGGAGGACCTGGAACCGGCGCGGGGCCATCAGCAGGAGGATCAGCAGGGCGGCCACGGCCGCGGCGGCGGCGCCCACGTAGACATGGTCCACCGCGCTGGTCACGGCCCCGCGCAGATAGTCCGCCGCGGCATCGCTGAGCGCCGCCGGGTCCTCCAGCGCCCGGGTGACCTCGTCGAGATGGGCCGGCAGCCCGGGCACCGGCGCGTCGGCCAGCCGGGCCGCGAGGGTGGCGTTGGCGATCGCGCCGAACACCGCGGCGCCCACGCTCTGGCCCACCTGCCGGCAGAACAGCACCGATGAGGTGGTCACCCCGCGCTCCGCCCAGCCCACCGTGGACTGGACCCCGACGACCAGCGGCAGCTGGAACAGGCCGAGCGCGCCGCCCAGCGCCAGCATCAGCAGGGCCGGCTGCCAGGGCTGGGCGGGGTGCGGGAGGAGGGGGAAGGCGGCGAGGCAGAGGAAGGCGAGGCCGATACCGAGGGCGGCGGAGTTGCGGAAGCCGATCCGCCGGTAGACGTGCTGGCTGACCGCTGCGGAGATCGGCCAGCTCAGGGTCATCGCGGACATCACGAACCCGGCCGCGGTGGGGCCGAGGCCGAGCGCGGACTGGGCGTAGGTGGGCAGGAAGACCATCGGAGCGACCATCACCAGGCCCAGGGCTGCCATGGCCAGGTTGACCGCGGCGAGGGTGCGGCGGCGCCAGACCCAGCCCGGCAGGATCGGTTCTGCAGCGCGTCGTTCCACGTACACCGTGAGGGCGGCGAGCAGCCCGGTCGCCCCGAACAGGCCCAGGGACGGCGCCGACAGCCAGGGCCAGGCCACCCCGCCCTGCACCAGGGCGAACAGCAGCACCCCGCCGCAGGCGAACACGCAGGCGGCGCCCGCCCAGTCGATCCGGGCCAGCCGGGCCGCGGCCGGGAGGGCGGCGGCTGGCCGGGCCGGCTCGCGCAGGTGACGGGCGGTGAGCCAGAGGGCGAGGCCGCCGAAGGGCAGGTTGAGCAGGAAGATCCAGCGCCAGTCCGCGTACGCGGCCATCAGCCCGCCGAGGGCCGGCCCGGCGATGGCGGAGGTGGCCCAGACCGTGGACATCCGGGCCTGGATCCTGGGCCGGTCCTTGAGCGGGTACAGGTCGGCGGCCAGGGTCTGCACGGTGCCCTGGATGGCGCCGCCGCCGAGGCCCTGGACGATCCGGAAGGCGATCAGCGCGGCCATGTTCCAGGCGGAGGCGCAGAGCAGGGCGCCGGCCAGGAACAGGGCGGTGCCGGCCAGCAGCACGGGCTTGCGGCCGAAGGTGTCGGAGAGCTTGCCGTACACGGGCAGGGTGACGGTGACGGCGAGCAGGTAGCCGGAGAACAGCCAGGAGAAGACGGAGAAGCCGCCGAGGTCGCCGACGATCTGGGGGACGGCGGTGGCGACGATGGTGCCTTCGAGGGCGACGAGCGCCATGCCGAGCATGAGGGCGGCGACCAGGGCGGTCGGCGGCCGTCCGGGAGCTGCCGGTTCCGGTGCCGGTGGCGGTGGCGGTGGCGGTGGCGGTGTCGGTGTCGGGGGCGGCGCCTGCCCCGCCCCGCCGGGCTCCTTGTCCCCCGTCCCCATCTTGATCCTTTCACCGTGCACGCAATTCCGGGGAACACCCTCTCACCCGGCCCGCTCCGTGCGGTATCCCTCAGGGCGTCTCCCCCTGGAGGGGGAGGACCCCTAGGGGTTGCTCCTCACAATGGGCCAGGGTCCTTTCGTTCCGGCGGAGGACGAGGAAAGTCCCGGCCGGTCCTTAACTGGTTCCTACGGGCAACGGGGGGAACGGGGTGGGGTTAACCCCCGAACGGATACGGCGATCGGCACCAGGGTGCCGGGCACCCCTCGCGGCACAGACTTGCAGCGCCAACGAGCGACACCGGATGCGAACGAGGAGAAATACCGTGACAACGGCTGTGACCGAAACCAGGCACGGGGGTACTGGAGGGCGTACGGCCGTCGCGGCGCGAGCGCGGCAGGTCGTGAAGGCCTACGGCGCGGGCGAGACCCGCGTGGTGGCCCTCGACCACGTCGACGTGGACATCCACCGCGGTCAGTTCACCGCGATCATGGGTCCGTCCGGCTCCGGCAAGTCCACGCTGATGCACTGCCTGGCCGGTCTGGACACGGTGACCGGCGGCCAGATCTTCCTGGACGACACCGAGATCACCGGCCTGAAGGACAAGAAGCTCACCCGGCTGCGCCGCGACCGGATCGGCTTCATCTTCCAGGCCTTCAACCTGCTTCCCACGCTCAACGCGCTGGAGAACATCACGCTCCCCATGGACATCGCGGGCCGCAAGCCCGATGCGGAGTGGCTGAACCGGGTGGTGGAGACGGTCGGCCTGGCGGGCCGGCTCAAGCACCGGCCCACCCAGCTCTCCGGCGGCCAGCAGCAGCGGGTTGCGGTCGCCCGGGCCCTCGCCGCCCGTCCCGAGATCATCTTCGGTGACGAGCCGACCGGAAACCTGGACTCCAGGGCCGGCGCCGAGGTGCTCGGCTTCCTCCGCCGCTCCGTCGACGAGCTGGGCCAGACCATCGTGATGGTCACCCACGACCCGGTGGCCGCCTCCTACGCCGACCGCGTCCTCTACCTCGCGGACGGCCGGATCGTGGACGAGATGTTCAACCCCACCGCCGACCAGGTGCTCGACCGGATGAAGGACTTCGACGCGCGCGGGCGGACCTCATGACCGTCCTCAAGACCTCGATGCGCAACTTCCTTGCGCACAAGGGCCGGATGGCGCTGTCCGCCATCGCCGTCCTGCTGTCCGTGGCCTTCGTCTGCGGCACCCTGGTGTTCACCGACACCATGAACACCACCTTCGACAAGCTCTTCGCCGTCGCCAGCGCCGATGTGACGGTCAGCCCCAAGGACGCCAAGAGCGCCGACGAGAACCCGCAGACCGGAAAGCCGCTCGCGCTCCCGGGCAGCGCGGTCGCACAGGTGGCCAAGGCGGAGGGGGTGAAGTCCGTCGAGGGCGGCGTGATGTCGATGTCCGTCACCGTCGTCAACTCCAAGAACGAGAACCTGGGTTCGACCACCGGCGCCCCGACCCTGGCGGGCAACTGGACCGAGAACGAGCTCAAGTCCATGAAGATCACCTCGGGTCACGCCCCGCGCGGCCCCACCGAGGTGATGCTCGACGCCGACACGGCCAAGAAGCACAAGCTGAAGCTGGGCGACGAGATCCGCACGATCGCCATCACCGGCGACATCCGGGCCAAGATCTCCGGCATCGCCTCCTTCACCGTCACCAACCCGGGCGCGGCCGTCGTCTACTTCGACACCGCCACCGCCCAGAAGCAGCTGCTCGGCACCGTCGGGGCGTTCACCCACGTCAACGTCGTCGCCAAGGACGGCGTGAGCGACGAGCAGCTCAAGCAGAACGTGGCCGCCGCCGTCGGCGCGGACACCTACAGGCTGCAGACCGCCAAGGAAGCCGCGGACGCCAACCGCAAGGACGTCGGCTCCTTCCTCAACGTCATGAAGTACGTGATGCTCGGCTTCGCCGGTATCGCCTTCCTGGTCGGCATCTTCCTGATCTTCAACACCTTCTCCATGCTGGTCGCCCAGCGGACCCGCGAGATCGGCCTGATGCGCGCCATCGGCTCCGACCGCTCCCAGATCAACCGCTCCGTGCTGACCGAGGCCTTCCTGCTCGGTGTGGTGGGCTCGATCCTCGGGGTCGGCGCGGGCGTCGGCCTGGCCATCGGCCTGATGAAGCTCATGGGCCAGCTCGGTATGAACCTGTCCACGGACGACCTGACGATCCTGTGGACCACCCCGGTCGTCGGCCTGATCCTCGGTGTGGTCGTCACCGTCGTCGCCGCCTGGATCCCGGCCCGCCGGGCCTCCCGGGTCTCCCCGATGGCCGCTCTCCGCGACGCCGGCACCCCCGGTGACCGCAAGGCCGGTGTGGTCCGCGCCGTCATCGGCCTGGTGCTGACCGGCGCCGGCACCGCCGCGCTGCTGATGTCCGCCAACGCCGACACGGCGAAGGACGGCTCGCTCTGGCTGGGCCTGGGCATCGTGCTCAGCCTGATCGGCTTCATCGTGATCGGCCCGCTGCTCGCGGGTGCCGTGGTCCGGGTGCTCTCCGGGGTCGTCCTCCGGCCCTTCGGTTCGGTCGGCCGGCTCGCCGAGCGCAATGCGCTCCGCAACCCCCGGCGCACCGGCGCCACGGCCGCCGCGCTGATGATCGGACTGGCGCTGGTCGCCTGCCTGTCGGTGGTCGGATCCTCGATGGTGGCCTCCGCCACCGACGAACTCGACAAGTCGGTGGGCGCGGACTACATCGTCAGCTCCCAGACCGGGCAGCCGGTGCTGCCGCAGGCCGAGCAGGTCATGCGCAACGCCAAGGACATCGACCACGTCACCGCCTACCGCGAGGTCGAGGCCAAGGTCACCGCCCCGGACGGGTCCTCCGCCGACACCGAGCTCAGCGTCACCGACCCGACGTACCCGCAGGACGTACGCCGCAAGATGGCCGCCGGCGAGCACAAGGACGCGTACCGGCCGGGCTCCATGTCGGTCGGTTCGATCTACGCCGACGAACACGGCATCAAGGTAGGCGACCAGATGACGATCGCCTTCAAGGGCGGCAAGACCGTCAAACTGAAGGTCGCCGCCATCACCCTGGACGAGGGCAGCCTCGACAAGGGCGTGAAGTACATCAGCACCGCCGTCGCCGAGGCGAACGTGCCGGCCGACCTCCTGCCGCGCCCGTTCATGCTGCTGGGCAAGGCCAAGGACGGCCAGGCCGATGCCGCGTACGCCGCCCTGAAGACGGGCATGGCCGAGTACCCGCAGTACAAGGTCCTCAACCAGGCCGACTACAAGCAGGCCCTCAAGGACCAGGTCGGCACCCTGCTCAACATGGTCTACGGCCTGCTGGCCCTGGCGATCATCGTCGCGATCCTGGGCGTGGTGAACACCCTGGCCCTGTCGGTGGTCGAGCGGACCCGCGAGATCGGCCTGATGCGCGCCATCGGCCTCTCCCGCCGCCAGCTGCGCCGCATGATCCGCCTGGAGTCGGTGGTCATCGCCCTCTTCGGCGCGCTGCTCGGGCTCGGCCTGGGCATGGGCTGGGGCGCGACCGCGCAGCAGCTGCTCGCCCTGGAGGGCCTGAAGGTGCTCGAGATCCCGTGGGGCACGATCCTCGGGGTGTTCATCGGATCGGCCTTCGTGGGCCTGTTCGCCGCCCTGGTCCCGGCCTTCCGGGCCGGCCGGATGAACGTCCTGAACGCCATCGCCAGCGAGTAGCCCCGCGCCACAGCCCGGTGGCTCCGGTCCCCCACGGGGGAGGGACCGGAGCCACCGGCGTTTTCACGCCCCGGTTCCCCTTACTCCGCCGGTACTGAGCCGTGTGGGCGCAATCCCTCGCGCGGGTGACGGACCCCCGTCGTAGGCTGGGACCCCCCGGCCCGTGAGACGTGTCGGGCCCCTCGCGTTGCCCCGAGAACAACGAATCCTCCGGACGGAAAGCCCTTCATGAGTCTGCACGGACTGCTCGACGCCGTCACCCGGGACCCCGCGCTCACCGAGGCGGTCAAGGCGGCCGTCGACGGGAACCGGATGTACGTGGACCTGGTCGGTCCGCCCGCCGCCCGGCCCTTTGCGATCGCCGCGCTGGCCCGCCGTACCGAGCGGACCGTGCTCGCCGTCACCGCCACCGGGCGCGAGGCCGAGGACCTGGCCGCCGCCCTGCGGTCGCTGGTGCCGCCGGACCAGCAGAGCTCGATCGTCGACTACCCGTCCTGGGAGACCCTGCCGCACGAGCGGCTGTCCCCGCGCTCCGACACCGTGGGCCGGCGGCTGGCCGTACTCCGCCGGCTCACCCACCCCAGCAAGGACGATCCGGCCGCCGGCCCCGTCTCCGTGGTGGTCGCGCCCATCCGGTCCGTACTCCAGCCGCAGGTCAAGGGGCTCGGCGAGCTGGTCCCGGTGGCCCTGCGACAGGGGCAGTCCGCCGACCTCGGCGAGATCACCGAGGCGCTCGCGGCAGCCGCCTACGCCCGGGTGGAACTGGTGGAGAAGCGCGGCGAGTTCGCCGTCCGCGGCGGCATCCTCGATGTGTTCCCGCCCACCGAGGAGCACCCCCTCCGGATCGAGTTCTGGGGCGACGAGGTCGAGGAGATCCGCTACTTCAAGGTCGCCGACCAGCGCTCCCTGGAGGTGGCCGAGCACGGACTGTGGGCCCCGCCGTGCCGGGAACTGCTGCTGACCGCCGAGGTGCGGGAGCGGGCCGCGGCCCTGGCCGAGGCCCACCCCGAGCTCGGCGAACTCCTGGACAAGATCGCCGAGGGGATCGCCGTCGAGGGCATGGAATCCCTCGCCCCGGTCCTGGTCGACGACATGGAACTGCTGCTCGACGTACTGCCCGCCGGGGCGATGACGGTGGTCTGCGACCCCGAGCGGGTCCGCACCCGGGCCGCCGACCTCGTCGCCACCAGCCAGGAGTTCCTCCAGGCCTCCTGGGCCGCCACGGCCGGCGGCGGCGCGGCCCCCATCGACGTCGGCGCGGCCAGCCTCTGGGGCATCGCGGACGTCCGCGACCGGGCCCGCGAGCTCGGCATGATGTGGTGGTCCGTTTCCCCCTTCGCAGCCGACGAGGAGGTCGCGGGCGACTCCCTCACCCTGGGCCTGCACCCCGCCGAGGCCTACCGCGGCGACACCGCCCGCGCCCTGGCCGACACCAAGGGCCGGCTCGCGGACGGCTGGCGCACCGTCTACGTCACCGAGGGCCACGGCCCCGCGGTCCGCACCGTGGAGGTGCTCGGCGGCGAGGGCATCCCGGCCCGCCTGGAAGCCGACCTCGGCACCCTCGAACCCGCGCTGGTACACGTGGCCTGCGGCGCCCTCGACACCGGGTTCGTCCACGAGGAACTGCGCATCGCCGTCCTCACCGAGACCGACCTGACCGGGCAGCGCACCGCCAGCAAGGACCTCGGCCGGATGCCCACCCGGCGCCGCAAGACCATCGACCCGCTGACCCTGGAGGTCGGTGACTACATCGTCCACGAACAGCACGGCGTCGGCCGCTACATCGAGATGGTGCAGCGCACCGTGCAGGGCGCGACCCGCGAATACCTGCTCGTGGAATACGCCCCGGCCAAGCGCGGCCAGCCCGGCGACCGCCTCTACATCCCCACCGACCAGCTGGAACAGGTCACCAAGTACGTCGGCGGCGAGGCCCCCACCCTGCACCGGCTCGGCGGCGCCGACTGGACCAAGACCAAGCAGAAGGCGAAGAAGGCGGTCAAGGAGATCGCCGCCGACCTCATCCGGCTGTACAGCGCGCGGATGGCGGCCCCCGGCCATGTCTTCGGCCCCGACACCCCCTGGCAGCGCGAGCTGGAGGACGCCTTCCCGTACGCGGAGACGCCCGACCAGCTCACCACCATCGCCGAGGTCAAGGAGGACATGGAGAAGTCGGTGCCGATGGACCGGCTGATCTGCGGAGACGTCGGCTACGGCAAGACCGAGATCGCGGTCCGGGCGGCGTTCAAGGCCGTCCAGGACGGCAAGCAGGTCGCCGTCCTCGTCCCCACCACCCTCCTCGTCCAGCAGCACTTCGGAACCTTCTCCGAGCGGTATGCGCAGTTCCCGGTCAACGTGAAGGCGCTGTCCCGGTTCCAGACCGACACCGAGTCCAAGGCCACCCTGGAGGGGCTGAAGGAGGGCTCGGTGGACGTGGTCATCGGCACCCACCGGCTGTTCTCGCAGGAGACGAAGTTCAAGGACCTGGGCCTGGTCATCGTCGACGAGGAGCAGCGGTTCGGCGTCGAGCACAAGGAGCAGCTGAAGAAGCTCCGCGCCAACGTGGACGTGCTGACCATGTCGGCCACCCCCATTCCCCGCACCCTGGAGATGGCGGTCACCGGCATCCGCGAGATGTCCACCATCACCACCCCGCCGGAGGAGCGGCACCCGGTGCTGACCTTCGTCGGCCCGTACGAGCAGAAGCAGATCGGCGCCGCCATCCGGCGCGAACTGCTGCGCGAGGGACAGGTCTTCTACATCCACAACCGGGTCGAGTCCATCGACCGGGCCGCCGCCAAACTCCGCGAGATCGTGCCGGAGGCGCGGATCGCGACCGCGCACGGGCAGATGGGCGAGAGCCAGCTGGAGCAGGTGGTCGTCGACTTCTGGGAGAAGAAGTTCGATGTGCTGGTGTCCACGACGATCGTGGAGTCCGGCATCGACATCTCCAACGCCAACACCCTGATCGTGGAGCGCGGCGACAACTTCGGCCTCTCCCAGCTGCACCAGCTGCGCGGCCGGGTCGGCCGTGGCCGCGAGCGCGGGTACGCCTACTTCCTCTACCCGCCGGAGAAGCCGCTGACCGAGACCGCGCACGAGCGGCTGGCGACCATCGCCCAGCACACCGAGATGGGCGCGGGCATGTACGTGGCGATGAAGGACCTGGAGATCCGCGGCGCGGGCAACCTGCTCGGCGGGGAGCAGTCCGGCCATATCGCGGGGGTCGGGTTCGACCTGTACGTACGGATGGTCGGCGAGGCGGTGGCGGACTACCGGGCCTCGTTGGAGGGGGGTGGCGACGGGGAGGAGGAGCCGCCGCTGGAGGTCAAGATCGAGCTGCCGGTCGACGCGCACGTCCCGCACGACTACGCGCCGGGCGAGCGGCTGCGCCTCCAGGCCTACCGGTCGATCGCCGCGGCCAACTCGGAGGCCGACATCAAGGCCGTCCGGGAGGAACTCACCGACCGCTACGGCAAGTTGCCGGAGCCGGTGGAGAACCTGCTGCTGGTGGCCGGCCTGCGGATGCTGGCGCGCGCCTGCGGGGTCGGTGACATCACCCTGCAGGGCGGCAACATCCGCTTCGGGCCGGTGGAGTTGCGGGAATCGCAGGAGCTGCGGCTGAAGCGGCTGTACCCGGGGACGGTCATCAAGCCGGCCACCTCGCAGGTGCTGATCCCGCGGCCGAAGACCGGCAAGATCGGCGGCAAGCCGCTGGTCGGGCGGGAACTGCTCGCCTGGACCGGCGAGTTCCTCAGCACCATCCTGGGTTCGTAGCAGGCGGCCGGGCACGCAGCAGCCGCCCGCGCTCGGGCGCGGGCGGCTGCGGGGCTTCGGTTGCGGCAGGGGCGCGGGTCGCTACTTGTTCGGGTCGTCGTCGATGCCCAGCTTGTCTTCCACCTGCTGCTGGGCTTGGTCGACCTTGTCGGTGTACTTGCCGCCGGTCCGCTCGTTGGCCTCTCGCTCGGCCTGGTCGGACATCTCCTTGCCCTTGGACTTGGCCTGGTCCTTGAACCTGTCGAAAATCCCCATGCGAGGACTCCTTCCATAAGCAGTTGCAACGTTACGCCGGATTTGATCCATTCGCTCGCCGAAGGGCGGTTTAGGATCTTGATCCATGCGCTCCCGACTGCTGCCCTCCGCCGCCCTCCTGGTCCTCGCCCTGTCCGGTTGCACCGACTCGGACACATCCTCCGGAACCCCGGCCCCCGGCCCCGGCCGGGCCGACGGGGCCAACGCCCTGGCCGCCGTCGACCAGCTGCCCGTCAAGGGGCGGGCGCCGAAGACCGGGTACGAGCGGGCCCAGTTCGGCACCGCATGGCTGGACACGAACGGCAATGGCTGCGGCACCCGCGACGACATACTCAAGCGCGACCTGGCGGGCGCCACCTTGAAGAACGGCGACGCCTGCAAGGTGGCTTCGGGCGTGCTGGAGAAGGACCCGTACACGGGGGAGCGGATCGAGTACGAACGCGGGAAGCCGGACGCCGGCGTGGACATCGACCATGTCGTCGCGCTCTCGGACGCCTGGCAGAAGGGCGCCGGCTCCTGGGACAAGGCCAAGCGCATCGCCTTCGCCAACGACCCGTTGAACCTGCTCGCCGTGGAGCCCGCGGCCAACCGGAAGAAGGGGGACGGGGACGCGGCGACCTGGCTCCCGCCGGACCGGTCGTACCGCTGTACCTATGTCGCGGCCCAGGTCGCGGTGAAGCAGAAGTACCGGCTGTGGGTCACCGCGGGTGAGCGGGACGCGATGAAGCGGGTGCTGTCGGGCTGCCCGGACCAGCGGCTGTTCACCGGCGGCAATCCCACGGCGCCCCCGGCCCGGCTGGCCCGCTGAGGGCTGTGCCGGGGCCGGGGGCCGGGGGCCGGTGGTGCAGGGCCGGGGTGGCGTGGGATCAGGCGTTGTCGGTGGCGCCGCCGCCCAGCTTGTCGCCGTCGACGATGTCCTTGTCGGCCGGGGCCTGGGTGTCGACCGGCTTGTTGAAATCGGAGAAGTTCAGCTCACCGTTCTCCTTGCCGGCGATCGAGGCCTTGAGCATGAAGGGCTCGCCCTGGGTGGCGACCCAGTAGGTCTCGTCGCCGTCCGGGGAGCTGTTGGTGAGGGTGAAGGCCGGGCCGGCCGGCAGCTGGGTCTCCTGGCCCTTGCGGGCGAGGGAGATGGTGCCGAACTCGCCGAGCAGTTCGTCCAGGTCGCACATGGCGGATATTTCCTTGGAATCCGCTGCGGTGGTCGCCTTCTTCACCCAGCGGTCGGCGAGCTGCTTGACCACCGCGTCCCGCTCGGCCTTGGGCGTGCCCTTCAGGGAGTTGTGGAAGAACTGGGCGTCGCCCTTGAAGTACAGGGTGGTGGGGTTCTTGATGATCTTCATCGACCCCTCCTTCGCCACGGATACGGAGCCCGCGCAGTCACCGGACTTGGTGATGGCCAGGTCCAGGGTCATCGGCTTGCCGTCCTCCAGCACCTGGCCCTTGACCCGCAGCGTCTGCGCGGCGCGGGTGGCGGCGAGGGACTTGTCGGCGATCTCCGGACCGGAGAGGTCGGCGAACGGCGCCTTGCTCACGCTCGGGCTGGGCGTCGGCGTGGCCGAAGTGCTCGCCTTGGCACTGGCCTTGGCGCCGTCGGCGGAGTCGGATCCGTTGCAGGCGGTCAGCCCGAGGAGGGCGGCCGAAGCCAGGGCGGCGGTGACGGTCACGCGGGCTGTGCGCATGGGAGCAACTTCCTTGTGCAGAGGGTTTTGCCGGGCGAGGGGGCAGTGTAAGGCGCTGGTAGGCACAGCCTGTGGGCGGGGGGCCGCAGGCCGGGCCGGCCGGGGGAGGCCCAGGGGGGCCGGCCGGGGGGCGGGAGCGGGGCCAGGGGGTCAGGGGCGGCCGGGGGCGGGGTCAGCCGGTCTTCTTCCAGTCGGCGCAGCCGGTGGTCTTGAAGTAGCCGTCCTTGGGGGAGATCGTCACCACGGCCGAGCCGGTCGGGTTGTCGTTGGCGGCGATCGACTCCAGGCCGTGCTCGGCGTTCTTCGCGCGCTCCCAGTAGCAGCCGAGGCTGCCTTCCGCCGGGCCGGCCGACTTGTAGGTGCCGGGGGCGATGTCGGCGCCGACCCGGACCATGCCGCCGTCGCCCTTGATCTCGGTCTTCGGGGTGCCGGACGGCTTGGCGTCCACCGCCTCCCAGTCCTTGCAGCCGTTGGTCTTCAGGAGCTTGGCGGGTGCCTTGACGGTCACGTAGCTGGAGCCGGTCACATTGTCGTTCGCGATGATCGAGTCGAGCTCCCCGGAGGAGTCCTTGGCCAGCTCCCAGTAGCAGCCCGTGCCGCTGTTGCCGGTGGTCCGGTAGGTGCCGGGCTGGAAGTCCTTGCCGACCTCGAAGGTGCCGTCGCCCTTGAACGCGGCCTTCTTCTTCTGCTCCTGCTCCTGCTCCGCCGGCTTCCCCGAGGCGGCGGGCGAGTTGCCGGGGGAGCCGGCGGCCGAGGCGGCGGGCTTGGCGCTGCTCTTCTCGGCGGCCTTGCCGGCGTCGGATTCGGTGTCGGAGCAGGCGCCGAGCGTCACCAGGGCGAGCGCGACTCCCGCGCCGACGACGGCGGTGCGGGTGAACTTCGAGGCGTGCGACATGAGTTGCGTCCTTCGATCGATCGGTCGGGCTGACGGGAATCATCACAACAGATGCTGTTAACTGAGTCAACACCGTTCACGCGGTGAGAAGGGTTCACGCTGTGAAGTCGGTTCCGGAGTGTGTACGGGTATGCTCCGCGCATGCCGGAGAACACCGCAGAGGTCACCGCCGCCGAGATCGCCCGCCTCGCCGGAGTCGGCCGCGCCGCCGTCAGCAACTGGCGCCGCCGCCACCCCGACTTCCCCAAGCCCGTCGGCGGCACCGAGACCAGCCCCTCCTTCGCGCTGCCCGAGGTCGAGGAATGGCTGCGCGCCCAGGGCAAGCTCGCCGAGGTCCCGCTGCGCGAACGGGTCTGGCAGCAGCTCTCCGGACACCCCGCCGGAGCCGTCGCCGGGCTGCTCGAAGCCGGCTGCGTCCTGCTCGTCGTACGCGACCGGCCCACCGACTGGCGCGCCCCCGCAGCCGTCTCCGACCAGCGGATGGCCACCCTCCTCCGGCCGCTCCTCCACGAGGTGCTCGGCGCCCGCTTCGGCGCCGGACACCCCCTCGCCCTCACGGCCCCCGGCCCCGAAGCCATGCCCCTGGCCCGCGGGGTGGCCGCCCTCGCCGCCGAACTCGGCGCCCGCAACGCCTTCGAGTTCCTCCTCGGCCGGCATCTCGACACCAGCCCCCGCCAGTACACGCCGACCCCGCCCGGCCCCGCCGAACTGATGGCCCAACTGGCCGGCCCCGCCGCCCGTACCGTCCTCGACCCGGCCTGCGGCACCGGCACCCTGCTGCGCGCCGTCCGCAGCCGGCCGCAGGCCCCCGCCACCCTGTACGCCCAGGACAGCAGCCCCGAACTCGCCGCCCTGAGCGCCCTCCGGCTCGCCCTGCACGGCGACGCCGAGGTCGTGGCCGCCGGCGCCGACAGCCTGCGCTCCGATGCCTTCCCCGGCCTCACCGCCGACGCCGTGCTCTGCCACCCGCCCTTCAACGAACGCAACTGGGGCCACGAGGAACTCGCCTACGACCCCCGCTGGGAGTACGGCTTCCCCGCCCGCACCGAATCCGAGCTCGCCTGGGTCCAGCACGCCCTCGCCCGCCTCCGCGAGGGCGGTACCGCAGTCCTCCTGATGCCGCCCGCCGTCGCGGCCCGCCGCTCCGGCCGCCGCATCCGCGCCGACCTGCTGCGCCGCGGCGCCCTGCGCGCCGTCGCCGCCCTGCCGGCCGGCGCCGCGCCCCCGTACGGCATCCCGCTCCACCTGTGGGTGCTGCGCAAGCCCGCCCCGCACCTCCCGCCGCCGGCCGGACTGCTGCTCGTGGACACCGCCCCGCTCGCCGAATCCGGGGCGGGCCGGGAGCGGGCCGCCTGGCCCGCCGTCCACAGCGCGGTACTGGACGCCTGGGAGACGTACGACCGGACCGGCGGCACCGAGGAGGTCCCGGGCATCAGCCGGGTCGTCCCGGTCCTCGAACTCCTCGACGACGACGTCGACCTCACCCCGGCCCGCCACCTGCCGCCGCCGGCCGGCGGGGCCGGCCCCGCCGCCCTGACCGCCGTACGGGACCGCCTCGACGAAACGCTCACCCTCGCCGCCCGGCTCACCCCGCCGCCCGCCGCCCCCGCCACCGCCGACGGCGACCCCGCCCGGCTGCCCCTCACCACCATCGGCGAACTTGCCCGGGCCAGCGCCCTGGTGCTCCGTACCGGCACCGGCAGCGGCACCGGCAGCGCACCCGTCCTCACCGAACAGGACGTCTACGCCGGCACCGGCCCCTCCGGGACCCTCGCCGACACCGCCGACGAGCCGGTCCTCACCGAACCCGGGGACGTGGTCGTCCCCGTGATCGGCGGCGCCACCACCGCCCGCGTGATCGGCCCCGCCACCGCCGGCGCCGCCCTCGGCCGCAACCTCCAGCTGCTGCGCCCCGACCCGGCCGCCCTCGACCCCTGGTTCCTGGCCGGCTTCCTGCGCGGCACCGCCAACCAGCGGCAGGCCAGCAGTTACGTCTCCACCGCCACCCGGCTCGACGTACGCCGGCTCCAGCTGCCCCGGCTGCCGCTCGCCGAACAGCGCCGCTACGGCGACCGGTTCCGGGCGCTCGCCGCATTCGAGGACGCCCTGCGGCTGGCCGGACGGCTCGGCGAACAGCTGGTCCAGGGCCTCTACGACGGCCTCACCGACGGAACCGTCACCCCGGAATGAACGCGCAGGAGCCGAATTCCCGCTTCCGCACAACGGTTGGGCTGCATCCTGGACATCCCCTGACCGGGTGTCCCTTTCCGGCTATACGCTCTGCCCCGAGCAGTTTTGCGCCATCCTTCGTCCGTACGGCCCGTCAGGAGCAGTGATGCACGGCCCCGGCTACCCGCCGCCGCACCACCAGGAACACCGTCCCAACAGCGGGTTCGTGGTGACCATGCGCGTGCTGTTCGCCCTGTTGCCCCTGGTGAGCTGCGGCATGCTCGCCTTCGGGACCCTGATCCGGCTCGCCGTCGTCACCCGCCGCCCCCTCGACTGGATCCTGTGCGGAACCAACGCCGTCCTGTCCGTTTTCTGCCTCTGGCTGCTCGGTACCGACCCCACCCCCGACGCCAGCACCTGGCGCGGCAACACCGGCATGGGGGTCCTGCTCGCCATGGCGGCGGCGATCGTCGCCTACTTCCTCTACGCCGACATCAAGCACCACGCGAACCACCCGCACCCGCAGCCGGTGCCGCCCGCCGGCTGGTACCCGCCGGCCCCGCCCAACGGCCCCACCCACTACGGCTACCCGCCGGCCGGGCAGACCGTGCCGCAGGGCTCCGGCCCCGCCCCCGACCCCGGCCCGCGGACCCACCCCGCGCCCCCGGCACCCCGTATCGGCCAGGTCCGCGCCGAACTCGACGAGCTGAGCGAACTGCTGCGCAAGCAGGACGGCCGGGAGCAGGACCGGTGACCGCTCCCGCCACCACCGGGGCCGGCGCCCCCGCCGCCGAACGCGTCATCGCGGACCGGTACCAGCTCGCCACCGTCCTCGGCCAGGGCGGCATGGGCCAGGTCTGGACGGCGTACGACCGACGGCTCGACCGCCGGGTCGCCGTCAAACTGCTGCGCCCCGACAAGGTCGCCGGCCCCGGCACCGTCGCCGAGGAACTGCGCCGCCGGTTCGTCCGCGAATGCCGGGTCACCGCCCAGGTCGACCACCCCGGGCTGGTCACCGTGCACGACGCCGGCAGCGACGGCGACGACCTCTACCTGGTCATGCAGTACGTCGAGGGCTCCGACCTCGCCGACCACCTCGCCGAGCACGAGCCCTACCCGTGGCAGTGGGCCGTCTCGGTCGCCGCCCAGCTGTGCTCGGTGCTCTCCGCCGTGCACGCGGTGCCCATCGTCCACCGCGACCTCAAGCCGCGGAACGTGATGGTCCGCCCGGACGGCACCATCCTCGTCCTGGACCTCGGCGTGGCCTCCGTGATGGACACCGACACCACCCGCCTCACCCACACCGGCTCGCCCATCGGCAGCCCCGCCTACATGGCCCCCGAACAGGCCATGGGCGGCGCCGTCGGCCCGCGCACCGACCTGTACGCCCTCGGCGTGCTCATGTACGAACTCCTCAGCGGCAGCGTCCCCTTCGCGGGCTCCACCGCGCTCGGCGTGCTCCACCGGCACCTGTACGAGCCGCCGCTCCCGGTCCGCCAGCTCCGCCCGGAGATCCCGCACCAGCTGGAAGCCCTGCTGCTGCACCTCCTCGCGAAGGACCCGCAGGACCGGCCCTCCTCCGCCCAGGAGGTGTACGAGACCCTGGCCCCGCTGCTGCCTGCCCACGGCACTGCGGCCGGCCCGCTCGACCCGACCCGGCCCTTCCTGCGCCCGATGGCACCCTGGCCGGACCGGGCCGCGGTGCCCGTCGTGCCGCCCCGCCCGGCGGTCCCGCCGCGCCCGGACATCGCCTCCTCCGTGGACGAGGTCAAGCGCCTGCTCGACCAGGGCCGGCTCACCCAGGCCGTGGACATCCTCGGCTCCCTGCTGCCGGCCGCCGCGGCCCAGCACGGCGAGAAGTCCCCGGTGGTCCGCTCCCTGCGCAAGCAGTACGCGGCCACCCTGATGGACGACGGCCAGTACCGCCGCGCCCTGCCCGAACTCCGCCGGCTCGCCGACGAACTACCGCCGGGCGACCCGCAGGGCCTGCGCTTCCGCTACGAGGCGGCCCAGTGCCTGGACCAGCTGGGCGAACCGGCCGCCGCCCTGGCCGAGTACCGCTCCCTGCTCCCCCTCTTCGAGAACCACTACGCGAACCCGGACCCGGAGCTCCCGCTGGAGGTCCGGCGCCGGATAGCGCACCTGCTGCTCTCCCTGGGCGACCGGCAGGCCGCCCACGACACCCTGGCCCGCCTCCTCTTCGACGCGGAACGCCTCCACGGCCCGTCCCACCCCTTCCCCACCGAAATCCGCCGCACCCTCCACTGGCTGGGCCAGGTCCGCGGCTGACCCCCGCCGGTGTGCCCACCCGTCCCGCCCTGCGGGACGATTGCCCACACCGCGGGCTACTAGCCCCGGCGGCTCCGCAACCGCGGCCACAGTGCGACTGCCCCCAGGGCCAGCAGCCCGGCGCCGCCCACCGCGCCGCCCGCCACCAGGCCCGGCGGTCGGAACGTGCAGGTGATCTCACGGGGTCGGCCGTCCAGCGGCACGGCGACCAGGCCCAGGTGGCGGCCCGCCGGGCGGCCGTTGCAGGTCCAGCCCGCTATCCGCGGAGCGGCCAGCACCGCCACCGAACCGGCCGGCGTTCCGGCCGGCAGCTCCGCGCTGACACCCCGGGAGCCGACCCGGACCGAGGTGGCCGCCGTGGCCCGCAGCCCGGCGACGGCCGTGTCCAGCCGGGACCGGTCCAGGCAGGCCAGGGTCCAGCGGCGCGGCGGCTTCCGGTCGAAGACCAGCGCCGAGGCAGCCCCGTTCGAGCGGCCCAGCGGCTGCAGCGCCGCCCGGTTGCGCGGCGCATTGCCGTGCATCAGGAAGGCCGGCCCGTCCGCCAGCCGGGCCCGCGCGTTGTACTCCGGAGCCCACAGGAACGCCTCCGTGCCGGCCGCGCACACCCCCGGCGCCACCGGATCGGCGTACACCCTGGCACCCAGCAGCAGTTCCTGGTTGCGGAACGGCGAGTCCCCGTAGACCGGCGCCGCCGCGGCCGGCGGCCGGACCGTGACCAGCGGCAGGGTCTCCCGGCGGGTGACCGTGCCGTCCGGCTGGAGCCTGGCGCCCACCGCGAACAGTGCGTCCGTCACCGGGTTGTCGATGCTCTGCACATTGCGCCCGCGCGAGGTCCAGCCCGCCCCCAGCGCCACCATGGTGCGGGTGAACACGTCCGGGGTGTGGCTGCTGTAGTACGCGCCGCCCTCGCCGCCCAGCAGCATCGGGTCGTTGCCGGTCAGGGCCGGCCGGCTCGGGTCCGTCCGGTACGCCGGCCAGCCCTCGGCGGCGGCCAGCGCCGCCGACCGCGCCGTGTGCTCGCGGCCCCAGGAGGGGTAGTCGTCCAGCCCGCCGAGCTTGCCCTGGTGGCCCCAGGCGGTGGTGGCCGCCGCCTGTCCGGCCAGCACCAGCGCCAGCAGTCCCGCCGCCGGGACGGCGAACCGGCGGTGGTGCAGCAGCCACCAGGCGAGCGCCGCCGCCAGCAGCCCGCCCAGGAACAGGGCGTACGAGGTGGCGGTGGGCAGCCGGCTGCCGCTCGACCAGAGCACCGCTCCGGTCAGCACGGCCGCACCTCCGGCGAGCGGGCGCAGCCCCGGCCGGCCGGCCGCCAGCCCGGTCCACGCGGCGATCACCACGATCCCGGCGAGCACGAACGTCTGCCGGTACGCACTGCCGTTGGGCGTGGCGAACACATGCCAGGCCAGATGCGTCGGCTTCCACTGGAAGGAGAGCAGCACCGCCACCAGCAGCCCGGTCCACCACAGCCGGGGCCGCAGCGGCACCGCCCGGTGGAACGGCAGCGCCGCCGCCAGCAGCAGGGTGCCGGTGCCGACGAACAGGGCGGGGGAGGAGAAGCTGTAGGTGGCCGGCAGCAGCCGGGCGAACAGGTCTGTCCAGGCCACCGGGGTGAACTCGCGTACCAGGCCCGGGTAGGCGTGCTTCGACCCGAGGAAGACCGGCACCAGCACGGGTGCGGCCAGCGCGATGCCCAGCAGGGTGCTGCCCGCGGCCCGCAGCACCACCCGCACCCGGGCGCGTACCTCCTCCCGCTCCAGTACCACCCGCACCAGCAGCACCAGCGCCGCGCCGAGGGTGGCCATATAGGCGGTGTAGAAGTTGGCCGTCCAGGACACCGCCACGACCAGGGGGGCGAGCACCGCACGGCGTCCGCGCAGCGCCCACTCCCCGGTCAGGCACAGCATCGGGAAGGCGATCAGTCCGTCCAGCCACATCGGGTTGTACGAGGCCTCGATGACCGACCATCCGCACAGGGCGTACGAGGCGCCCAGCACCGCCGCGCCCCACCACGGCCCGGTCCGCATGGTGCGCAGCAGCCAGGCCATGGCCGCCCCGGCCGCCGCGATCTTCAGCACCGTGACCACGTACACCGCGAGGTCGATGTCCTGGCGCGGGAAGAACCCGACCAGCACGGCGAAGGGGCTGGTCAGATAGGTCCCGAGGTCCGGCAGGAAGCTGGTCCCGTACCCGGACTGCCAGTTGAGCAGCACTCCGCCGGCAGCCCGGCCGTGCATCAGGTCCCACAGGTGCGCATGGAACGGCACGAACTGGTTGCCGAGGTCGTTGATGCTGCGGTGCCGGTGGCCGTACGGGAACACCCGCGCCATCGCGTCCCCGGCAGCCACCCCCACGACGGCGATCAGCGCCGCGAGCGCCGATCCGTAGAGGCTGTGGCGGCGCGGGGAGCGGTGCGGTGTCGACATGGTGGGGGAACCTTGGCAGGGGTGGACGACAGAAGGATGGCCACCGGGTGAACACGCACCCCAACAGCCCGGGAATCGTTGGTCGAACCAGTGGCTCCGATCAACCTGAGCTCATACCATCGATCACCGCAAGGCCCTTGTGCACCGCTGCACAATCTCCGCCCGGCCCTGGAGGCTCCTTTGCACCGTCGCACTGCGCTCTCCGTCTCCGCCGCCCTGCTCCTCGCGGCCCCGCTGCTCTCCGCGTGCTCGGGCGAAGCCCGACCCGGCACCGCGGCTGTCGTCGGCGGTGAACGCATCACCACCTCCGCGCTCCAGGCCCAGGTGAAGGACGTCCGGGACGCCCAGCAGCGTTCGGGCAACGCCGCCCAGCTGATGGCCGGCTCGACCCAGCTGGAACGGGTCAAGCTCAGCAAGATGATCCAGCTGAGGGTGCTGGAGAAGGCCGCCGCGACGGCCGGGATCACGGTCTCCGTCAAGGAGATCGAGGAAGTGCAGAAGGGCCAGCTGGCCCAGACCGGCGGCAGCCGGCAGAAGATGGACGAGATCATGCTGGCGCAGCGGGTGCCGCTCGCGCCCGGCCAGGTCGAGGACGAGATCCGCTTCCAGCTGCTCTTCACCAAGCTCAGCGACCGCTACGGCGAGGACAAGGTGCTGGAGCCGCTGGCCAAGGCCGCCGAGCAGCTGCACATCGAGGTGAACCCGCGCTACGGCGCCTGGGACACCCGGCAGATCACCGTCGGCGACCAGCAGACCTCGTGGATCAGCCAGAAGACCAGGCCCGAGCAGCCCCCGGCCGGGGCCTGACCGCCGGCGGAGGTAGGTTCGAAGGGTGACTGAGCACCCGACCGCCGAGCAGCCGCCCTCCGAGCACCCGACCGCCGAGCCCACCGGCCGCATCGTCCTGCTGACCACCAGCCACCGGGTCGCCCCCGGGGTGCTGTCCTGGTCCGCCTGGCAGACCCTGCACGCCGCCGACCTGGTGCTGTGCGCCGACCCGGACCACCCGCAGCTGCCCTATCTGCGGGAGGCCGGGATCGAGGTCGTACGGGAGAGCCCGGACGCGCACGCGCTGGTCGAGGAGTGCGCCGGCGGCCGGACCGTGGTGGTGCTCCCCTCGGGCGAGGGCGACCGGCGGCTCACCGACGGCCTGGCCCGGCTGGCCGGCTCCGGCCGGCACAGCATGCCCGACCTGGAGCTGCTGCCCGGCTCCTACGACCTGCCCGGCGCCCGGCTGCTCGACCTGGTCCAGGTGATGGACCGGATCCGCCGGGAATGCCCCTGGTCCTCCCGCCAGACCCACCAGGGCCTGACGAAGTACGGGATCGAGGAGGCGTACGAGCTCGTCGAGGCGATCGAGGACGGCGACCGGGACGAGCTGCGCGAGGAGCTCGGCGACGTACTCCTCCAGGTGGTCTTCCATGCGCGCATCGCCGAGGAGGACCCCGAGGAGCCGTTCTCGGTGGACGACGTGGCCGGGACGATCGTGGAGAAGCTCGTCCACCGGCATCCGCACGTCTTCGGCGACGCCGAGGCCGAAACCCCGGAGGACGTGAAGGCGCACTGGCTGCGCACCAAGGCGGCCGAGAAGCAGCGCGCCTCGGTGACCGACGGGATCCCGCTGGGGCAGCCCGGTCTGGCGCTGGCGGCCAAGCTGGCCGGCCGGGTCCGGGCGGGCGGTGTGCCGGTGGCCCTGCCGGAGGGCGAGGGGATCGGGTACGAGCTGCTGGCCCTCGCGGCGCGTGCCGAGGCGGCGGGGGTGGACCCGGAGACCGCGCTGCGCGCGGCGGCCCGCACCTACCGGGACGCGATCCGGGCCGCCGAAGGCCTCGAAGAGTAAAAGGAGGGGCGCGGGGCGGTGGCTCAGCGGCCGTACGGGTCGCGGGCCGACGGGTTGTGCCAGTGGGGCGACGGGCGGTTCAGGAACCACTCGCCGAAGCCCAGCGGCCGGGCGTGCGCGGGGACGGCGGCCGGGAGCGCATCGTGGAAGAGCCGGTCGGGGCGGGCGCCCAGCGCCTCCAGGAGGGCGGCGGTCTCCTCGATGAAGGCCGCCGGGCCGCTCAGGTACACGTCCTGGTCGGGCCACAGGCCGCGGTTGCACAGCGCGGTGGCCAGCCGTTCGGTGGCCTGGGTGCGGTGCCTGCCCGGGGCCGGGGTGAGATAGGTGACGCTCAGCCAGCGGCAGGCCTCCGCGTACGCGTCGATCAGCGGGCGGTCGTACAGGTACGCCTGCTCGCGGGCGGTCACGAACAGCCGCACGTCCTGATCGGGAGGGTCCGCGACCAGCTCCTCCAGCAGGGCCAGCACCGGCGCCCAGCCGGTACCGGCGGCGATCAGGCTGACCGGACGGCCGTCCCGGCGCAGGGTCATCTGCCCGCCGGGGGCACCCAGCCGCAGCAGCTCGCCGGGCTGCACCTCGCGGACCAGGGCGGTGCTGAGCCGGCCCCGTTCGATCCGGCTGACGTGCAGGTCGAGGGTGTGGTCGGGGCGGGGCGCATTGCCGATGGAGTAGGTGCGCCAGGTGGCCGGCACCCGGTCGCTGCTCACGCTGACGTACTGGCCGGCCCGGTGGGGCAGCGGCTGGTGCGGCCGGAGCGTCAGCACCCCGATGTCCTCCCCGTACCGGAGGTGGCGCACGATCTCCGCGTCCCACCACGGGGGGTCCTCGCTCTCGGCGGCGCCGGCCGTCATCGCGTCGGCGATCACCTGGTACGCCTCGGCCCAGGCCTTCTCCACCTCCGGGGTCCAGGCCTCGCCGGAGGTCTCGGCGAGCGCGGCCAGCAGGCTGGAGCCGACGGCGGCGTAGTGCTCGGGGCCGGTGAGGAACTTGCGGTGGTCGCGGCCCAGGTCCCGTAGATAGGGGACGAGGGTCGCGTCCTCCAGGTGGGCGACCACATGGGTGAGCGCGGCGAACAGCCGGTCCCGCTGCCGCTCCATGTCCTCGGGGGAGGAGGGGAACAGACGGCGTACTTCCGGGTTGTGCCAGAACAGGTGGGAGTAGAAGAACTTGACCGCGTGTTCGGCCCGTCGCTCCACCACCGCAAAACTGCTTTTCAAGATCCTCACATCCACAGAACCGAAAGTAGGAACACCGGGGAAGGCGAGGTCAAGCTCTGTCCGATCTGCGGACAGCCGCGGCGAACCACCCATAAGGGGTGGCGGCCCGGCGGCGGGATACCGTCGGACGGTGCACGAGGACCCCGCCACCGCCGCAGCAGCCGCCGCCCCTGACGCCGCAGGCGCCCCTGACGCCCCGGACGTCCCGGAGGCCCCCACTCTCTTCGACTGGGAGTTCGCGACCGACCCCTACCCGGCGTACGCCTGGCTGCGCGAGCACGCCCCGGTGCACCGCACCAAGCTGCCCAGCGGGGTCGAGGCCTGGCTGGTGACCCGGTACGCCGACGCCCGCCAGGCCCTCGCCGACCAGCGGCTGAGCAAGAATCCGGCGCACCATGCCGAGCCCGCGCACGCCAAGGGCAAGACCGGGATTCCGGGGGAGCGCAAGGCGGAATTGATGACCCATCTGCTGAACATCGACCCGCCGGACCACACCCGGCTGCGGCGGCTGGTGTCGAAGGCCTTCACCCCGCGCCGGGTCGCCGAGTTCACCCCGCGGGTCCAGGAGCTCACCGACCACCTGATCGACAACTTCGCCGGCCGGGGGGAGGCGGACCTCATCCACGAGTTCGCGTTCCCGCTCCCCATCTACGCCATCTGCGAGATGCTCGGCGTACCGCGGGAGGACCAGGACGACTTCCGCGACTGGGCCGGGATGATGATCCGCCACGGCGGGGGGCCGCGCGGCGGCGTGGCCCGGTCCGTGAAGCAGATGCGTACCTACCTGGTCGAGCTGATCCACCGCAAAAGGGATGATCTGGGTGATGACCTGATTTCGGGTCTGATCCGGGCAAGTGACCACGGCGAGCACCTGACCGAGAACGAGGCCGCCGCCATGGCCTTCATCCTGCTCTTCGCCGGCTTCGAAACCACCGTGAACCTGATCGGCAACGGAGTCCACTCCCTCTTCGCCAACCCGGACCAGCGCAGCCGCCTCCAGGCCTCCCTCGCCGCCGGGGAGACCGGACTGCTCGCCACCGGGGTCGAGGAACTGCTCCGCTATGACGGCCCGGTCGAGCTGGCCACCTGGCGGTTCGCCACCCGCCCGCTGACGCTCGGCGGACAGGACATCGCGGCCGGCGATCCGGTCCTCGTCGTCCTCGCCGCCGCCGACCGCGACCCCGCCCGGTTCGCCGACCCGGACGTCCTGGACCTCTCCCGCAGTGACAATCAGCACCTTGGATACGGGCACGGAATCCATTACTGCCTGGGTGCCCCGCTGGCCCGGCTGGAGGGCCAGACAGCCCTGGCAACTTTGCTGACGCGGATTCCGGATCTGGAGCTCGCCGTGGAGCCGGAGGCGCTGCGCTGGCGCGGCGGGCTGATCATGCGTGGACTGCGCACCCTTCCGGTTCGGTTCACACCCCGCTAATTAACTGACCGCCGTTCAGCACCCCCGGGGCCGACTGTGACCTTCGCGTGATCTGCGCTGCATCGACTTGTGACAAGCGTTCGAGGGGCGCTAGGTTCCGTGACCTCCCCGCTGTCACGCGAAAGGTCCACCCTCATGCGTTCCGGGAACGGCCGCCATCGTCGGCCCCGTCAGGCCCCCGCGATAGTCGTCACGGCCGGAGTCACCGGCTCCGCCCTGGCCCTGCCGCTGCTCGCCGCCACCAGCGCGAGTGCGGCGGACACCGCCACATGGGACAGGGTCGCCGAGTGCGAGAGCGGCGGCACCTGGAGCGCCGACTACGGCAGCGGAGCGTACGGCGGGCTCCAGTTCACCCAGGAGCAGTGGAAGGCGGCCGGCGGGCTCGACTACGCCCCGCGCGCCGACCTGGCCAGCCGCTCCCAGCAGATCGCCATCGCCGAACGGGTGCTGGCGACCGACGGGCCCGAAGCCTGGGCCCAGTGCGCGGAGTCGGCCGGACTGACCCGCAACGGGCCGGCCGCCGCCGTGGACCCGGGCCAGCCGGGCCCCCAGCCGGCCCAGCCGCTCGCCCCGGTCCGCCCGGACGACAACCTGGACTCCTCCGGCGGCTCCGGCGCCTTCGGCCCGACGGCCGTGCCGGGCGGGGTGTTCACCCCCGGCGTGCCGGCCATGCCCGCCCCACTGCCGCCCACCGAGCCGGTCGCACCCGTCGGCCCGGTCGTGCCCACCGCGCCCGGTACGCCGACCGCGCCGGCCGGCGAGACCCCGGCGCCGGGCACCACCCCGACCGCGCCCACCACCCCGGGCACTCCGGGCACTCCGGGCACCCCCACGATTCCCGGCACCCCGACCGGCCCGACGGACCCCACCGCCCCGCCGCTCGCGCCCGGTACGCCGACCACCCCGGCCACGCCGGGCGGCCCGACCGCGGACCCCACGGCCCCGACGGCCCCCGGTGCCACCACCGACCCGTCGGCGCCCGGCACCCAGTCCGCCCCCGCCACCGGTCCGGGCGGCGCCCCGACGGCCGGTACGGACACCGGAACCGGACGGCACCGCGGTGCGCCCGCCGTTGAAGGAACCACTACATCCAACGCGAAGTCGGAAAAAACGGACCCGACATACACCGTGAAGCCCGGCGACAGCCTGACGGCCATCGCGGACGCCAAGGGGCTCAAGGGCGGCTGGAACGCCCTCTACGAGGCCAATGAGCAGGTCATCGGGGGCGACGCGGATCTCATCAAGCCGGGTCAGAATCTGGATCTAAGCGAGAAATAGGGCCAGTTCGGTCGACCGGAAAGGGCTCAATGTCCGTTTCGAGCAAGTGAGACATGCGTCTCTTCCGGTCAACTGGCGTGTCCTGCCTGTGACCTTTGGTAAATCCGCCCCTCACCTGCGCAAACACCCTTTCCGGGAGCGCAAGTAGGGGCGGTTTTGCGTGCGAAACGCTCGTTGAACATCCGGGGCAGACCTGTCTACCTTCTGAATCGCTCGCCACCGCGGGCCCCTTCGACCGCATCGCCGAATCCTGCCGGCGGACGGAGGGAACAGTCGTCGCGTCAAGCGCCGAAGGCAGGAGCGGGGGAACCAAGGTAAGTGCCGGACCCGGACGGCCGTTGAAAGACGGTCAGCGGGAACGGCTTGGGGTCAAGCCACGCGCTAGGTCGCGCGGCCGGGCAACTCACTCGCCCGAACCCGACAGCTCACCTCGCAGGCGTCGGTGAGGAGAAGTTCCATGCTGCTTTCCGGCAAGGGCAAGCACCGTCGCGCCTCCAAGGCCACCCGGATCGTCACGCTCGCCGGTGTCACCGGTGCCGCGATCGCCGCCCCGCTCATGGCTGCGGGCACCGCGAACGCCGCCACCGCCTCGCAGTGGGACACCGTCGCCAAGTGCGAGTCCGGCGGCAACTGGTCCATCAACACCGGCAACGGCTACTACGGCGGCCTGCAGTTCTCCGCCTCCACCTGGGCCGCGTACGGCGGCAAGGCGTACGCCGCCACCGCCAACAAGGCTTCCAAGGCCCAGCAGATAGCCGTCGCCGAGAAGGTCCTCAAGGGCCAGGGCAAGGGCGCCTGGCCGCACTGCGGCAAGGGCCTGACCAACGCCGCGTACAACGGCGGCTCCGCCGGTACCTCGAACGGCTCCTCCACCAAGAGCGGCACCGAGGTCAAGAAGGCCACCAAGCCGAAGACCGAGACCAAGCGCACCGAGACCCCCACCACCCGGTCCGAGCGCTCCCAGACCCCGGCCCCGTCGAAGCCGGTCAGCAAGCCGGCCGCGAAGCCCGCCGCCCCGGCGGCCCCGGTCACCCCGAAGACCGGCACCGGCTCCTACGAGGTCAAGGCCGGCGACACCCTCGGCGCCATCGCCGACGCCCACGGCGTCAAGGGCGGCTGGCAGCACCTGTACGAGCTGAACAAGGACATCCTCACGGATGCCGATCTGATCTTCCCGGGCCAGAAGCTGAAGCTCTCCTGACACCCGGCTGAACCCCCGGTACATCCCCGGTACAGCACGACCGCCCGGCACGTCCCCGACGTGCCGGGCGGTCGTATGTCCGGCGGATTCCAGCGGATTCCGGCGGATTCCAAGGGTCCTATGTCCTGTAAGACGGGTATTCGGGCCCTTTTTCGTCCCAGGACCCGGGCGGTCGGCCGGCCCACTGCCCGGAGCCGGTTAGGCTCTAGACCGGCAGGGGCCTCCCCGGCTCCATGCGCCACCGCACACCCAGCGTCACATCCCAGAAGGAGATGCTCGTGCCGTCCATCGACGTCGTCGTAGCCCGGGAAATCCTGGACTCCCGAGG
The DNA here is from genome assembly GCF_008642295.1 of Streptomyces venezuelae. Lineage (GTDB taxonomy): Bacteria > Actinomycetota > Actinomycetes > Streptomycetales > Streptomycetaceae > Streptomyces > Streptomyces venezuelae_C. Next base: position 2,995,137 of record NZ_CP029190.1, on the reverse strand, counting down.
CAACCCCACGGTCGAGGTCGAGGTGGGCCTCGACGACGGCAGCACCGGCCGTGCTGCAGTTCCGTCCGGCGCCTCCACCGGTGCCTTCGAGGCCATCGAGCTCCGTGACGGTGACCCCAACCGTTACATGGGCAAGGGCGTCGAGAAGGCCGTCCTCGCCGTCATCGAGCAGATCGGCCCCGAGCTGGTCGGCTACGACGCCACCGAGCAGCGCCTGATCGACCAGGCCATGTTCGACCTGGACGCCACCGACAACAAGGGCTCGCTCGGCGCCAACGCCATCCTCGGCGTCTCCCTGGCCGTCGCCCACGCCGCGTCCGAGGCCTCGGACCTGCCGCTGTTCCGCTACCTCGGCGGCCCGAACGCGCACCTGCTGCCCGTTCCGATGATGAACATCCTCAACGGTGGGTCGCACGCCGACTCCAACGTCGACATCCAGGAGTTCATGATCGCCCCGATCGGCGCGGAGTCCTTCTCCGAGGCGCTGCGCTGGGGTGCCGAGGTCTACCACACCCTCAAGAAGGTCCTGCACACCAAGGGCCTCTCCACCGGTCTCGGTGACGAGGGCGGCTTCGCCCCGAACCTGGAGTCCAACCGCGCCGCGCTCGACCTCATCATCGAGGCCATCAAGCAGGCCGGCTACACCCCGGGCAAGGACATCGCGCTCGCGCTCGACGTCGCCGCGTCCGAGTTCTACAAGGACGGCAAGTACGAGTTCGAGGGCCAGTCCCGCTCGGCCGCCGAGATGACCGACTACTACGCCGAGCTCGTCGAGGCGTACCCGCTGGTCTCCATCGAGGACCCGCTGTTCGAGGACGACTGGGCCGGCTGGAAGACCATCACCGACCGCCTGGGCGCCAAGGTCCAGATCGTCGGCGACGACCTCTTCGTCACCAACCCCGAGCGCCTGGCCCGCGGTATCGAGGAGGGCTCCGCCAACGCCCTGCTCGTGAAGGTGAACCAGATCGGTTCGCTGACCGAGACCCTCGACGCCGTCGAGATGGCCCAGCGCAACGGCTTCAAGTGCATGATGTCGCACCGCTCGGGCGAGACCGAGGACGTCACCATCGCCGACCTCGCCGTCGCCGTGAACTGCGGTCAGATCAAGACCGGCGCCCCGGCCCGCTCGGACCGCGTCGCCAAGTACAACCAGCTGCTGCGCATCGAGGAGATCCTCGACGACGCCGCGGTGTACGCCGGCCGCTCGGCGTTCCCCCGCTTCAAGGGCTAATCACCCGCCTCGGGGCTGGCCTCCGTACGTCCCCGCACCCGGTCCCGTACCGTGTGCGGGGACGTACTGCGTACACAGGGGAGGCGGGACATGGCCGGGAACCGGGATCGGTTCTCCACCGCGACCAGGCTCAGGCAGCTCGGTGAGCGGACCGCAGCCCACGTCTACCGCTCGCAGTCGCGCCGTCAGGTGCGCCGCAGCCGGCTCACCGGCCGGGCCGCGCTGCTGGTGCTCGTCCTCTGTACGCTGGTCGTCGCCCTCGCCTATCCGATGCGCCAGTACGTCTCCCAGCGCTCGGAGATCACGGAGCAGCAGCGTGCCGCGGACGAGGCGCGCCAGCGGCTCGAGGAGCTGCGTGACGAGAAGGCCCGCTGGCAGGACCCGGCCTATGTGAAGCAGCAGGCGCGCAGACACCTGCACTTCGTGCAGCCCGGGGAGATCGGCTACACCATGATCGATCCGACCGCCGAGGCCGAGGAGCGGCGCCGCACCGAACACGGCGCGGCCGACCGTCCCTGGTACTCCAACGTCTGGGACGGCGTCGACAAGGCCGACCGCCCCGACGCCAACTAAGTCAGACCGAGCAACCACGAAGAAGAGATCCCTCCAGGCATGCAGACGCCCCCGCCCCAGACCGAACGGACCGAGCCGACCGACGCCGACATCGAGGCGTTCCAACAGCAGCTCGGCCGCCCGCCCCGCGGGCTGCGCGCCATCGCGCACCGCTGCCCGTGCGGGCAGCCCGATGTGGTCGAGACGGCCCCCCGGCTCCCCGACGGCACCCCCTTCCCGACCCTGTACTACCTGACCTGCCCGCGCGCCGCCTCCGCCATCGGCACCCTGGAGGCCAACGGCGTGATGAAGGAGATGCAGGCCCGGCTCGCCGAGGACCCGGAGCTGGCCGCCGCCTACCGGGCCGCGCACGAGGACTACATCGAGCGCCGGGACGCCATCGAGGTGCTGCAGGGCTTCCCGAGCGCGGGCGGCATGCCCGACCGGGTGAAGTGCCTGCACGTGCTGGTCGGCCACTCGCTGGCGGCCGGCCCGGGTGTGAACCCGTTCGGCGACGAGGCCCTGGCGATGCTGCCGGAGTGGTGGGCCAAGGGCCCCTGCGTGACCCCCTGCGGGGAGAAGAAGGAGGAGGACGGCCAGTGACCCGGGTCGCCGCCATCGACTGCGGTACGAACTCCATCCGGCTGCTGATCGCCGACTGCACCCCGGAAACGGGCGAGCTGGTCGAGCTGGACCGCCGGATGACCATCGTCCGGCTCGGCCAGGGCGTCGACAAGACGGGCCGGCTGGCCCAGGACGCCCTGGAGCGGACCTTCGCGGCCTGCCGCGAGTACGCGGCCGTCATCAAGGAACTGGGCGCCGAGCGGCTGCGGTTCGTGGCCACCTCCGCCTCCCGGGACGCCGAGAACCGGGACGAATTCGTCCAGGGCGTCCTCGGCATCCTGGGGGTCGAGCCCGAGGTGATCTCCGGGGACCAGGAGGCCGAGTTCTCCTTCACCGGCGCCACCAAGGAGCTGGCCGGCGCCGACCACCTCGAGAAGCCCTTCCTGGTGGTGGACATCGGCGGCGGCTCCACCGAGTTCGTGGTCGGCGAGGAGCACGTCCGGGCCGCCCGTTCGGTCGACGTGGGCTGTGTCCGGATGACCGAGCGGCACCTGGTGGTGGACGGGGTCGTCAGCGACCCGCCCACCGAGGCGCAGATCGCGGCCGTGCGCGCGGACATCGAGGCGGCGCTGGACCTGGCGGCGGAATCGGTGCCGCTGGCCGAGGCCCGCACCCTGGTCGGCCTGGCCGGCTCGGTGACCACGGTCGCCGGGATCGCGCTCGGTCTCGCGGAGTACGACTCGGCGCAGATCCACCACGCCCGCATCCCGTACGAGAAGGTCCGCGAGATCAGCGAGCGGATGCTCACCTCCACCCACGCGGAGCGCGCCGCGATCGGCGTGATGCACCCGGGCCGGGTGGACGTGATCGGCGCCGGCGCACTCGTCCTGCTGGCCATCATGGAGCGGATCGGCGCCACCGAGGTCGTGGTCTCGGAACACGACATCCTCGACGGCATCGCCTGGAAGACCGCGGAAGAGGTCGAGTCGGACGACCAGCGGTCCTGACCCGCGGACATCGTCGAACGGCGGTGCTCCGGTCAGCTGCCGGAGCACCGCCGTATCGCTTGGATTCAGATGGTGCGGTAGATGTCGCGGCGGTCGCCGACTTTGACCACGAGGATGACGAGCTCGCCGTCAAGGACCTGATAGGCGATGCGGTAGCTGCCGACCCGGAGCCGGTACAAGCCGGAGGGGCCGGTGAGCTTCTTGATGTCGGCGTCCTCGCGATACGGATCGTCGCCCAGCGCGGTCAGGGCGGCGAGGATCCGCATCGCGGCCGGCTTGTCGATCGCCCGCAACTGGCGTTGCGCCGCGGTGGTGAACCGGAAGGCGTACTTCACGCCGCGCTGTCACCTCGTTCGCTGAAGAGGTCGGCCAGCAGCTCGGCCATGGTCACGGTCGGTTCGCCGTCGGCGAGTACCGCCTCCGCCTCGCGTGCGAGCAGTTCGTCCGCCGCTTCTTCGAGCGCATTGAAGTCCGCGATGGGGACGATGGCGGCCACCGGAGCGCCGTTCCGCGTGATGACGGTCGGCGCGCCCTGCTCCGCACGGTTGATGTGGTCCGCGAGGCGGGCCCGGGCTTCGCGCACGGTCACGGCGTTCTCATCACTCATGACATCAGTGTACGCACGAACGTGTACACGTGCCTGCGACCGCCTGAATGTGACATGTCAGGAGGGTTCACGGCCCCCGCTCGAACGAACTTCGTGAAGTTCTTCACAAGGAAAAGGGGCCTGGTGGGCCGCCGGAATGGTCTCCCGAGGCCCTCCGGAGGCCTCCAGGCCCCTTTTGTGTACGCGTTTGTGCGAATGGCGGGAGCTGCGGGTTCCGTATCGGAGCTATGGACAAAGCCGGTGGTCCAGTCCACTTGACGGCCTGGAGGCCAGTTCAGACCGGGTGTACAACGACTCCCGTTACACCGTGGTTCCCGTTGCGCGCCATGACCTGGGTCACGTGGGCGGGGCAGTGTAGCAGAGGGACTGTGTCACCTTGTGAAGGGGCTCACGAGCGTCCCTCTACCGGGTGCTGGATACTCGTTCCATGAGCACCACGGAGCGTCCCAGGATCCTCGTAGTAGGAGGTGGGTACGTAGGCCTGTACGCAGCCAAGCGCATCATGAAGAAGATGCGTTACGGCGAGGCGACCGTCACGGTCGTCGACCCGCGGTCGTACATGACCTACCAGCCCTTCCTCCCCGAAGTGGCCGCAGGCAGCATCTCGCCTCGGCACGTTGTCGTCCCGCTGCGACGCGTGCTGCCCAAGGCTGAGGTTCTCACCGGCCGGGTCACCACCATCGACCAGGACCGCAAGGTCGCCGTCGTCACGCCGCTCGTCGGCGAGGCGTACGAGCTGCCCTTCGACTACCTGGTGATCGCGCTCGGCGCCATCTCCCGCACCTTCCCGATCCCCGGCCTCGCCGAACAGGGCATCGGCATGAAGGGCGTCGAAGAGGGCATCGGCCTGCGCAACCACGTCCTCGAGCAGCTCGACAAGGCCGAGTCCACGACGGACGAGAACGTCCGCCGCAAGGCCCTCACCTTCGTCTTCGTCGGCGGCGGCTTCGCCGGTGCGGAGACCATCGGCGAGGTCGAGGACATGGCCCGCGACGCGGCCAAGTACTACACCACGATCAAGCGCGAGGACATGCGCTTCATCCTGGTGGACGCGGCCGACAAGATCCTCCCCGAGGTCGGGCCCAAGCTGGGCACCTGGGGCAAGGAGCACCTCGAGTCCCGCGGTATCGAGATCTACCTCGGCACCTCGATGGACTCCTGCGTGGACGGCCACGTCGTGCTGAAGAACGGCCTCGAGGTCGACTCCAGCACCATCGTGTGGACCGCCGGCGTCAAGCCGAACCCGGCGCTGGCCCGCTTCGGCCTGCCGCTCGGCCCCCGTGGCCACGTCGACGCCGCCCCGACCCTCCAGGTCACCGGCACCGACTACATCTGGGCCGCGGGCGACAACGCCCAGATCCCGGACGTGGCCGCCCGCAAGGCCGGCGTGGAGAACGCCTGGTGCCCGCCGAACGCGCAGCACGCGCTCCGGCAGGCCAAGGTGCTCGGCGACAACGTCATCTCCGGTATGCGGGGCTTCCCGCAGAAGGAGTACTCGCACTCCAACAAGGGTGCGGTGGCGGGTCTCGGCGTCCACAAGGGCGTTGCGATGATCGTCATGGGCGGGATGAAGATCAAGCTCAAGGGCCGGCTGGCCTGGTACATGCACCGTGGTTACCACGGCATGGCCATGCCGACCTTCAACCGCAAGATCCGCGTCTTCGCCGACTGGACCCTCGGCATGTTCCTCAAGCGCGAGGTGGTCTCCCTCGGCGCGCTGGAGAGCCCGCGCGAGGAGTTCTACGAGGCCGCCAAGCCGGCTCCGGCCGCTGCCGCCCCGGCTCCGGCCGAGAAGGCCAAGGCCTCCTGAGGCCGGCCCGGGCCCCAGGGCCCGGGATGCGCCGCCGTAGGACCTGCACGGCCTGCACGACCTGTACGACCCCGAAGGGGCTGCCTGCCATCCGTGGTGCGGGCGGCCCCTTCGGCGTACCGGAGGCCCACGCTGGGTAGTCGGAAATGTCGAGCCTTTTGTGGAGGTGTTCGCCATGACCGACGCCGCACCGCGGCTGGCCGCTCTTGCCGAGACCCTGCTGGGGGCACCGCTGCCCGTGCGCATCCGCGCCTGGGACGCCAGTGAGGCGGGCCCGCCCGGCGCCCCCGTACTGGTGTTCCGGCACCGCCGCGCCCTGCGCAGGCTGCTGTGGAAGCCGGGTGAACTCGGGCTGGCCCGGGCGTGGGTCGCGGGCGACCTGACGATCGAGGGCGACCTGTACGAGGCCCTGGGCCTGCTGTCCGGCCTGCTGTGGGAGCGCCCCAAGGCCCTGGCCGCCCCGGTGCGCGGGGCGGCCCGGCGGGCGGCCCTGCGGGACCTGCTGGTGCTGGCCGGGCCCTGGCCGCCGCCCCGGCCCCCGGCCGAGGAGGCACCGCACCGGTCCGGGACGCAGCACACCCGGTACCGGGACCGGAAGGCCATCCACCACCACTACGACGTGGGCAACGAGTTCTACGAGCTCGTCCTCGGCCCCTCCATGGTGTACTCCTGCGCCTTCTGGCAGCCCGGCGGCAGCCTGGAGCAGGCCCAGCACGACAAGCTGGACCTGGTCTGCCGCAAGCTCGCGCTGGCCGAGGGCGACCGGCTGCTGGACGTCGGCTGCGGCTGGGGCTCCATGGCCCTGCACGCGGCCCGGGCGTACGGGGCCCGGGTCACCGGGGTCACCCTCTCCCGGGAACAGGCGCTGTACGCCCGCAAGCGGGTGGCCGAGGAGGGCCTGGCGGACCGTGTCGAGATCCGGGTCCAGGACTACCGGGACGTCAAGGACGGTCCGTACGACGCGATTTCCTCGATCGGGATGGCCGAGCACGTCGGCGCGGCCCGCTACCGCGAGTACGCCGGCATCCTGCACGCCCTGCTGCGGCCGGGCGGCCGGCTGCTGAACCATCAGATCGCCCGCCGCCCGGAGCCCGACGAAGCGGCCTACCGGGTGGACGAGTTCATCGACGCGTATGTCTTCCCGGACGGGGAGCTGTCCCCGCTGGGCAGCACGGTGGGCGAACTGGAGCGGGCCGGCTTCGAGGTCCGGGACGTGGAATCGCTGCGGGAGCACTACGGGTTGACCCTGCGCGCCTGGGTGTCCCGCCTGGAGGCGGCCTGGGACGAGGCGGTGCGCCTCAGCTCCCCCGGCCGGGCCCGGGTGTGGCGGCTCTACATGGCCGCGTCCGCCCTGGGCTTCGAGCACGCCCGGCTGGGGGTCAACCAGGTCCTGGCGGTACGGGCGGCCCCGGGGGGCGGCTCGGGGCTGCCACTGCGGACCCGTACCTGGCCGGCGGCCTGAGCCCGTCCGCGCCGGAACGCACCGGGGCCCCGCGACCGTGCAGGTCGCGGGGCCCCGTCGGGGTCCCGGGAGCGGGACGGCGCCCGCTACTCCGCCCGCTACTCCGTCTTGATGGCGGTCAGCATGTTCAGCCGCGCCGCGCTGCGGGCCGGCCACATCGCGGCCAGTACGCCCACCAGCGCCGCGAGCAGCAGGAACAGGCCGATCCGGTCCCACGGGAGCACCAGCTCGTAGCCCGGTACGGACTTCGAGAAGGTGGTGCCGCCCGCCCAGGCGAGGAAGACGCCGACCACGACACCGAGCACCGCGCCGAACAGGGAGATCACCACGGACTCCAGCCGGATCATGTTCTTGACCCGGGCCCGGTCCAGGCCGATCGCCCGCAGCATGCCGATCTCCTGGGTCCGCTCGAAGACGGACATCGCCAGGGTGTTGACCACACCGAGCACCGAGATGATCAGGGCCATGCCGAGCAGGCCGTACATGATGTTCAGCGCCAGGTTGACCATGCCGCCCATCTCGTTGCGCATGTCCTGCTGGGTGGCGACGGAGATGGCCGGGTTGTTGCCGAGGGCGTCGATGACCGCCTTCTCGCCGGCCTTCGACTCGCCGCCGACGGTGTTCACGTACACCTCGGGGATGTACTGGTCCTCGCTGTGGGCGGCGAGGATCTTGTTGTCGAGGACGTACGGGGAGAGCAGGCTGTCGAGTTCCTTGTAGACGGCGCCGACCTTCAGCTGGGCCTTGGTGCCGTCGTCGTACTGGACCTGGAGGACCGAGCCGACCGACAGGCCGCTCTTCTTGGCCGTGGTGTCGGCGACTGCGACCTCGCCCTTGGCGAGGCTGCCGAGCTGTCCGCTGACCACCTCGACGTTGAGCAGGTCCCCGATGGCGGCCGGGTTGACGCCCGAGGCGGACCGGAACTCGCCGCCGATCTTCAGGTAGCCCGCCGTCTGCGGGGAGACCGCCTTGATGCCGGGGGCCTTGGCCAGGGTCTCGGCGACCGACTTGTCCAGGCCGCCCATGCCGCCGGACATGGTGACCTTGTAGTCGGCCTTGAGCTTGTCGGTGCTCATCCGGTCGACGGCCTTGCCCATGGTGATGCCCATCACCGACATGGCGGTGACCAGGGTGAGGCCGATGGCGAGGGAGGCGGCGGTGACGGCGGTCCGGCGCGGGTTGCGCACCGCGTTCTGCGCGGCCAGCTTGCCGGGCACGCCGAACACGCGTTCCAGCAGCGGGCGGATGGCGGCGATGACCGGCCGGGACAGCAGCGGCAGCAGCACGATCAGACCGAGCATCAGGAAGAACCCGCCGGCCGCGACGGTCTCCTTGCCGTCGCTGCCCATGGAGACGCCGAGGAAGACGATGCCGGTGCCGAGCAGGCCGAGCAGGATGCCGAAGACGTTGCGCAGCACCAACGACTTGGCGGTGGCCGGCAGGTGGGCGCTGCCCATGGCGGCGACCGGGGGGATCCGGCCGGTGCGCCAGGCCGGGACCAGGGCGGCCAGGGTGGTGACGACCACGCCGATGACCAGGGCCACGATGACCGTGCCCGGGGCGATGATCAGATCGCCGGCCGGGACCTTGGCGCCGAGCGAGTCCATCAGCGCCCGGATGCCGATCGCCAGCCCGATGCCGCTGATCAGACCGATGGTGGCGGAGATGATGCCGACGACCCCGGCCTCGGCCAGGACGGACCGGATGACCTGGCCGCGCTTGGCGCCGACGGCGCGGAGCAGGGCCAGCTCCTTGGTGCGCTGGGCGACCAGCATGGTGAAGGTGTTGTAGATCAGGAAGATGCCGACGAAGAGGGAGATGCCGGCGAAGATCAGCAGCGCGGTGCTCATGCCGGCCATCTCGCGCTCGATCGACTTGGCCTGCTCGGCGGCCAGTGCGGCACCGGTCTTGGCGGTGGTGTTCTTGGCGAGCAGCGGCTTGATCTCGGCGAGCAGGGTGTCGGCGGTGGTGCCGTCCTTGGCGCCGACCAGCAGCTCCTGGTAGAAGCCGGGCTGCAGGTAGAGCTGCTGGGCCACCGAGGTGTCGAAGAGGACCAGGCTGCCGCCCGCGTTGACCTGGCCGTCGTCGGTGGTGAACACACCGGCGAGGGTGTACTCCTTCACCGGCCCGTTGGTGGCCACCCGGACCTTGTCGCCGACCTTGTACGAGCCCTGCTTCGCGGTCTCCTTGTCCAGGGCGATCTGGCCGGCCGCGGCCGGGCCGGTGCCGTCGGTGAACCCGTAGCGCGGGTCCTTGCCGTCCTTGACCGGGGCGTAGTTGGAGCCCCGGTTGGCCCAGCCGGAGCCGATCAGCTTGCCGTTCTCGTCGCCGACCCCGGCGAAGCCGGAGACCCGGCCGGAGACGGCGTCGACCCCGGGGAGCCCCTTGACCCGGTCGAGGGTCTTCTGGCTGATGCCCGGCTCGCCCTCCTTGACCCCGTCCTCGTTGGTGGTGGAGCCGTGGGAGGTGACGGAGACGGCGACGCCGTCGAAGCTCTTGGCGGACTGGCCGGAGAGGGCCTTGCTGAGGGTGTCGGTGAAGACGAGGGTGCCGGAGACGAAGGCGACGCCGAGGGTGACGGCGAGGACCGTCATCAGCAGCCGGGCCTTGTGCGCGAGGACATTGCGCAGGGCGGTACGGAACATGGTGGAGGAGTCCAGGGGAAGAAGGGTGTCGGACGGCGGGCGCGCGGGCGCGCGGGCGCAGCGGGCGGGCGGCTGCGCGGCGGGGGACGCCTCAGCTGGTGCGGCCCTTGGCGTCGAAGGCCTTCATGCGGTCCAGTACGCCGTCCGCGGTCGGGCGGTGCATCTCGTCGACGATCCGGCCGTCGGCCAGGAAGATCACACGGTCCGCGTAGGAGGCGGCAACCGGGTCGTGGGTGACCATCACCACGGTCTGGCCGAGCTCGCGCACCGAGTTGCGCAGGAAGCCGAGGACCTCGGCGCCGGAGCGGGAGTCCAGGTTTCCGGTGGGCTCGTCACCGAAGATGATCTCGGGCCGGGAGGCCAGTGCGCGGGCCACGGCCACGCGCTGCTGCTGGCCGCCGGAGAGCTGGGTGGGGCGGTGCGAGAGGCGCTCGGAGAGGCCGACCATGTGGATCACGGTCTCCAGCCACTGCTTGTCGGGCTTGCGGCCGGCGATGTCCATGGGGAGCGTGATGTTCTCCAGGGCGGTCAGGGTCGGCAGCAGGTTGAAGGCCTGGAAGATGAAGCCGATCTTGTCCCGGCGCAGCTGGGTGAGCTGCTTGTCCTTCAGGCTGCCGAGCTCGGTCTCGCCGATGCGGACGGAGCCGGAGGAGAAGGTGTCCAGGCCGGCCACGCAGTGCATCAGGGTGGACTTGCCGGAGCCCGAGGGGCCCATGATCGCGGTGAACCCGCCCTGGCCGAAGTCGACGGAGACGTTGTCGAGCGCGACGACCTGGGTCTCGCCCTGGCCGTACACCTTGGAGAGGCCGGTGGCGCGGGCGGCCACGGCCTGGGTGGTGTGCGGGGCGTAGTTCATGGTGGTCACTTCGGGAGCTCCTCGGGGCGGACGCGGTCTGCGGGACCTTTCCATCGTCCCGGCGCCCGGCCCGCCCGGGATCAGCCGCCGAGCCCGTTCACGGGGCGACCGGAGTCTGACCGCGAGGGGGAGGGCGTCCTCCTTTGGTATGACAGTGCCCCCTGACGGACCGGGTGACGGCCGGGCGGTGAGGGGGGTCCGGCCGGGGGTGGCCCGGGGTGGCCCGGGGTGGCGCACAGGGTGGCGCACCGGCGTCGAAATCCCGTCATTCCCGAACTGAGGGTGATCGCCACCCGTAGCGGGCCGACCCCGTGTTCTCGCCGCTGACGGAGCCTCAAGCGCCAATAAAATCAGACAACATCGCACAGAGGGGCGTCTGGTGACAGGGGTGTTCCCGTTAGGCTCGCCATTGCGTTCAAGGCTTTATGTAACGAGCCGCACGGCGTTGCCCGGATGGTGGAATGCAGACACGGCGAGCTTAAACCTCGCTGGCCCTCGGGCCGTGCCGGTTCGAGTCCGGCTCCGGGCACTGCACGGCCCCGTGCCGCCGTCCCTCTTATCCCCTGCCGGTTCGCCATGCCTTCTCCTAAGATCCTCCTCCAGCAGTAGAGTGCTTTCTTTGCGAACGCATTACTCTTGATGCAAGGCCGCGCACGGTGGCCATGGAGGAGTGAGATGAGGAGCAGCAACCCGGTCTTCTCGCGACGGGGGTTCAGCCGCGACAACGGCGGCTACGCGGGCTTCGAAGCCCAGCCGCAGATGCAGGCCGGGACCGCGACCAACCCGTACGCGACCAACCCCTACGCGGCCGACCCGGCCACGGGGATGCCGCAGGCCCCGGTCCGCGCCAACGCGATGACCATCGACGACGTCGTGAGCCGTACGGCCATGACGCTGGGCCTGGTCGTGCTGACGGCGGCCATCTCCTGGATCGCCCTGCCGGTCGACCCGGCGAACATCGGCAAGTCCTACGGCATCGCCATCGGCGCCGCGCTGATCGCCATGGTCCTGGGCCTCGTCCAGGCCTTCAAGGCCAAGCCGGTGCCCGCGCTGATCCTGGGCTACGCCGCCTTCGAGGGTGTCTTCCTCGGTGTCATCAGCGCCGCGACCAGTACCTACATCGGCGCCGGCGTGGTCATCCAGGCCGTGCTCGGCACGATGTGCGTGTTCGCCGGCGTGCTGTTCGCGTACAAGATGCGCTGGATCCGCGTCACCCGCCGCTTCTACGGCTTCGTGATGGCCGCCGCCATGGGCTTCATGCTGCTCATGGTCGTGAACCTGCTCTTCTCGGTGTTCACGGACGGCGACGGCCTGGGCTTCCGCTCCGGCGGCCTCGGCATCCTGTTCGGCATCATCGGCGTCATCCTCGGCGCCTGCTTCCTCGCCCTGGACTTCAAGCAGGTCGAGGACGGCGTGACGTACGGCGCTCCGCGCGAGGAGTCCTGGCTGGCGGCCTTCGGCCTCACCATGACCCTGGTGTGGATCTACCTGGAGCTGCTGCGCCTGTTCTCGATCCTTTCGGGCGACGACTAGCAGGACCGGACCGGCAGGACCGGACCGGCATGGGGAAGGCCCCGCGAGCGCATGCTCGCGGGGCCTTCCCGTGTCCCGGTTCGGCTCGGTTCAGCCGAACTTTCTGGCTGCCCGGCGCAGGTCGTACTCGTGGAGGATGGCCTTGGCCTGGCCGTACGAGAGCTCATACGCCCCGCGCAGCCAGCTGATCTTCTCTTCGAACCGGACGAGGGAGGGGCCCTCGTCGACGGCCCGGAGCCAGTCGGACAGATCACGACCGGTGCTCTGCGGAATGCGGTCGATCATGTTGCGGTGGGTCTGCTCGGAGAACTCTACGGACATGGGCGCCTCCGGGGGTATCGCCGTCGTGCTGTTCCCTTCACGCCACCGTGCCGCAGTGTTCGCCCGTTGGCAATGGTGCCGCGACGGCGCGTAAGGTCGGCCGAGTGCTTGATACTTCGCCCCTGGACGCCGTTGTGGAACGTTTCGCCGACCGCTTGAGGGCCGCGCCGCAGAGCCGGCTCCAGCAGGGTGCGGCAGCCGAAGGACTGGCGCTGGCGAGGGAACTCTCCGCCCGGGCCCAGCGGCTGGAGGGCGTACCGGAGCCGCGCGAGATGCCCGATGCGGGACTCTTCGCGGTGGGGGACCAGCTGGCGGTGGCCGGCCGGGATTTGGCCGAAGCACTGCGCCACCTGCCGCCGGACAGCCCGGACACGACGACGGCCCCGTCCGTGGAACAGGACGAGGCCGTGCGGCTGGTGGAGCAGGCGGAGCTCAGAGCGATGCGATGACGCGGTCCGCGAGGATGTAGACGTTGTTCTCCGGGTCCTCGGCGTCCCCGCAGGAGAAGGTCAGGGCGTACGCGCCGGAGATCCCGGAACCGCCCAGCAGGACCGGCGCGGTGCCGGACCGGAGCGCCTCGGCGAGCCGCTCGGCGGTCTCCCGGTGCCCCGGGGTCATGCAGAGCGTGGTGCCGTCCGTGAAGACGTACACGTCCAGGGTGCCCAGCGGGCCCGGGCGGACGTCCGCGAGGGCCGTACGGGCCTCGGCGAGCTCCTCCAGGCGGCTGACCGTGCGCTCGTGGTCGGCGCCCGGGTTGGGCTGCACCGGTACGAAGTCGGGGTGCGAGGGGTGCCGACGGCGGGCGGCGGCCAGCTCGGCGGAGTCCGCGGCGTACTCGGGGTACTCGTCCTCGTAAGCGGAGTCCTCGGCCGGACGCGGGTCCAGGCCCACCATGTCCGCCTGCCGGGGCAGGAAGACCGGGTTGTCCTCGCCCAGCCCGGGCAGGCCGCCCAGCAGGGAGGGCGCGTCGGCGGCGTCCCTGGCCTCCTGCGCGGCCCAGAAGGCCCGCGCCTCGGCCAGCTCGCGCTCGCGCTCCTCGGCCAGGGCCTCGGCCACAGCGGCCCGTATCTCGGCGGCAGGGGTTTCGGCGGCGCTGCGGGCGTGCGGGACGCCGGCCACACCACGCGTGTGGACCGAGCTCGCGAGCTCCCCGCGCAGGGCCGTGACCTGCTTGCGGAGGCCGTGGACGGCGTGCAGCGCAGCAGCGCCCACGGCCGTGGCAGCGGCCGTGGTCAGCAGCAGGGCAAGAGACATGGCGCTCACTGACTAACTCCCGAAGTGATTCGATCCCCCGACTTCCTACATCAGCTTGTCCCGACCTGGGAATGGCGTGCAGTGCATTACGTCACGAACTGGACAGGGCTTTCGTCACTCCGGACACCCCCATATACCGGTTGACCTGGGCAAATGCCGAACCCCCAGGATAAAGGTCACATCCTGGGGGAGATTCGGTCACAGGTAGGCCGCGGCGGGATTAGATCTGGCGTCAGCAGAGGCGGAACGATCTCCCAGGCCCCTTGGGGGGCCTGGGACGTGTCCACCATCCGACCACCAAACCACTCAGGTTCAGCTGATCAGCCCCTCTAGTTCAGCCGCTCGATCTTTTGGTCGCGCTGAGCTTCGCCACCGCTGCGGGCAGGTGCCGCCCCCTCGTGCCTCGGGGGCGACCCCTACCCTCCGCTCCGGCTCAGCTCAGCCGCTCGATCTTTTGGTCGCGCTGAGCTTCGCCACCGCTGCGGGCAGGTGCCGCCCCCTCGTGCCTCGGGGGCGACCCCTACCCTCCGCTCCGGCTCAGCTCAGCCGCTCGATCACCATGGCCATGCCCTGGCCGCCGCCGACGCACATCGTCTCGAGGCCGAACTGCTTGTCGTGGAACTGGAGGCCGTTGATCAGCGTGCCGGTGATCCGCGCGCCGGTCATCCCGAACGGGTGACCGACGGCGATGGCCCCGCCGTTGACGTTCAGCTTGTCCAGCGGGATCTCCAGGTCCCGGTAGGACGGGATGACCTGGGCCGCGAACGCCTCGTTGATCTCGAACAGGTCGATGTCGCCGACGGTCAGGCCGGCCCGCTTCAGCGCCTGCTTGCTCGCCTCGACCGGGCCCAGGCCCATGATCTCGGGGGACAGGCCGGTCACGCCGGTGGAGACGATCCGGGCCAGCGGGGTCAGGCCCAGCTCCCGCGCCTTGGTGTCGCTCATGATGACCAGCGCCGCGGCGCCGTCGTTCAGCGGGCAGCAGTTGCCGGCCGTGACCAGGCCGTCGGGACGGAAGACCGGCTTGAGGCCCTCCACGCCCTCCAGCGTGACCCCGGCGCGCGGGCCGTCGTCCTTGGAGACCACCGTGCCGTCCGGCGTGGTGACCGGGGTGATCTCCCGCTCCCAGAAGCCGTTCTTGATCGCCTGCTCGGCCAGGTTCTGCGAGCGCACGCCGAACTCGTCCATGTCCCGGCGGGTCACGCCCTTGAGCCGGGCCAGGTTCTCCGCGGTCTGCCCCATCGCCATGTACGCGTCCGGCACCAGGCCGTCCTCGCGCGGGTCGTGCCAGCTCGAACCGGTCGACTCGGCGACGGCCGCCGTGCGCGCCTCGGCCTCGGCGAACACCGGGTTGTGGGTGTCGGGCCAGGAGTCCGAGTTGCCCTTCGTGAACCGCGACACCATCTCGACGCCGGCCGAGATGAAGACGTCGCCCTCGCCCGCCTTGATGGCGTGCAGCGCCATCCGGGAGGTCTGCAGCGAGGAGGAGCAGTAGCGGGTGATGGTGGTGCCCGGCAGGAAGTCCATGCCCATCTGCACGGCCACGATGCGGCCCAGGTTGTTGCCCTGCTCACCACCGGGCAGACCGCAGCCCAGCATCAGGTCGTCGATCTCGCGCGGGTCCAGCTCGGGGACCTTCGCGAGCGCGGCCTGGATGATCGTGGCGGTCAGGTCGTCCGGCCGGATGTCCTTGAGGGACCCCTTGAAGGCACGCCCGATGGGCGAGCGGGCGGTGGAAACGATGACGGCTTCGGGCATCGGGGCTCCAAGAGGTTGCGGCTGTGCGGACCGCAAGCGAAGTTACCGCCCCGTACGGTCCAGGTCACCGCCTCGGCGATGTGATGCGGACCCCTTTTTCCCGCCCCCCGGCCACCTGACTGTGCTGCCCGGCCCCCCGCCCCCCGAAACCCGTCACACCACCCCTCGCCGGTCGCATGAAACCCCGATCTCGGCCCAGACCGCCTTTCCGATCCCATGGGCCCGTGGGCATTGCCCCCACCGCACGGCGAGGGCGGCCACCACAGCCAGCCCGCGCCCCCGCTCGTCCTCCTCCGTCGCCGCCAGGGGTGCAACCGGCGTGGCCGGCCCGGCGTCCGCCACCTCCACCCGCACCACCTCGCCGTAGCGCGCGATGCGTACGCCGAAGTCCCGCCCGCGCGGGGCCCGCGCATGCCGTACGGCGTTCGTGGCGAGCTCGGAAAGCAGCAGTTCGGCGGTCTGCGCGGCTTCTCCGCCGACCTCCCATTCGGCCAGTTGCCGGCGGAGCAGGCTGCGGGCCCGTCCCGGGCTGCGGAGGCTGCGCGGCAGGATCCAGACCGCTTCTGCGATGTGTGTCATCGTCACGAGCGCCACCTCTCTAGAGATGTAGGAATTGAAGCGGCTGCGCGCCCTGTCGGTCAAGAGATCTCTAGAGATGTTCGGTCGTCGATTGCCGTTGCGCGAGCGGTTCCGTGATGCGTGCCTAGGATGTCTAGAGATGATCAGGAGGACGCATGCCGAGTGATGGCGCCGCACGGCAGCCGAAGTACCAACGGATCGCAGCCGAGCTGAAGGCGGCGATCCAGGCGGGCCAGTACGGTCCCGGAGATCGCCTTCCAGGCGAGAACGACCTCATGGGCACGTACGGCGTCGCCCGCATGACCGCGCGGCAGGCGCTGGGGGTACTGCAGGCCGAGGGGATCGCCGAGGCGCGCAAGGGCGTCGGCGTGTTCGTGCGGGAGTTCCGGCTCATCCGGCGGCGCGGAATCCAGCGGCTGGCCGTTGACCGCTGGGGTGCCGGTCTCTCGATCTGGGCCGCCGACAGCGAAAACCGTGATCCGGTGGTCGAGTTCCTGTCCGTCACCGAAGAGGCGGCGGCACCCGAGGTCGCCGCGGTTCTCGGGCTGGCCGACGGTGCCCTGGCCTGCGTACGCCGTCGCCGCTTCGTCCTCGACGGCAAGCCCGTGCTCCTCGCCACCTCGTCGCTCGACGCGGAGCTGGTGGCCGGCACTCCCATCGCCATGCCCGACTCAGGCCCCGGCGGCATTTACGCGCGCCTTGCCGACCTGGGGCACGGCCCCGTCCGGTTCCGTGAGGAGATCCGCTCGCGGATGCCGGACCCGGCAGAGGCGGAACAGCTCGGCCTGGCCGCCGGGACGCCGGTGGTGCTGGTCTGCCGTACTGCCTTCGCCGACGGTGGGCGGGTGGTCGAGGTGAACGAGATGGTGCTCGACGCCTCCGCGTACGTCCTGGAGTACGAGTTCGACGCGTAGGGCCCGGATCCGGCGGTTACCCTCATGCGCCAGCTCCCGGCGGCGCCTCTCCTCGGGTTCTCGTGAGGGCCACGATCCACCCACGTAGATGTCAGCGGCCGGTCACCACCAGGGCCGTTCCCTCCCAAGCTCTCGCTTCTTCGTCTTGGCCTCCCGCGCCTGGCGGTCTGCTACTGCGCGCGGGCAGTCCACTCGCCTGGTGCGAATGACACTGACCGCTGCCAACGACTGCCAGCCTCGTGCACGGGCCCCGCCCTAAGCACTCACACGCACTCCCGCCGCGTCTCGCCAGACATGCCGGCTGAGATGGCCGCACAGAAGCGCGGCGGCGCACCATCTCCGAAGGTCTATGTGCGTCAGCCATGCGGGCTCGGGCCCCAGATGCCCCTCATCAGCCCCAGAGACACACTTGGACCCTGCCACCAGCGCCGCTTGCCGATCCGGAACGATGCGACCTTCGGATCGCAGTGATTGTAAATTCCTGTCAACATCGAACGAAATTCATCAATTCTGCACGAGGTTCACTCATTGACTGATGCCGCCCTGCTCGAATCTGAGAGCCTAGGAGGAGAAGGCCGCCCGCGAAAGGATCGCAGATCGAGCATGATTGATCTTCCCGCCCTGCCCACCGGACCGAAATACATGCACATCACTCCGGAGATGGCGGATCTATGGCTCAAGCACTGCAATCCAGCCAGTAACAGGGTCATGTCGGATACCGTCTACGAGCGATACGCGAAGGCCATGTCGGACGGTGCATGGCGAACGACACACCAGGGGCTGGCATTCGATACGAGCGGGATGCTGCTTGACGGTCAGCATCGCCTAATGGGGATTAAGCTCTCCGGTGTCACGGTAGAAATGCTCGTGATTCCATCGTGCGATGCCGAAACCTTCGATGTCCTTGACTGCGGTCACCGCCGGCAGGCGGCGCAGCTCCTTAAGATTCCACACCGGACAGTGGTAGCCGCAGCAGCTCGCATCATCGGACAGATGTACAAAATGTGGGATCCGGTCACCCTTTTTGATGGTTTCTACGACACTAGGGCTACGACATCGGACATCTTGCGGGCAGTAGCAGCCTGGCCTGAGCTGACTGCGTTGGCTCCCATCGCTGCCGCTACATATCGAGCGTCGGGTATCAATCAGCCGACGCATCTGGTAGTCCTTGCCCAAGCGGCGCGGACTGACCATGCTGGAAAGATCGAAGACTGGGCTAACGGCCTCATCTCCGGCGCAAATATGGACTCAAAAGATCCACGATTGGTCCTCCGTAATCGATTCTTCCGAGATCGCGTGCTCCTTGGTACGAGCGGAGGGCGGCGAACTTCATACAACCTCATCGCCAAGGCCTGGAATAGCTGGGCTCAGGGAAAACTCCTAGGAACTCTAAAGTCCCTGGACGGTGAGGGTGTGATTCCTGTGATCGGTACGGACAAATTCCGACCGTGAGCTCGCCCCGGCGCACATGCCAGGATTCGCCGGGCCGCCAGTGCAGCATCCTTGATGACAGCTCCTCACCGAGCCACGAGCCGGACAGAAGTCGCAGTGCAGGCCCCCGTCACCCCGGAGTCGGAGCGCCCTGCGGGAGGTATGGGTCTGTGACGGTTGGCTAATGGATCAGGGTGCGTGTGTGCGGGTGGCTGCTGATGCAGCGGTGCTTACCGGGACTTGATGACGTGAGCCAGAGTTCCACGCAAGCGGCCGGGCGGGAGGGGTCAGCGGGCCGGGGATTGCGCAGTTGTTTCCGTACTCGCACCCGGGCCCGTGCCCAGGCCCGCTTCGGGGGCTGCCTCCGGTTCCGGGAGCCGGCGCCGGCGGCGGTGTTTGAGGAGGGCCCAGGGTGCGCGGGCCGTGGCGGTCGTGGTGCCCGTGACCTCCGTGCCCGCCTGCCCCGCCGCCGCGGACGCTGCCTTGGCCACCGGCAGCAGGTCCTCGTCCCGCGAGACGTCCAGCCGGTCCGCCTCGGGCCAGAGCCCGAGCGCCGCACACAGGGTGGGCAGCACCGCCATCGCCGCGGTCGCGTACCCCTCCGCCGAGGGGTGGTAGGAGTCCGGCCCGAACATCTCCCGCGGGTTCGCCGCGAACTCGGGGCCCAGCAGGTCTCCCATGGACACCGTACGGCCGCCCTGCGCGATCACTCCGATGGTCTGGGCAGCCGCCAGCTGTCTGGACACCCGGCGGGCCAGCCACCGCAGCGGCTGGTACACCGGCTCGATGGTGCCCAGGTCCGGACAGGTGCCGACGACGACCTCCGAGCCGGCCAGCCGCAGCCGGCGGACCGCCGAGGTGAGCAGCCGCACCGACTGGGTCGGCGGCATCCGCCGGGTCACGTCATTGGCACCGATCATGATCACCGACACGTCGGGCGGCGGCCCGTCCCCGTCCAGCAGCAGCGAGACCTGACGGTCCAGGTCGTCGGACATCGCCCCGGACAGCGCCACGTTGCGCAGCTCCACCGGCCGCTCCGCCACCGCCGCCAGCCCGGACGCCATCAGGGCCGCCGGTGTCTGCCGGGCCCGCCGGACCCCCAGTCCGGCCGCCGTCGAGTCGCCGAGCATGGCCAGCCGCAGCGGCCCGGGGCTCAGCTCCGGACCGCCGAATTCCGAGCCGTACAGCCCGTCTGCCCTGGGCGGATCGCCCTGGCCCGACCCCACGGTCCGCTTCGCCAGCTGGACCTCCGCCAGGAACACGCCGACCGCCGCGGCCCCGAGCAGGCCCAGCCCGCCCCCGCCGTACGCCGCCCCCGCCGCGATCCGGCGGGCCGTCCTCGCTCTGGACACCCTTCGAGCCACCTCCTCGTCGCTGCCGGACGGGTGCCGGACTGCCTGTCCCGTTCCTGCCCGTTGACGACGCTCGGCCAATCCCTTTCGGCTTACTCTGGCGGCACCTCCCGGAGAACCCGTGGAGTCCCGTCCTTGGAGAACATGGTGCAATTCCACGACTCGATGATCAGCCTCGTCGGCAACACCCCGCTGGTGAAGCTCAACCGTGTGACCGAAGGCCTGCAGGCCACCGTCCTGGCCAAGGTCGAGTACTTCAATCCGGGCGGATCCGTGAAGGACCGGATCGCCGTACGGATGATCGAGGCCGCCGAGCAGAGCGGAGCCCTCAAGCCCGGTGGCACCATCGTGGAGCCCACGAGCGGCAACACGGGTGTAGGACTCGCCATCGTGGCCCAGCAGAAGGGCTACAAGTGCATCTTCGTATGTCCGGACAAGGTTTCACTCGACAAGATCAATGTGCTGCGGGCGTACGGCGCCGATGTGGTGGTCTGCCCGACCGCCGTCGACCCCGAGCACCCGGACTCGTACTACAACGTGTCCGACCGGCTGGTCCGTGAGACGCCCGGCGCCTGGAAGCCCGACCAGTACAGCAACCCGAACAACCCCCGTTCGCACTACGAGACCACCGGTCCGGAGCTCTGGGAGCAGACGGACGGGAAGATCACCCACTTTGTGGCGGGCGTCGGCACCGGCGGCACCATCTCCGGCACCGGCAACTACCTGAAGGAGGTCAGCGGCGGCAAGGTCAAGGTCATCGGCGCCGACCCGGAGGGCTCGGTCTACTCCGGCGGCTCGGGCCGCCCGTACCTGGTCGAGGGCGTCGGCGAGGACTTCTGGCCGACCGCCTACGACCCGAACGTCACCGACGAGATCATCGCGGTGTCCGACAAGGACTCCTTCCAGATGACCCGCCGGCTGGCGAAGGAGGAGGGCCTGCTGGTCGGCGGCTCCTGCGGCATGGCCGTGGTCGCCGCCCTGCGCGCGGCGGAGGGCCTCGGCCCCGACGACGTGGTCGTCGTGCTGCTGCCGGACAGCGGTCGCGGCTACCTGAGCAAGATCTTCAGCGACGAGTGGATGGCCGGCCACGGCTTCCTGGAGGAGGCGGGCCCGGCGGCGCGCATCGGCGAGGTCCTCGCCGACAAGCAGGGCACCCTGCCCTCGCTGGTGCACATGCACCCGGAGGAGACGGTCGGCCAGGCGATCGAGGTGCTGCGGGAGTACGGCGTCTCGCAGATGCCGATCGTCAAGCCGGGCGCCGGCCACCCGGACGTCATGGCCGCGGAGGTCATCGGCTCGGTGGTGGAGCGCGAGCTGCTGGACGCGCTGTTCACGCAGCGGGCGGCGCTGTCCGACCCGCTGGAGAAGCACATGAGCGCGCCGCTGCCGCAGGTCGGCTCCGGCGAGCCGGTGGGCGACCTGATGAAGGTGCTCGGGGACGCGGACGCGGCCATCGTCCTGGTCGAGGGCAAGCCCACCGGTGTGGTGAGCCGCCAGGACCTGCTGGCCTTCCTGGCCCGCGGCGCGAAGTAACACCCCGGGCGCGGGGCCGGGGTGGCTCGGGCCCGCGCCGGCCCGGGTCCGGCTGGCTCCGTGCCGCCGGGGAATCGGCACGGGACCGACATGTGGCGGCAGCACCCGCTTAACACGGCTCCGGCACAGTGGTGGATGTCGGCAGGCCCCCGGAACGACGGGGGCGGGCCGGCGCCACCGAACGGCGTTGTGCACCTCCGGAGCGGCTCCCGGACCGCGCGCGCCACGGACGCGGACAACCGGCCCTGACCCGGCCCGTGTCCTCAGCGGGGACCGCCGTCGTCCCGCCCCCCGGGCCCCGGCCCGGGGGTGCGGCGGTCCCCGCTGTTTCTCCTGGGCTCAGGGGGAGTCCGCGGCGGGCGTACGGCGCCGCCGGAACCGGCCCGGCCTGGCCGTGTGGACGAAGTTCACGCCCACGATGCCCGCCCAGGACACCAGCAGCCCGTCCAGCCCGGCATGCGCCGCCCCGATCGCGGAGAGCGGGATCGCCAGGACCAGGGTGATGATGGCGAAGCCGAACCGTTCGGCGAAGTTCCCGTCGGCGGGAGCGGCCGGCGCGCGCCCACCGCGTTCGGCGGACAGGCGCTGTTCCGCCAGCCGCCGCCGCACCTGTGTGTCGACCTTCTCGACGAACGAGTCGACGAGTGCCGCCTCGTACTCCGGCCCCAGGTCCCGCCGGGCCTTGAGCGTGGCGTCGAGTTCCTTCTTCAGCTCTTGGGCGTGGGCTTCCATACCGGCACCCTAGGGACGCCCGCCCGGCTCCGCACTGGTGCTAGCCCCCCTCTCGCGTCCCTCTCGGGCCCCTCTCGGGTCCCGTCTCGCGGTCCGGTCGCGGCTTGCCGTCCTGCATAGCTGCATGCAGAGTGCAGGGTGAGTGAATAGGGTTGTGATGGAGGGTGGGACGGGATGAGCGACAGTCCGGCTGCGCGGCTGCAGAAGCTGTTCGAGGGGCACCGGCTGACGCCGACCCAGCGCCGGATCGCGCACTGCATGGTGCGGGGCGCCGCGGACGTGCCGTTCCTGTCGAGCGTGGAGCTCGCGGAGCTGGCCGGCGTCAGCCAGCCCTCGGTGACCCGGTTCGCCGTGGCGCTCGGGTTCGACGGGTACCCGGCCCTGCGCAAGTACCTGCGCGAGGTGGCGCCGGCGGAGCGGCCCGCGGCGGAGGCGGACGCCGAGTACAACGCGTACCAGCAGGCCGTACACGCCGAGATCGACAACCTGCGCCATCTCGCGGCCATGCTGGCCGACCCCGGGCCGGTGGAGGAGGCGGGCCGGCTGCTGGCCGGCTCGGTACCGCTGCCGGTGCTGGGGCTGCGCGCCGCTTCCTCGCAGGCGCGGGGGTTTGCGTACTTCGCGGGGAAGGTGCATCCGGACGTACGGCTGCTCGACGAGAGCGGCTCGATGCTGGCCGACCGGATCGACGCGGCGGTCGGGGCGGGGGCCTCGGCGCTGCTGTGCTTCGCGCTGCCGCGCCACCCGCGGGAGGTGCTGGAGGCGCTGGAGTACGCGCGGTCCGCCGGGCTGACGGTGGTCACCGTCGCGGACTCCGCGTTCGCGCCGGTGGCCGGGCTCTCCGATCTGCTGATCCCGGCCCCGGTGGGGACCGGGCTGGCCTTCGACACGGCGTGCGCGCCGATGCTGCTGGGGCGGGTGCTGCTGGAGGCGATGGCGGACGCCCTGCCGGATGCGCAGGCCCGCCTGGAGGCCTTCGACACGAAGGCCGCGGCCCGCGGCCTCTTCGTGGAGTGAGCCTCAGCGGTAGGTGAGCTCCGCCAGCTCGGTGGCCAGGCGCGTGCGCAGCGCCGGGATGCGGGCGAGAGCGGGGAGCAGGGTGTTGCGCACGGCGCGCAATGCCCTGTTCCGGGTGGTCGCGACCCGGGTCATCCGGTCGGTGAGCGCCACCACGCGCAGGGCGACGGGGCGGCGCGCGGCCTCGTAGCCGTCGAGGTCGCCGCGGGCCAGGGCGCGGCCCAGGGCGTAGCCGTCCTGGATGCCGGTGTTCATGCCCTGACCGCCGGCCGGACTGTGCACGTGGGCGGCGTCCCCGGCGAGCAGCAGGCGGCCCGCGCGGTAGCGGTCGGCGACGCGGTGGTGGACCCGGAAGCGGGAGGACCAGATCAGCTCACGGACGGCCGCCTGGCCCGGGACGCGCTCGTCCAGCAGGCGCCGGACGAAGGCGAGGTCCGGCTCGGCGGGGGCCTCGGCGACGGTGGCGACGATCCGGTAGCGGCCGGAGGCGCCGGCGGCGCTTCCGGGCAGCGGGGCGACCACCATGAGCCCGCCGGCGCCGAAGACGAGCGAGACCTCGCGCCGGCCCGGGGCCCAGTCCATGACCACGTCGGCGAGGACGAAGGACTCCCCGTACGCGCTGCCCTCGAAGCCGATGCCGGCTGCCGTGCGGACCGTGCTGTGCATCCCGTCGGCGCCCACGACGTGCGCGGCGCGCAGGGTCTCGCCGGTGGCGGTGGTGAGGGTGGCCCCGTCCGCGTCCCGGGTGACGCCGGTCACCTCGTACGGGCGGTGGACGTCGCCGCCGAGCGCCCGCAGGCGGCCCAGCAGGACGGCCTCGGTCTCGTACTGGGGGACCATCAGCGCGTACGGGTGGGCCGTGGGCAGGCGGTCGAAGTCGACGGCCGCGAGTGGGCGGGCGCCGTCGCGGATCCGGAAGCGGGAGACGGGGACGCCGCGGCCGACGAGGTCGGCGGTCAGCACGCCGCTCGGGTCGAGCTCGTCGAGGACCTCCAGGGTGCGGGCGTGCACGACGGCGGCGCGGGAGGTGTTGGCGCCCTCGGCCTGACGGTCGAGGAGCACGAAGTCGATGCCGGCCCCCGCCAGGGTCACGGCGAGGGCGAGGCCGGTGGGGCCGGCGCCGACGATGGCGACCTCGGTGCGGGCGGGGAGCGGGAGTGCGGCGGTGCTGGTCATCCTGACCTCCTCCGGCGTGCCAACGATTGTTGGCCAACGGCTGTTGACATCATGGTGCGCCTGCCTCGCAAGCATGTCAACGCTTGTTGGCATACGAATGTTGGCCTACGGTTGTTGACATGACGGAGCGACGCTCATCCGACCGGACCCGGGCCGTGATCCTGCGCGCCGCGCGCGAGCGGTTCGCCGCCCAGGGGTACGAACGCACGACCATCCGGGCGGTGGCCGCGGACGCGGAGATCGACCCGTCGATGGTCATGCGCTACTTCGGCAGCAAGGAGCAGCTCTTCGACGCCGCCCTGGCGGTGGACCTGCGCCTGCCCGACCTGGGCGTCCTGCCGGCCGGAGAGCTTCCCGCCGCCCTCGTGCGCCACTTCGTCGAGCGGTGGGAGGGCGATCCGGCCGACGACGCCCTGCTGGTGCTGCTGCGCTCGGCCGTCACCAACGAGCAGGCCGCGGAACGGATGCGCGAGGTGTTCGCGGCGCAGGTCGCCCCGGCGCTGGCGGCGGCCCTCGGCCCCGAGCGGGCGGCCCGCGCGGCCGGCCTGGTCTCCGCCCAGTTGCTGGGCCTGGCCCTGACCCGCTACCTGCTGCGGCTGCCCGCGGTCACCGCGCTGCGCCCGGACGACCTGGTCGCGGGCCTGGCCCCGGCGCTGGCGGCCACCCTGGCGGGCTGAGCCGGCTACAGCAGCGCGTCGCCGAAGGCGCCGCCCGCCTCCGCCACGATGTCCGCGGGGGACTGCGCGGGCCGGGCGAGGCTGAAGTGGACGCTGCCCCGCGGGGTCACGGTGAAGCCGTGGACCGCCGGGCGCGGCAGGCTGTTGTAGCCGTAGTGGGCCGTGAAGAAGTACGCGCCGGTGTCCGGTACGCCGATCAGGTCGCCGGGGGTGAGCAGCGGCAGCTCCCGGGCCGTGGCGAGCAGGTCCCCCGCGAAGCAGGCCGGCCCCGCGACGTCCTGGGCCACCGGAACGCCGGCCTTCGGGGCGCCCTTCGCGTCGTACGGCAGGATCCGTACCGGCCAGGCCGCCGGCGCGTAGGCGGTGCGGGTCGCCAGCTGGACGCCGGCGTGCGTGAGCGCGATCGCCCGGGAGCCGCTGCTCTTGGTGTACTCGACCCGCGCCAGTACCAGGCCGTGCTTGGCCAGCAGGGACCGGCCGAACTCGGTGACCAGGCCGTAACTGCCGTCGAAGAGCGCCGGGACCGCCTCGCGCAGGGCGGACACGTACCCGGCGTACGTGGGGGTCGCCTCGTCGGAGGCGAAGTTGACCGGCAGCCCGCCGCCGATGTCGAGGGTGTCGATCCGCCGCTGCCCGGCCGCCGCGTTGATCTCCTCGGCCAGTGCGTGCAGTTCCCGTACGCCCTGGGCGATCAGCTCCAGGGGGACGCCCTGGGAGCCCGAGTGGATGTGAAGCCGGGTCAGCCACGGCCGGTCCAGGAAGGCCCGTACGAGCCACTCGCGGGCCCCTGGATCGCGCAGGGCGACGCCGAACTTCGAGGTGGACGTCGCCGTGGACAGCGCGTCGATGGCGCCCGCGCCGGTCTGCGGGTTGATCCGCACCCCGATCGGGGACGCGGTGGGCGCCTCGGCGACGAGGGCGTCGAGGCGCTCCAGCTCCTGGCGGTTGTCGGCGTTGACCGCGATGCCCAGCGTCAGCGCCTCGCGCAGTTCGGCGGTCGTCTTGGCGGGGGAGTCCAGGACGGTCCGGGTCGCGGGAACCCCGGCCGCGCGGGCCAGCGCCAGCTCGCCGGGGCTCGCGACCTCGCAGCCGATCCCGGTGTCCGCGAGCAGCCGCAGTACCGGGACGAGCGGAGCGGCCTTCACGGCGAAGGCGTGCAGGACGGGCGTGCCGGGCGCCAGGGCGCCGGTGAAGGCGGCGGTCAGGGCTGCCGCCGAGGCCCGGATCCCGTCGGTGTCCAGCAGGCAGACCAGGGGCTCCGAGGAGTCGGTCCCGCCCACCAGTCCCTGCTCGACGGCGGCCCGTACGACCAGATCCCGGCGCTCGGCGGCGCCCTCGCCCTGCGTGGTTGCGGCCATGTCCGCCATCCCATCATCCGGCGGGTCGGCCCGCAGCTGTTGACTGAATCTATTCAGGGGGCCAGGATGTGAATGGATTGACCAACATCGGAGGAGGCACCGCCATGTCAGGACCCCGCCCCGTACGTGCCGCGCGAGGTACCGAGCTCAGCGCCCTGGGATGGCAGCAGGAAGCCGCCCTGCGCATGCTCCAGAACAACCTCGACCCCGAGGTGGCCGAGCACCCCGACAAGCTGGTCGTCTACGGCGGCACCGGCAAGGCCGCCCGCGACTGGCGCTCCTTCGATGCGATGGTCCGCACCCTGCAGACCCTCAAGCAGGACGAGACGATGCTCGTCCAGTCCGGCCGCCCGGTCGGCGTGATGCAGACCCACGAGTGGGCCCCGCGTGTGCTGCTCGCCAACTCCAACCTCGTCGGCGACTGGGCCAACTGGGAGGAGTTCCGCCGCCTGGAGCAGCTGGGCCTGACCATGTACGGCCAGATGACCGCCGGTTCCTGGATCTACATCGGCACCCAGGGCATCCTCCAGGGCACCTACGAGACCTTCGCCGCCGTCGCCGCGAAGAAGTTCGGCGGCACCCTGGCCGGGACGATCACCCTCACCGCCGGCCTCGGCGGCATGGGCGGCGCCCAGCCCCTCGCGGTCACCATGAACGACGGCGTCGCGATCTGCATCGACGTGGACCCGCGCGCCATCGAGCGCCGGATCGAGCACCGCTACCTGGACGTGAAGGCCGACAACCTCGCCCACGCCCTCCAGCTGGCCGTCGAGGCCCGCGACGCCCGCAGGCCGCTCTCCATCGGCCTGCTCGGCAACGCCGCCGAACTGCTCCCGCAGATGCTCGCCGAGGGCGCGCCGATCGACATCGTGACGGACCAGACCTCCGCCCACGACCCGCTGTCCTACCTCCCCGTGGGCGTCGACTTCGACGACATGGCCACGTACGCCGCCAAGGACCCGGCCGGCTTCACCACCCGCGCCCGCGAGTCCATGGCCCGGCACGTCGAGGCCATGGTCGGCTTCATGGACGCCGGGGCCGAGGTCTTCGACTACGGCAACTCCATCCGCGGCGAGGCCCGGCTGGCCGGCTACGACCGCGCCTTCGCCTTCCCCGGCTTCGTCCCTGCCTACATCCGCCCGCTCTTCTGCGAGGGCAAGGGCCCCTTCCGCTGGGCCGCCCTGTCCGGCGAGGCCTCGGACATCCACAAGACCGACAAGGCGATCCTGGAGCTCTTCCCGGAGAACGAGTCGCTGCACCGCTGGATCAAGATGGCCGGCGAGCGGGTCCACTTCCAGGGCCTGCCCGCCCGGATCTGCTGGCTCGGCTACGGCGAGCGCGACAAGGCCGGCGAGCGCTTCAACGACATGGTGGCCGACGGCACCCTGGCCGCGCCCCTCGCCATCGGCCGCGACCACCTGGACTGCGGCTCGGTGGCCTCCCCGTACCGCGAGACCGAGGCCATGCTCGACGGCTCCGACGCCATTGCCGACTGGCCGCTGCTCAACGCCATGGTCAACGTCGCCTCCGGCGCCTCCTGGGTGTCCCTGCACCACGGCGGCGGCGTCGGCATGGGCCGCTCCATCCACGCCGGCCAGGTCACCGTCGCCGACGGCACCCCGCTGGCCGGCGAGAAGATCCGCCGCGTGCTCACCAACGACCCCGGCATGGGCGTCATCCGGCACGTGGACGCCGGCTACGACATCGCCGAGTCGGTCGCCGACGCCAAGGGCGTCCGCGTCCCGATGCGCGAGGGTGACTCCGCGTGACCGAGCGAACCGGGGGCTCCGCCCGAACCGGGGGCTCCGCCGCCGACCCCGCCGACCCCGCCGGCAACGGCGGAACGGCAGGGCGGGGCGGAAGCAGCTTCCACAGCATGTGGAGCGAGCTCGCCCCCCTCGGCCGCGACAGCGGCACCCGCGGCTACCGCCGCTACGCCTGGACCGGGGCCGACACCGAGTGCCGGGCCTGGTTCCGGGCGCAGGCCGAGGCGCGCGGGCTGACGTACGAGACCGACCGGAACGGCAATCAGTGGGCCTGGCTCGGCGACCCGCTCGCCGGGGACGCCGTCGTCACCGGCTCGCACCTGGACTCCGTCCCGGACGGCGGCGCCTTCGACGGGCCGCTCGGAGTGGTGTCCTCCTTCGCGGCCCTGGATGAACTCCGCGACCGGGGTGTGGAGTTCACCAGGCCGCTGGCCATCACCAACTTCGGTGACGAGGAAGGCGCCCGGTTCGGTCTCGCCTGCGTCGGCTCCCGGCTCACCGCCGGCCGGCTGACCAGGGAGCAGGCGTACGAACTGCGCGACGCGGACGGCATCAGCCTGCCCCGGGCGATGGAACAGGCCGGCTACGACCCCGACGCGATCGGCGCCGACCCCGAACGGCTCGCCCGGATCGGCGCGTTCGTCGAGCTCCACGTCGAACAGGGCCGCGCGCTCGACCTGTCCGGCGACCGGGTCGGCATCGCCTCCGCGATCTGGCCGCACGGCCGCTGGCGGTTCGACTTCCACGGCGAGGCCAACCACGCCGGCACCACCCGCCTGGTGGACCGCCGCGACCCGATGCTCACGTACGCGGAGACCGTGCTGGCCGCCCGCCGGGAGGCGGCCCTCGCCGGGGCCGTCGCCACCTTCGGCAAGGTGGCCGTGGAGCCCAACGGGGTCAACGCCATCCCCTCCCTGGTGCGCGGCTGGCTCGACTCCAGGGCCGCCGACCAGGCCACCCTCGACACGGTCGTGACGGCCGTCGAGAAGGCCGCCCGGGAGCGCGCCGAGCAGGACGGCATCGACCTGCGGATCGTCCGGGAGTCCTTCACCCCGGTGGTCGAGTTCGAGCACGCCCTGCGGGACGAGCTCAACCGGATCCTCGGCGGGAGCGTGCCCGTGCTCGGAACGGGTGCGGGACACGACGCCGGAATCCTCTCCGGATCGATCCCGACCGCGATGCTGTTCGTACGGAACCCGACCGGCGTCTCGCACTCACCGGCGGAGTTCGCCGCCGAGGACGACTGCGTGGCCGGCGTCCTCGCCCTCGCCGACGTACTGGAAGGTCTCGCGTGCAGGTGACGAAGACGTACTGGCTGGAGCACGCCTGGCTCGGCACCCACGTCGAGCCGGGCGTCGCCCTGGAGGTGTCCGGTGCGGACGGGCGGATCGCCGCCCTCCGCACCGGTGCCGAGGCCCCGCCCCCGGGCGCCGAGGTGCTGCGCGGCCTGACCCTCCCGGGCCTGGCCAACGCACACAGCCATGCCTTCCACCGGGCCCTGCGCGGCACCGTCCAGGTCGGCTCCGGGACCTTCTGGACCTGGCGCGAGGTCATGTACCGGGTCGCCCAGAACCTCACCCCGGACAGCTACTTCGCGCTCGCCCGGGCCGTGTACGCGGAGATGGCGCTGGCCGGCATCACCAACGTCGGCGAGTTCCACTACGTCCACCACGCGCCCGGCGGCACCCCGTACGCCGACCCGAACGCGATGGGCGAGGCGCTCATCGAGGCCGCGGCGGCGGCCGGCATCCGGATCACCCTGCTGGACACCGCGTACCTGTCGGCGGGCTTCGGTGAGGCCCCCAACCCCCACCAGCTCCGCTTCTCCGACGGCACGGCGGACGCCTGGGCGGAGCGGGTGTCGAAGCTGGCGGGCCGGGACCACGCGCTGATCGG
This sequence comes from Streptomyces venezuelae, assembly GCF_008642295.1. Classification (GTDB taxonomy): domain Bacteria; phylum Actinomycetota; class Actinomycetes; order Streptomycetales; family Streptomycetaceae; genus Streptomyces; species Streptomyces venezuelae_C. The sequence goes on along the minus strand of NZ_CP029190.1, from coordinate 2,965,106 downwards.
CGCGGCGATCCACTCCGTACGGGCGGTACCGGCCGGCCAGCTGGCCACCGTGGCGCGCTGGGCGGAGGAGCGGCGGGCGCCGCTGCACGTCCACCTGTCGGAGCAGACGGCCGAGAACGAGGCCTGCCAGGCCGCGCACGGCCGGACCCCGACGCAGCTGCTGGCCGACCACGGGGTGCTCGGCCCGCGCACCACGGGCGTCCACAACACCCATCTGACGGACGCCGACATCGCGTTGCTGGGCGGCACCACCACGGGCACCTGTATGTGCCCCACCACGGAACGCGACCTCGCCGACGGCATCGGCCCGGCCGTCCGCCTCCAGCGGGCGGGCTCGCCCCTGTCGCTGGGCAGCGACAGCCATGCGGTGATCGACCTGCTGGAGGAGGCCCGCGCGATGGAGCTCAACGAGCGCCTGGCCAGCCGCACCCGCGGCCACTGGACGGCGAACGCGTTGCTGACCGCGGCCACGGCCGACGGCCATGCCGCGCTGGGGCTGCCGGACGCGGGCCGCCTGGAGGCGGGGGCGCTCGCCGACTTCACCACCATCACCCTGGGCTCGGTCCGCACGGCGGGCCCACTGCCCCGCCTCGGCGCCGAGACGGCGGTCTTCGCGGCGACGGCGGCGGACGTCCGCCACACGGTGGTGGGCGGCCGGCACGTGGTGCGCGACGGCGCCCACACCCTGGTCCCCGACGTTCCGTCGGCACTGGCCGAATCGATCGCGGCCGTCCGCGGCTGACGCAACCCCCGACCACCGCGAGGAACCATGACCACCACAGCCATCACCAGCATCGGCAGCCTCGTCACCAACGACCCCGCCCTCGGCGAAGGCCCCCTCGGCCTCGTCCAGGACGCCGCGGTCGTCATCGAGGGCGACCGGATCGCCTGGGTCGGCCCGACGGCGAACGCCCCCGCCACGGACACCGCGTACGACGCGGACGGCCGTGCCGTCATCCCCGGCTTCGTCGACTCCCACTCCCACCTGGTCTTCGCCGGCGACCGCACGCAGGAGTTCAACGCCCGGATGTCCGGCCGCAGCTACTCCGCCGGCGGCATCCGCACCACCGTCGCCGCCACCCGCGCCGCCTCCGACGCCGAACTCGAAGCCAACCTGGTGCGCCACCTCCACGAAGCCCGCCGCCAGGGCACCACCACCTTCGAGACCAAGTCGGGTTACGGGCTCACCGTCGAGGACGAGGCCCGCGCCCTGCGCATCGCCGCCGCCCACACCGAGGAGGTCACCTACCTCGGCGCGCACATCGTCTCCCCCGACTACGCCGAGGACCCCGCCGGCTATGTCGACCTCGTCACCGGGGAGATGCTCGCGGCCTGCGCCCCGTACGCCCGCTGGGTGGACGTGTTCTGCGAGAAGGGCGCCTTCGACGGCGATCAGGCCCGCGCCGTCCTCACCGCCGGTGCCGCCGCCGGGCTGATCCCGCGGGTCCACGCCAACCAGCTCGGCCACGGCCCGGGCGTACAGCTCGCCGTCGAGCTCGAAGCGGCCTCCGCCGACCACTGCACCCACCTCACCGACGCCGATGTCGACGCCCTCGGCCAGGCCGCCGCGACCACCGTGGCCACCCTGCTGCCCGGCGCCGAGTTCTCCACCCGCGCCCAGTGGCCGGACGCCCGCCGGCTGCTTGCCGCGGGTGCCACCGTCGCGCTGTCCACCGACTGCAACCCCGGCTCCTCCTACACGAGTTCGATGCCCTTCTGTATCGCCCTCGCGGTCCGGGACATGGGGATGACCCCGGACGAGGCGCTGTGGTCCGCCACCGCGGGCGGGGCCAAGGCGCTGCGCCGTACCGACATCGGCGTGCTGACCCCGGGGGCCCGGGCGGATCTGGCGCTGCTGGATGCGCCGAGCCATGTCCACCTGGCGTACCGGCCCGGGGTTCCGCTGGTGTCGGCGGTCTGGCAGCGCGGCGTACAGGTGCACTGACATATGCGATGACGCATGCGCTGACATATGCGCTGACGTATGTACTTACAGGTTGCTGACGAACGGTCAATCCGGGCCGTTCGTTCTCTTCCCTCCGCAAGGCCCCGGGCGTACCTTGAGCCACCCATCTGATGTGTCGTCAGTAACTTGTGGCTCGAGGGGAATACGAAGGTGTCCCACCGGAAGCGCTCCACCACGCTCGTGCTCGCCGCTGCGGTGGCCGGACCGGCCCTGCTGCTGGCGGCCCCCGCCGCCCACGCCGAAGTCGTCGACGTCAAGTACGACTGCAAGACCCCCATCGGCGACAAGTCCGCGGTCTCGCCCATCGACATCAAGGCGGTCAAGGACGGCGAGGCCGTCAAGCTGACCATGTCCTTCCAGAAGGGCGTCTCCTCCAGCCCCATCGAGCTCGGCAAGGGCGCGATGAGCCCCAGCGCGCTGATCCAGGTCAAGGGTGCGGAGGAGACCGCCGTGCCGGTCTCGGGCCCGCCCAACCCCGAGGCCGCGCCCGCCAACACCCCCATCAAGATCACGGACCTCTCGGGCACCTACACGCCCAAGAAGAGCGGCAAGGTCACCTTCACCGCCGGTGTGCTCACCATCAAGGCCATGGGCACGGTCACCACCTGTACGCCCGGCAACGACCCGAAGCCCTCGCTGGAGCTGGAGGTGACCGCGGCGGGCGGCGGCAAGGAGAGCCCGGGCGCTGCCGCCGGCACGACCGACGGCACGCTGCCGCAGACCGGACCCACCGACTCCGCCCTCGCCCTCGGCACCCTCGGCGGCACCGTCCTGCTCTCCGGCGCGGCCGGGGTGCTCTGGCTGACCCGGCGCGGCCAGCGGGCCCGGTCCTGAAGGTTCCCGGTCCCGTGCGTGCGCACCACCGCAGCGGGGCGGCCCGCGCCCTCGCCCCCGTTGCCGCTCTTGTGCTCGGGGCGCTGCTCTCCGGGGCCCCCACCGCCCGCGCGGCGGAGCCCGGCTGGACGGCCGAGCCCGCGGCCCGGCCGGGCGCGCCCGCCGCCCGCCCGTTCTTCTACCTGGAAGGAACCCCCGGCACCGTGCTGGAGGACCGGCTGGCCCTCGCCAACCCCACCGACCGGGAACGCACCGTCACCCTGCGCGGTGCCGACGCCTACAACACCGCCGACGGAGCCCTCGCCGTACGCCCGGCTGACCGCCCGGCCGGGAACCCGGCCGGGAAGCCGCCCGGGAAGCCGGCCGCGGCCGGGGGCTGGATCAGCTTCGGCGGCCACGCCACGGTCAGGATCCCGCCGCGCAACCGCGCCGTGGTCCCCTTCACCGTCACCCTCCCGCCCGACGCCGTGCCCGGCGACCACCCGGTCGCGCTGGTCGCCGCGGAGGGCGGGCACGAGGCCGGCGTACGGGTCCACCTGCGGGTCACCGGCCCCACCCTGGCCGCACTCACCGTCGAGGACGTGTCGGTCACCGGCCGGGGCGCGGCGGCCGAGGTGCGGTACACCCTGGTCAACCGCGGCAACGTCGCACTGACCCCGGAACTCGCCCTGCACGCGGACGGGCTGTTCGGCGGGCTGCCGGGCCGGCCGGCGCACCGGGTGCCGGTGGAACTGCTGCCGGGGCAGCGGGTCACGCTGACCGAGCCGTGGCCCGGGGCGCCGAAGCTGGACGCGGTGGACCTCACGCTCACCGCCACCGCGCCCGGCGGGGCCCGCGCCACCGCCTCGGTGTCGGCGCGCTTTGTGCCGTGGCCGGTGGCCGTCTGGGCCGGCGGGGGCCTGCTGGTGCTCGTGGGTGCGGCCCCGGCTGCCCGCTTTCTGTCCCGGGCCCGCCGCACCCCGCGCCCGGCCGGACCCGAACCGGCCGAGCCTTCCGTACGGGAACCCGAGCTGACGGGAGTATCGAAGTGAGCGCCAGGCCCAGCCCCCGCCGGGGAACCCCGCCCGTCCCGGCCCGCCGGCCCCGGGCTCGGCTCCTCGCGCCCCGCGTCGCCCGGCTGCTGCTCGCCGGGCTGCTGCTCGGCGGGCTGGTGGCGGCCGGCCCGGCCCTGGCCGCGCCCAGCGCGCCGACGGCCGAGGGCAAACCCGCCGCGGAGCTCTCCCTCAAGGAGGCGGCCAAAGGCACCGAGGTGACCGTGACCGGGCGCGGCTGGCCGGCCGGCACCGTGGTCATGCTGCTGCTCTGCGGCCAGAACATGATCGGCGGCACCAACAGCTGCGCCAACGACGCCGGCCAGGCCGCCTCGGTCGGTGCCGACGGTGGCTTCCGCAAGGCACTGGCCGTGGTGGCACCGCCCAAGCCCTGTCCCTGTGTGGTCAATGTGACCTCCGTCAACGGGGACCAGTCCACCCTGGCCCTGCCGCTCAAGATCACCGACCACCCGGTGGCCGAGCTGCCCGCGGAGTCCGGCCAGGCCCGCCTCGCGGTGCTCACCGGCGTCCAGCTGAAGGGCGACGACGGGGTGCTGACCTGGTTCGGGGCCCCGCCCGGCCGGAAGCTCACCGTGACCGTCGGCAACCTCGGCTCCGCCCCGGTCAAGGACCCCGTGTTCGAGATCGGCACCGCCCACGGCGTGTTCGCCCCGCTGTGGGAGGAACAGCAGTGGAAGGGCACGATCGCGGCCGGCCAGAAGGCCCGGATCGAGCTGCCGGTGACGCTCTCATCCGGCGCGCACGGCGACTACACGGTCTCCCTCAAGTACGGCGACAAGGTGCTGGCCGCGCAGCCCTGGGGGGTCGGCCGCCCGTACGGCGTGCTGCTCTTCTGGGGACTGCTGTTCGTGGTGATCCCGGCCGCGGTCTTCCGGCTCGGCATGGCGGTGGTGGACCGAATCCGCCCCCGGACGGAGCCCGGGTCCGCCGCAGCCGCCGGCGCCGGCCGGCACCGCGGCGCCGGGATCCGGCTGCCCGAGGCAGCCGCGGCCGTCACCGCCCGGCTGCCGCGCATCCCGGCCGTACGCAGGCCGCAGCCGGCCGAGCCCGTGACCCCGCAGACCACCACGGCCGTACTGCCGTGGTTCACCCCGGACAGCGCACCGGGAACGGCAACAGCACCACCATCCGCACCGCACGCACCGCAATCCGCACCGTCAGAAGACCATCCGACAACGAAGGGACATCCGTGAGAACCCAACGGAGGATGAGCGCGGCCGGGGTCGCGTTGATGCTCGGCGGGGCGGGAATCCTGCTGGCGGCGAGTCCCGCCCAGGCCGCCTCGGTCACATTCAAGACGGAGTGCATTCCGCCCGCGATCTCCGGGCTGCCGGCGATCCAGGGCGAGACCACCGTGGAGATCACGGCCCCGGCGACGGCCAAGGTCGGGGACACCGTCGACGTCACCTGGAAGACGATCAAGGCGGCGTCGAAGAACCCGGACGTGCTCGACCTGGAGAAGAACATGGTCGAGCCCAGCGGTGACCTCAAGGTGGGCGGCGCCCAGTCCGGCGTGGTCAAGATGCAGGGGCCGCGGGAGAACCCGCCCATCCCCAAGGGCGGCGAGATGAAGCTGTCCACCATGACCGGCAAGCTCAAGATCGAGAAGGCCGGCGACATCACCCTCACGCCCGACAAGTACGTGATCACGGTCCACCAGATCATGAAGACCGAGACCAAGTGCGCGCCCAAGGAGGCCGTGAAGCCCGGGGCCACGATCAAGGTCGGCGGCGGCTCGGGCAACGGGGGCACCACCAACGGCGGCACCACCAACGGCGGGACCACGAACGGAGGCACGAACAACGGCGGCACGACCAACGGCGGCAGCGGAGGCGGCGGGGGGCAGACCGACTTCCCCGGCAAGGCGGTCGACGTGAAGTTCGACTGCGGCGAGACCGTCCCGGGCGGCATCACCACCCCGGTCACGGTCAACGCCAAGAAGAACGGCGGCAGCTTCGACCTGACGGTCAAGACGGCCAAGGACGCCATGAAGGCCCCGGTGGCGTTGCCCAAGGGCGCCCTGAAGCCCTCGATGAACATCAAGCTCGGCGGCGCCGACAGCGGTACGGTCAAGGTCACCGGACCCGCCAACGCCGAGCCCATCCCCGCCCAGGGCGGGGTCAGCCTGAGCGAGATGACCGGCACCTACAAGCCCGGCAAGACCGGCAAGGTCACGCTGAGCCCGGCCGACATGTCGATCGACGTCACCATGGTCGCGGGCGGCCAGCCGCTCACCGTCCCCTGCAAGGCGCTCAGCACCGGTGTTTCCCTGGAGCTGGACACCACCGCCCAGCAGGGCGGCTCCGGCAGCCCCTCCACCACCGGCAGCACCACCACCACCGGCGGCCTCGCCGACACCGGCGCCGAGGACGAGGGCGGCATCAAGGCGCTCGCCCTGGTCGCCGGCACCGTCATCCTGCTCGGCGGCGCGGTCTTCACCTTCACCCCGTGGCGCCGCCTGCGCGGCACCCGCTGAACAGCCTGAACAGCACGGCCCGGCACACCACCAGGTGTGCCGGGCCGTCCCACATCAGCGCATCAGCGCGTCAGTGCACGCCGCCCATGAGCGGCTGGACCTTCTTGCGGTACATGAAGATCGCGATGCCCGCGAGCGCGGCCAGCGCACCCTGGCTGGCGAACCAGCCCTGGGTGTCGGTCGGCACGCCGACCAGCTGGAGCAGGGCGATGGTCGAGTCGCCGGCGGTGACCGCCAGGAAGAACACGCCCATCATCTGCGAGGCGTACTTCTGCGGGGCCAGCTTGGTGGTCAGCGACAGGCCGACCGGGGACAGGCACAGCTCGCCGACGGTCTGGATGAAGTAGACCGAGACCAGCCACATCGGGCTGACCCGGCCGTCCGCGGCCACACCCTGGGCCATCATCATGACGCCGAAGGACATGCCGATCATCACCAGCGCGAAGGAGAACTTCGTCAGGGTGCTCGGTTCCTTCTGGCGGCGCGCCATGGCCACCCACGCCCAGGCGAAGACCGGAGCCAGCGCCATCACGAACAGCGGGTTGAGCGACTGGAACCAGCTCTCCGGGAAGTTGAACCCGAACAGCGTGCTCTCGGTGCTGTCCTTGGCGAACAGCGCCAGCGTCGAACCGGTCTGGTCGTAGATCGCCCAGAAGATCGCGGCGGCCACGAAGAACCACACGTACGCCGACATCCGGGACTGCTCGACGGTGCTCAGGTCGCGGTCGCGCTTGATCCGCAGCAGCGCCCAGGCCGGAAGCACCAGGCCGAGGACGGTCAGCGGCCACAGGGCGTAGTTGATCGTGAAGATGCCGGCCAGGCCGATGACCGCGTACGCGGCGGCGGCGACACCGAGCCAGATCAGGCCCTTCTTGATGATCGCGGACTTCTGCTCGGGGCTCAGCGGGTCCGGAACCGTGTTGGAGACCGGGTTCAGGTGGCGGAAGCCGAAGAAGTAGAAGCCCAGGCCCAGTGCCATGCCGACACCGGCCATGGCGAAGCCGAGGTGCCAGCTGACCTCCTGGCCGACCCAGCCGATCGTCAGCGGGGCGAAGAAGGCACCGAGGTTGATCCCCATGTAGAAGATCGTGAAGCCGCCGTCACGGCGCGGGTCGTTCTTGTCCCGGTACAGCTGGCCGACCATCGTGGAGATGTTGGCCTTCAGCACACCGGAGCCGGCCGCGATCAGCGCCAGACCGATGAAGAACGAGATGGACGACGGCACCGCCAGCAGGAAGTGGCCGGTCATGATGACCACACCCGCCACGGCCACGGCCTTGCGGGCACCCCACACGCGGTCGCCGAGCCAGCCGCCCGGGAGGGCGAGCAGGTAGACCATCGCGTTGTAGACGGAGTAGATCGCGACCGCGGTCGCGTCGTTCATGCCGAGTCCACCGTCGGCCACCTCGGTGGCCAGGTAGAGCACGAGCAGGGCGCGCATGCCGTAGAAGCTGTAGCGCTCCCACATCTCGGTCATGAAGAGGAAGGCGAGGCCGCTGGGGTGGCCGAGGAAGGTCTTCTCGCCGGTACTGGCGGAGTCCTTCGTCAGGCTGGAAGCCATGGTCGATCCTTGCTTGCTCGGGACGCCGCGCTTCGTGAGCGAATCGGCGCCCGGGGAGGGGGCGGGCCTGGCGCGCACCTTCGCGCGCAGGTCCGGCCCACAGGTTCGTTCACTGCCGACGAGGGGCCGGGACAGTCCATCAAGACTGGCAGTCCACCCGAGGCAGAAATAGAGACCTTCGGCCACTTTTCGGCACAAAGGTCCTGAGGTATGTCATAGGTGTCTCGCCACCATACGACAGGACAGTGCCGGATATGGAAGGACTTGAGATATGGATCACAGGATTCCGGGGAACCGTTCGACCATATTCGAAGGCTGCGAGTAGTTCATAAGACCAGATCAACGGGTGCCGTCCGGGCCGCCCCAGGTTGAGGCCGCCTCGCATTACCATCACCCACATGACGCGTGTACTGCTCGCCGAGGACGACGCATCCATCTCGGAACCGCTGGCCCGCGCCCTGCGCCGGGAGGGCTACGAGGTTGAGGTCCGCGAGGACGGACCCACCGCGCTGGAAGCCGGCCTGCAGGGCGGCGTCGATCTGGTTGTGCTCGACCTGGGCCTGCCCGGTATGGACGGCCTGGAGGTGGCCCGCCGGCTGCGCGCCGAGGGGCACGGCTTTCCGATCCTGGTCCTGACGGCCCGCGCCGACGAGGTCGACACGGTCGTCGGGCTGGACGCCGGCGCCGACGACTACGTCACCAAGCCCTTCCGGCTGGCCGAGCTGCTGGCCCGGGTCCGGGCCCTGCTCCGGCGCGGTGCCGCCGAGCCCGCCCAGCCCCCCGCCACCCACGGGGTGCGGATCGACGTCGAGTCGCACCGCGCCTGGATGGGGGAGGAGGAGCTCCAGCTCACCGCCAAGGAATTCGACCTGCTGCGGGTCCTGGTCCGGGACGCCGGCCGGGTGGTCACCCGCGACCAGCTGATGCGCGAGGTCTGGGACACCACCTGGTGGTCCTCCACCAAGACCCTCGACATGCACATTTCCTGGCTCCGCAAGAAGCTGGGCGACGACGCCGCCAACCCGCGGTACATCGCCACCGTGCGCGGGGTCGGTTTCCGCTTCGAAAAGAGCTAGGCACCCCCTGTGCGCCGCCGCCTGATCAACTCCACGCTCGCCGTGGTGCTCGTCGTGATCGCCGTCTTCGGGGTCTCCCTGGTGATCGTGGAGACCCGGACGATCACCAACAGTGCCCAGGAGAGCGTGGAATCCGAGGCCCTCCGGCTGGTCGGCATCGTGGAGTCCCAGGTCCAGGAGCACGAGCCGATCGATGCGGACGCGCTCGCCGACCGCCTGGATCCCGGGCGCTACGCCCGCATCCAGGTCCCCGGGCGGCCCGAGGTACGGCTCGGAACGCCGATCGAGGGCGGGGTCATCCGGGGCAGCGCCCCCGGCAGCCAGGGCGAGACGGTGACCGTCGAGGTGCCCCGCTCCACCGTCACCCGCGAGGTCGGCCGGACTCTGGCGGTGGTCGGCGCGGTCGCGCTGCTGGCCGTCGTGGCGGCCGTACTGCTCGCCGTACGCCAGGCCAACCGGCTGGCGTCCCCGCTGACCGACCTCGCCGAGACGGCCGAGCGGCTCGGCTCGGGAGACCCGCGCCCCCGGCACCGGCGGTACGGGGTGCCCGAGCTGGACCGGGTCGCCGATGTCCTGGACGCCAGCAACGAGCGCATCGGGCGGATGCTGACGGCGGAGCGAAGGCTCGCCGCGGATGCCTCGCACCAGCTCCGCACCCCGCTGACCGCGCTGTCCATGCGGTTGGAGGAGATCACGGTCACCGAGGACCTGGCGACCGTACGGGAGGAGGCCTCCATCGCCCTCACCCAGGTGGAGCGGCTCACCGACGTGGTGGAACGGCTGCTGACGAACTCCCGGGACCCGCGGACCGGCTCCGCCGTCGTCTTCGACCTCGACGAGGTCGTCAAACAGCAGCTGGAGGAGTGGCGGCCGGCCTACCGCAGTGCCGGCCGGGCCATGGTGAGCTCGGGGAAGCCGGGCCTGCGGGCGGTGGGCACCCCCGGGGCGGTGGCCCAGGTACTGGCCGCGCTGGTGGAGAACTCCCTGATGCACGGTGGCGGCACGGTCGCCCTGCGGACCCGGGTGACCGGCAACCAGGCGGTCATCGAGGTCACCGACGAGGGGCCCGGAGTCCCCGCCGACCTGGGCGCCCGGATCTTCGAGCGGGCCATCAGCGGCCGGAACTCCACCGGCATCGGGCTGGCGGTCGCCCGCGACCTGGCGGAGGCGGACGGCGGACGGCTGGAACTGCTGCAGGCGCATCCGCCGGTGTTCGCACTGTTCCTGAGCCGGACCGCGCCGGACCGCACAGAACCGGAAAAAACCGTCCGCTAGGCGCCAGGCTAGCTGCCGACGGGGACCCGGGTGTCCCGCTCGTGCTCGCTGCTCTGGGCCCCGCGCTGCCCCACCACCGGGCTGGGCGCCGGGGCGGGCAGGGCACGGAACACCCAGGTCCGGTAGGACCAGAAGCGGAAGACGGTCGCCACGCCGATGCCGACGAACTTGAAGATGTTGCTCTGCAGCGGGCTGTCCCAGCCGAAGCCGTAGGTCGCCGCGTACAGCACACCGCTCTCGATGACCATGCCGATCATGCTGAACAGCACGAACAGGGTCAGCTCGCGCTTGCGGCGGCTGCGGTCGCGGTCACGGTAGGTGAAGTACCGGAACCCCACGTAGTTGCAGAGGATGGCGACGGCGATGGCTATGACGCTGGCCCGCACCACCGCGAGGTCCGTGGTGTGCCGGATCAGGTTGAAGACGCCCAGGTTGACGAGGACGCCCAGACCGCCGACCGCGCCGAACTTCGCGATCTCCCGGGCGAGGCCACGTACCCGTCCGAGGAGAATCGCTTCTTTCGCCGCGCTCATACGATCAATCGCCCCTGTCGGTGGTCCGTCTCCTGATCAACCCGGCCATGTTAAGTGTCGTCCCGTTGGTACGTCTGCGCCTTTCGGAACAGATGTGACGCGTTCGTCGCGGCGCCCGCCGCCGGAACTTCTTCCGGCCACGGCCCCCGTCCGGATGGCGGAATACCGGCGGATACCCTGGAGGAGTGACGTTCCCGGTAGTCGGCATGGTCGGCGGCGGTCAGCTCGCCCGCATGACCCACGAGGCGGGTATCCCCCTCGGTATCAGATTCAAGATCCTCAGTGACAGTCCGCAGGACTCGGCAGCCCAGGTGGTGAGCGACGTCGTCATCGGCGACTATCGCGACCTGGACACCCTGCGCGCCTTCGCGCGCGGCTGCGACGTGATCACCTTCGACCACGAGCATGTCCCCACGGAGCACCTGCGGGCCCTGGAAGCAGACGGAATCCCCGTCCGCCCGGGGCCCGACGCATTGGTGCACGCCCAGGACAAGGGGGTGATGCGCGCCCGCCTCGACCAGATCGGCGCGCCCAGCCCCCGCCACCGGATCGTCTCCGATCCGGCGGACGTGGCCGCCTTCGCGGAGGAGGTCGGCGGCTTCCCCGTCATCCTCAAGACCGTGCGCGGCGGCTACGACGGCAAGGGCGTGTGGTTCACACGCTCGGTCGAGGACGCGGAGGCCCCCTTCAAGGCGGGCGTCCCGGTCCTGGCGGAGGAGAAGGTCGAGTACGTCCGCGAGCTCGCGGCGAACATCGTCCGCTCCCCGCACGGCCAGGCCGTGGCCTACCCGGTCGTGGAGTCCATCCAGGTGGACGGCGTCTGCGACACGGTCATCGCGCCCGCCCCGAACCTCTCCGAGGAGCTGGCCGGCGAGGCCCAGGCGCTGGCCCTGCGCATCGCCAAGGAGCTGGACGTGACCGGCCACCTGGCGGTCGAGCTCTTCGAGACCACCGACGGCCGCATCCTGGTCAACGAGCTCGCCATGCGCCCGCACAACTCGGGCCACTGGACCCAGGACGGCGCGGTCACCTCGCAGTTCGCCAACCACGTACGGGCGGTCCTGGACCTTCCGCTGGGCGATCCGCGCCCGCGCGCCCGCTGGACGGTCATGGCGAACGTGCTGGGCGGGGACTACCCCGACATGTACGCGGCCTACCTCCACTGCATGGCCCACGACCCGCAGCTGAAGATCCACATGTACGGCAAGGACGTGAAACACGGTCGCAAGGTCGGCCACGTCAACACCTACGGCGACGATCTGGACGATGTGCTGGAGCGCGCACGTCACGCTGCCGGCTACCTGCGAGGAACGATCACCGAATGAGCACCAGCACCGAGAACAGTCCGATCATCGGCATCGTCATGGGCTCGGACTCGGACTGGCCGGTCATGGAGGCCGCCGCCCAGGCCCTCGACGAGTTCGAGATCCCGTACGAGGTCGACGTCGTCTCCGCCCACCGGATGCCGCGCGAGATGATCGCGTACGGCGAGCAGGCCGCCGACCGCGGCCTGAAGGCGATCATCGCCGGCGCGGGCGGAGCCGCCCACCTGCCCGGCATGCTCGCCTCGGTCACCCCGCTGCCCGTGATCGGCGTCCCGGTCCCGCTGAAGTACCTCGACGGCATGGACTCCCTGCTGTCGATCGTCCAGATGCCCGCCGGGGTTCCCGTCGCCACCGTCTCGGTCGGCGGCGCCCGCAACGCAGGCCTGCTGGCCGCCCGGATCCTGGCCACCCAGGACCCGGAGCTGATGGCCCGGATGCGCGAGTTCCAGCAGGAGCTCAACGACCAGGCCACCGAGAAGGGCAAGCGGCTCCGGAACAAGGTGGCGGCGGGATGACCGACCGCCTCGCCGAGGCCAGGGCGCTGCTCGCCGAACACCCGGTGGCCGACGGTCACAACGACCTGCCCTGGGCACTGCGCAAGCAGGTCCGCTACGACCTCGAACGGCGGGACATCGCCGCCGACCAGTCGGCGTTCCTGCACACCGACATCCCCCGGCTGCGGGCCGGAGGTGTCGGCGCCCAGTTCTGGTCGGTGTACGTGACGGCGGACCTGGCCGGCGACGAGGCGGTCAGCGCCACCCTGGAGCAGATCGACGCGGTCGCCCAGCTGATCGACCGTTACCCGGCCGACCTGGTGCGGGCGCTGACGGCCGACGACATGGAGACGGCCCGGGCGACCGGCCGGATCGCCTCGCTGATGGGCGCCGAGGGCGGCCACTCGATCAACAACTCGCTCGCCACCCTGCGGGCCCTGCACCAGCTGGGCGTCCGCTATCTGACGCTCACCCACAACGACAACGTGGACTGGGCGGACTCGGCGACCGACGCCCCGCGCCACGGCGGCCTCACCGCCTTCGGCCGCGAGGTCGTCCGCGAGATGAACCGCATCGGCATGCTGGTGGACCTCTCGCACGTGGCGGCCACCACCATGCGGGACGCGCTGGACACCTCGGCGGCGCCGGTGATCTTCTCGCACTCCTCGGCCCGGGCGGTCTGCGACCACCCGCGCAACATCCCGGACGACGTACTGGAGCGGCTGCCCGGCAACGGCGGCGTGGCCATGGCCACCTTCGTGCCGAAGTTCATCCTGCCGGCCGCCGTGGACTGGACCCTGGCCGCAGACGAGAACCTGCGGGCGCACGGCCTCCACCACCTCGACACCACCCCCGAGGCGATGGCCCTGCACCGGGCCTTCGAGGAGTCCCACCCGCGCCCGGTGGCCACCGCCGCCACGGTCGCCGACCACCTCGACCACATGCGCGAGACGGCGGGCATCGACCACATCGGCATCGGCGGCGACTACGACGGCACCGCCTTCACCCCGGCCGGCCTGGACGATGTCGCCGGCTACCCCAACCTGGTCGCGGAACTCCTCGGCCGCGGCTGGTCGCGGGCCGACCTGGCCAAGCTGACCTGGTCGAACGCGGTACGGGTCCTGCGGGACGCGGAAGCCGTGGCGCGCGAGGTGTCGGCGTCCCGGGGCCCGTCGAACGCGGTGATCCCGACGGCGGGCTGAGCGGGAGGGCGGGCGGCGGGGCGCGGCGCGGGGCATCACCCGAACGCCACACCCGCCGCGAACCCACCCGCCCCCCATGTCACGGTGGCAACGAATCCCTGCTGTCCCAGCTGCCGCCTAGACCGGAGCGAATCCCATGGCCGACCTGCAGGATGAACCCCAGACGGGCCCCTTCGACGACGGCCCCGTCGCCCTCGGAGCCGAGGACGTCCCGGGCACCCTCGGCCCGTCCTCCCTCGACCGGGCAACCGCGCTGCTGGCCGTACACCCCGTGGCGGACGGCCACAACACGTTCCTCTGGACGTTGCGCCAGAGCCCGTACCACGACATCGAGACCCGTGACATCGGCGTGGACACCGACATCCCGCGCCTGCGCGGCGGGGGAGTGGGCGCCCAGTTCTGGTCGCTGCTCACCCCCGGCGAAGGCACGGTGTCGGACACGCTCGAACAGATCGACATCGCCCATGCGCTGATCCACCGTTACCCGGACAGCCTCAGCCTCGCGGTCAACGCCGACGACCTGGCCGACGCGCGGAACCGGGGGCGGATCGCGTCCTTCCTCGGGCCCGTGCCCGGCGCCACCGTCACCGACTCCCTGGGCACCCTGCGGGCCTTCCACCAGCTGGGCGTCCGCAGCCTCGCGCCGGCGGGCGCGCCCTGGGCCGACCAGGGGCTGACGGCCTTCGGCCACGAGGTCGTACGGGAGATGAACCGGCTGTCGATGCTGCTGGACCTGACCGGCTGTGCGCCGGCCGTGGCCTGCCAGATCGCGGGCGCGTCCAAGTCCCCGGTGGTCGTCTCGCACACCGCGGCGGCGGCCCTGACCCGGCATCCGGAGAACCTCCCGGACGAGGTCCTCACCGCCCTGCGCGCGGCCGGCGGCCTGTGCATGGTCACCTTCTGTGCGGACCGCACCGGGGACTCGCTGCACGCGGTGGCGGACCACCTGGACCACGTACGCTCGGTCGCCGGGCCCCAGTGCGTGGGCCTCGGCGCCTCCTTCGGCACCGAGGGCGGCACCCCCCGGCCGGCCGGCCTGACGGACCCCTCCGGGTACCCGCGACTGATCGCGGAACTCCTGGACCGCGGCTGGCCCGAAGCGGATGTAGCCCTCCTGACCTGGGGCAACGCCCAACGCGTGCTCCGCGACGCGGAATTCACGGCCCGCGCGGCCCAACACAAATCCCCCCACTGACCCCACTGATCACGACCGCCGCCCCCGGCTCCGGCCGGGGGCGGCGGTCGTTCCCCCAGCCGCGCCTAGCAGGCGCAGAGGCAGAACGGGTGTCCGGCCGGGTCCGCGAACACCCGCCAGCCCCGGCCCCGGTCCTCCACATCCAGCGGCTTGGCCCCCAGCGTCAGGACCTCCTGCTCCGCCGCATCCAGGTCCTCCACCATCAGGTCCAGGTGGAACTGCTGCGAGTCCTCGCCGGACGGCCACTGCGGCGGCACGTGCCCCGGCGCCTCCTGGAAGGCCAGCGGCGCACCGCCGTCGCCCTCCAGGTGCACCCAGGAGCCGTCTTCCGACGCGGACGGCGTTCCACCCAGCAATCCGGCGTAGAAGGTGGCGAGAGCAAGGGGGTCGGGACAGTCGAGGACGACGGTTCCGAGCTTGGCGACGGCCATGACGCACTCCTCCAGCTGGTTACCAATAAAGGGTCTTAACCGGTAACCGCCACCTTACGCGTTACCGCTTGATGAATCCAAGAGGTAACGCGGTACCGTCGCAGACATGAGTGGTGAACGCGCACCGGCCCCCGGGGGCCTCGCGCTGGTGGAGGAACTCGTCAACACGCTGAGCGTGGACACCGGCGACGACCGGCTGGCCGCGCAGTTCGGCCTGTCCGGCCCCGCCCTCGCCGAAGCGGTCGAACTCCGCGAGGCCCTGCGCGCGGCCCTGCTCGCCCATGCGGGCCACCAGGCCCCGGCCGGCGCCCTCGACACCCTGAACGGCCTGCTGGCCACGGCCCCGCTGACCGTCCGCGTCGACGCCGAGGGCACGGCCGCGCTGGTGGCCGGCGGCGGGCTGGCCGACCGCATCGCCGCGGCCCTCGCCGAGGGGATCGCCGCCGGCACCTGGCCCCGCCTCAAGGCCTGCGCGGCCGAGGACTGCCAGTGGGCGTACTACGACCGCAGCCCGGCCGCCCGGGGCCGCTGGTGCACGATGTCGGTCTGCGGGGCCCGCGCCAAAATGCGTACGTACCGCTCCCGCAGCTGACCGGCCCCGCCCGGTCAGGCGGCGCCCGCCCGGTCAGGCGGCGCCCGCTACGCCCGGGGGCGCCCCATCGCCCGGTAGGTCCACCCGGCCGCGCGCCAGCGCTCCGCGTCCAGCGCATTGCGGCCGTCCAGGATCAGCCGGTCCGCCACGGCGGTCCCCAGCGCCGCCGGGTCGAGCTCACGGAACTCGCGCCACTCGGTCAGGTGCAGCACCACCTCCGCACCCTCGACCGCCGCCCGCGCCGACTCCGCGTACGCCAGCGTGGGGAACACCCGCCGCGCGTTCTCCATCCCCTTCGGGTCGTACACCGTCACCTGGCCGCCCTGCAGGTGGATCTGCCCGGCCACGTTCAGCGCCGGCGAATCCCGTACGTCGTCCGAGTCCGGCTTGAACGTGGCGCCCAGCACCGCCACCCGCTTCCCCAGGAACGACCCGCCGACCGCCTCCCGGGCCAGCTCCACCATGTGCCCGCGGCGCCGCATGTTGATCGAGTCGACCTCGCGCAGGAAGGTCAGCGCCTGGTCGGCCCCCAGCTCGCCGGCCCGCGCCATGAACGCCCGGATGTCCTTCGGCAGGCAGCCGCCGCCGAAGCCGATCCCGGCCCGCAGGAACTTCGAGCCGATCCGCTCGTCGTGGCCGATCGCCTCCGCCAGCTTCACCACGTCCCCGCCCGCGGCCTCGCAGACCTCGGCCATGGCGTTGATGAACGAGATCTTGGTCGCCAGGAACGAATTCGCCGCGGTCTTGACGAGCTCCGCCGTCGGGAAGTCGGTCACCACCATCGGGGACCCCTCCGCCATCGGCGTCGCGTACACCTCGCGCAGCAGCTTCTCGCCGCGGTCGCCCTGGACGCCGATCACGATCCGGTCCGGGTGCAGGGTGTCCTGGACGGCGAAGCCCTCCCGCAGGAACTCCGGGTTCCACGCCAGCTCGATGTCCGGGCCCGCCGGGGCCAGCTCGGCCAGCCGCCGGGCCAGCCGGTCCGCCGACCCCACCGGCACCGTCGACTTGCCCACCACCAGCGCCGGCCGGGTCAGATGCGGAGCCAGCGACTCCATCGCCGCGTCCACGTACGACATGTCGCACGCGTACTCGCCGTGCTTCTGCGGGGTGTTCACACAGACGAAGTGGACGTCGCCGAACTCGCCGGCCTCGGCCCAGTCCATGGTGAACCGCAGCCGCCCGGTGGACCCCGGCAGCCCGGCCACATGCCGGGCCAGCAGTTCCTCCAGCCCCGGCTCGTACATCGGCACCCGCCCCGCCGCGAGCATCTCGATCTTCTCCGGTACCACGTCCAGCCCGAGCACCTCGAAGCCCAGCTCGGCCATGGCGGCGGCGTGGGTCGCGCCGAGATAGCCAGTGCCGATCACAGTGATCTTGAGGGCCATGGGTACTCCATAGGGATGGCGGTGCGGTGTGCGGCCACCGAGCATAGTCGCGCCCGTTGTCACACATCTCACGCGCGCGCTCCGTATACCTCCCGGGGTGATGGGGCCTAGGCTTGGGTTACTTAACGGTAGTTAGCATGGGGAGTGAGCACTTTGGCCGGTTCCGACTTCGACCTCTACCGCCCCGCCGAGGAGCACGACATGCTCCGCGAGTCGGTCCGCGCGCTGTGCGAGGCGAAGATCGCGCCGTTCGCGGCTGCCGTCGACGAAGAGGCGCGGTTCCCGCAGGAGGCCCTGGACGCGCTGGTCGCCAACGACCTGCACGCCGTCCACGTGCCCGAGTCCTACGGCGGTGCCGGCGCGGACGCCCTCGCCACCGTGATCGTGATCGAGGAAGTGGCCCGCGTCTGCGCCTCCTCCTCCCTGATCCCGGCCGTGAACAAGCTCGGCTCGCTCCCGGTGATCCTCTCCGGCTCCGAGGACCTGAAGAAGAAGTACCTGGGCCCGCTGGCCCAGGGCGACGGCATGTTCTCGTACTGCCTCTCCGAGCCGGACGCCGGCTCCGACGCCGCGGGCATGAAGACCCGTGCCGTGCGTGACGGCGACTCCTACGTCCTCAACGGCGTCAAGCGCTGGATCACCAACGCCGGCGTCTCCGAGTACTACACGGTCATGGCGGTCACCGACCCGTCGGCCCGCTCCAAGGGCATCAGCGCCTTCGTCGTCGAGAAGTCGGACGAGGGCGTCTCCTTCGGCGCCCCGGAGAAGAAGCTCGGCATCAAGGGCTCCCCGACCCGCGAGGTCTACCTCGACAACGTCCGCATCCCCGCGGACCGCATGATCGGCGCCGAGGGCACCGGCTTCGCCACGGCCATGAAGACCCTGGACCACACCCGCATCACCATCGCGGCCCAGGCCCTCGGCATCGCCCAGGGCGCCCTGGACTACGCCAAGGGCTATGTCCAGGAGCGCAAGCAGTTCGGCAAGCCGATCGCCGACTTCCAGGGCATCCAGTTCATGCTCGCCGACATGGCCATGAAGATCTCCGCCGCCCGCGCCCTGACCTACCAGGCCGCCGCCGCCTCGGAGCGCGGCGACGCCGACCTCACCTACCTCGGCGCCGCGGCCAAGTGCTTCGCCTCCGACATCGCCATGGAGGTCACCACGGACGCGGTCCAGCTCCTCGGCGGCTACGGCTACACCCGCGACTACCCGGTCGAGCGCATGATGCGCGACGCCAAGATCACCCAGATCTACGAGGGCACCAACCAGGTCCAGCGCATCGTGATGGCCCGCAACCTGCCCGCGTAACGCGTCCGGTTTCACAGCGCAACGGCCCCGGTATTGCACCGGGGTCGTTCGCGTATCCGCCCCGGCGCGGAGCGGGGTCCTTCGAACCCTAAAATGAGACCGCGCATCAGGACGGCCAGGTTGGGGAGAAAGATGAAGGAAGCGATCCTGCTCGTAGGCGGGCAGGGGACTCGGCTGCGCCCGGTGACGGTGAACACGCCGAAGCCGATGGTGCCCGCCGCCGGCGTGCCCTTCCTCGCCCACCAGATCGCCCGCCTCGCCGCGGCCGGCGTCGAGCACATCGTGCTGGCCACCTGCTATCTGGCAGAGGTCTTCGAGCCCTACTTCGGTGACGGCGCCGGCCTCGGCGTCCGCCTGGAGTACGTGGTCGAGGACGAGCCGCTCGGTACCGGCGGAGCGATCCGCAACGCCGCCGAGCGCCTCACCTGCGGCCCCGACGAACCCGTCCTGGTCTTCAACGGCGACATCCTCAGCGGTCTCGACATCGCCGGGCTGGTGGACGCCCACCGCGAGGCCGCCGCGGACGTTTCGCTCCACCTGGTACGGGTGGCCGACCCGCGGGCCTTCGGTCTGGTGCCCACCGGCCCCGACGGGCAGGTGCTGGCCTTCACCGAGAAGCCGCAGACGCCCGAAGAGATCGTCACCGACCAGATCAACGCGGGCTGCTACGTGTTCCGGCGGTCCGTCATCGACACGATCCCGGCCGGCCGGCCGGTCTCCGTGGAGCGGGAGACCTTCCCGGGCCTGCTGGCCTCCGGCGCCCGCCTGCACGGCCAGGTCGAGGACACCTACTGGCTGGACCTGGGCAAGCCCGAGTCCTTCGTACGGGCTTCGGCCGACCTGGTCCGCGGAATCGTCGACTCCGCCGCCGTCCCCGGCCCCCGGGGAGAGGCCCTGCTCCTCCCCGGTGCCCAGGTCGCTGACGGGGCCACAGTTTCGGGAGGTACCGTGGTCGGTGCCGGTGCCCGGATCGAAGCGGGTGCCGTCGTCCACGGATCGACGGTTCTCGATGGCGCGACCGTCGCCGCCGAGGCCCGCGTCACCTCCAGCCTGATCGGTGCCGGCGCAACGGTGGGCCGGCAGACGGTGGTGGACGCCGCCGTCATCGGAGACGGCGCGCAGGTGGGTGCACACAACGAACTCCGCGACGGGGTGCGGATCTGGTGTGGGGCAGTGCTGCCCGACGCCTCCATCCGCTTCTCCTCGGACCGCTGACCCCGGTACCGGGCCCCGCCGACCGAACCGATTCTCCAAGAGGAACACCTGTGACAGGCATACCGGCCCGGCTGCCCGACTCCTGGGCGGCCACCCGGCTCTGCGTCGTGATGCCGACGTACAACGAGGCGGCGAACCTGCCCGGCATGGCGGCCACCCTGATGGACCTCGACCTGCCCGGTCTGAGCCTCCTCGTGGTGGACGACTCCAGCCCCGACGGCACCGGCGAGCTCGCCGAGAAGCTCGCCGAGCGCTACAACGAGGACGGGGCCGACCCGCGTATCCGGGTTCTGCACCGCACGGAGAAGGACGGCCTGGGCCGCGCCTACGCGGCCGGCATGAGCCTGGCCGTCGAGCAGGGCGCCCAGTACGTCCTGCAGATGGACGCCGACGGCAGCCACCCGGCCGAGAAGATCGCCGAGATGCTGGGGGTGGCCCTGGCCGCCAACGCGGACCTGGTCGTCGGCAGCCGGTACGTCCCCGGCGGCACCCTCTCGGATGCCTGGGGAGCCCACCGCAAGCTCCTCTCCCGCTGGGCGAACGCCTACGCCGGCACCATCCTCGGCTCCCGGATCCGCGACATCACCGGCGGCTTCAACCTGTGGAGCGCGGACACCCTGCGCGCCATCGACCTCGGCTCCGTCGGCAGCGCCGGCTACAGCTTCCAGGTGGAGATGAAGTACGCGGCCATCCGCCGGGGCTGCGGCGTGCTGGAGGTGCCCATCCACTTCGAGGACCGCACCCTCGGCGAGTCCAAGATGAACCTCGCCGTCCAGCTGGAATCCGTCGTCATGCCGTGGAAGCTCCGCCTCCGTTCCCGCGGCCGTCGCTGACCCTGCCGTCCGGAGCTCCGGGCCGCCGCCCCAGGCGCAGCCCGTCGCACCGTCACGGCCCACCGCTTCCCATTTGACCGGACTTGGGTATTCCAATACATGACCAGCGCCCTTGACCATTCCGTCCGCCCGACCGGGCAGCGCCCGGATTCGGAGCAGACCGAGTCCCACCCCGCCCCGCGGCCACCGCGCCTCGCGGAGTACGCGGTCCCCGTACTCAACGGTGCGGTGCTGCTGCTCACGGCCGTTCTGCTGCTGATGGTGTTCCGGCTGCCGTGGATCGGCGACATGGGCGTGCACCTGGCCACCATCGAGCGGCTCCGCCACGACCTGCTCGACCCGGGGAACACCCAGGTCGCCGCCGACACGCCCAGCCCGTACAACTCGCCCTGGATGGTCCTCCTCGGAGTCATCGCCAAGGTGAGCGGTCTCAGCGGGTTCATGGTGCTGCGGTTCGCCGCGCTCGTCGGCCTGGTCCTGCTGCTGACCGGCATCTGGCACCTCACCCGCAGCCTCAGCCGGCACCGGGCCGCGCCGCCGCTCGCCGTGCTCACGCTGATCCTGCTGTGGGGCCCGACCTTCTTCATCTGGAGCGGGTTCCTCGGCTTCACCTCCATATCGCTGAACATCTCCTACCCGAGCACCTTCGCCACCGGCCTGGGGTTCCACTTCCTGGCCCTGCTGGCCAAGGCCCTGCGCCGGGGCACCGCCACGTCCTGGGCGGCCTGGACCGGCCTGGGCGCGCTGTGGGCGCTGATCATGCTCAGCCACCAGTTCACCGGCGTGGTCATCACCTTCGGCGCCATGGGCGTGCTGATCTCCGCCCGGCCGTGGCCGACCCGGCAGACCTGGCTGCGGCTGGGCACCGCGCTCGCCGTGGCGATGGTCCTGCTCGCCGTCTGGCCGTACTACTCCTTCTTCTCGCTGCTCACCATCGGCGGCCTCGAAGACATCCACATGGGGCTGTACGACGAGTGGTGGATGCGCTTTGGCTATGTGCTGATCGGCGTGGTCGCCCTGGCCTTCCGGTTCGCCCGGAACCGGCGCGACCCGCTGGTGTGGTGGTTCCTGCTGGCCGCGCTGATGGTCGCCGCGGGCGGGATGACCGGGCACTACTCCTGGGGCCGGGCCCTGCCGGGCGCCATCATCCCGGCCCAGCTGGCGGTGGCCCTGGCCGTGGTCGAGGGCGGCGGCCGGTTCCTGCGCCGCTGCTTCGCGGTGGTACTGGCGGCCGGCCTGCTGGCCGGCTCCTGGGGGCAGGCCCCTTCGCTGAGCTTCGTCGTACGCAATGAGGCGATGCCGCAGACGCTGACCAAGAAGGCGTGGCTGCCGATCCCCGGGTACCAGTGGATGACCAAGTACGCCAAGTACGGCGATGTGGTCATGGTCGACCAGAACACCGGCCAGCAGATTCCCGGTTACGGCTTCTACACCGTGGCGCCGGGCTACCCGGACTTCTTCCTGCCGGACGAGCCCGAGCGCATCGAGGCCACCCGGCGGTACTTCGACCGGTCCACCCCGCGTCAGGAGAAGCTCGACGCGCTGCACCGGTTCGGGGCGCAGTGGGTGCTGGGCTGGCCCGACCAGGGCCTGCCGCCGGGCGATCCGGCACTGCGCAAGGTGAAGACCGGTCCGAACGGCATGGTGCTGTACAAGGTGATCGGCTAGAGATGCGACTGGACCCCGGCTGCGAAGAGCAGCCGGGGTCCAGTCGCATCCGGGTCAGGTCACATCAGGGTCAGGCCGGGTGGGTCAGGCCGGGGATCCGGCCTTCTCCGGTACCGGGCCGGCCACCGGTACCGGGGCGCCCTGGGACTCCGAGGCCGCCGGGGCCGCGGGCCGCGGACGGCCGAACGTCCAGTTCTTGCCCAGGTCCTTGAAGCGCATGGCCCGCTTCTCCACGAGGTGCCAGGACAGGTACGCCATCACGCCTGCGGCCAGGTACGACAGCAGCAGGAACGGCCAGAAGCCCCACTGGGTCCCGCCGAGCAGGATCAGGGTCATCTGCATGGCCCAGCCGTAGATGTAGATCCCGTACGAGTAGTCGTTGCGGGAGCAGATCCGCTGGAACGGCTTCGGCAGCCGGATCGCCACGTAGGTCAGTCCGTACGCCATGGCCGGGATGCCGACCACGAACAGGTAGCCGAACCGCAGGCTGAGCAGCAGGACGACGATGGAGCCGATGCCGAGCACGTCGTTGACCGGGATCCGGTCCTTGTAGAGCTCGATGACGGCGCCGAGGGCGAAGGCGAACCCGAGGTACAGGTACCAGTTCGTGCTCGTGTAGCCGAAAATCGGCACCGTGAAGTCGCGGAAGAACGAGGCCTGTCCGGCGCCGGTGTAGTAACGGTGCTCGATGGCCTCGCGGATCACGCGCCAGCCGAGGAACACGGTGATCAGCAGGATCAGCCGGCGGGACTTCTTGAGCGCTCCGGTGGCCGCGAGCACACCCACCGCGAGGTAGCACATCACCTCGTAGTGCAGGGTCCACACCGGCCCGTTGAAGGTGTCCGAGGTGCCGAGGCCCACGGACTTGCCGAAGGACATGACCCCCGAGATGTCCTTCTGCACGATGATGATGTGCGCGTTGTGCCAGACGTACTGGAACGGGCCCT
The DNA here is from genome assembly GCF_008642295.1 of Streptomyces venezuelae. Taxonomy (GTDB): domain Bacteria; phylum Actinomycetota; class Actinomycetes; order Streptomycetales; family Streptomycetaceae; genus Streptomyces; species Streptomyces venezuelae_C. The sequence continues at coordinate 2,941,732 of NZ_CP029190.1, read as the reverse complement.
GGGCGTGGTCGATGAACCCGTCCAGGCTGCCGTGCAGGTGCCAGTACAGGACCGGGGCCAGGACGAACGCGCAGACGAGGATGCACACCCACAGGCCGGGCAGCAGCCGCAGCGCGCGGTGCCACAGGAAGCGGCCGAGTCCCAGCCGGACACCGCTGCGGGTGACGAGGATGCCGGACAGGATGAAGAACGCGTAGACCGACAGTTTTCCGATGTCGGTCTGGCCGCGGCTGAAGCCGTGGCCGAACTCGGTGTTGTTGAAACCGAGGCTGGCTGCGTGGGACAGCACCACACCACACGCCAGGAACAGCCTCATGAAGCCCAGGCTGTTGTGACGGCCGGTGAAGAGCTCGGCTACGGTGCCGTGTGACGACCACCGCAGCCCGGTACCGCGACTGCGGTCGGTCATGACTGGGGAACCCCCTCTGGTGAAGCAACCAGTTTTTGCGAGGGGGTCTCCAACTGTCCAACCACTACTCGATGAAGTGTGTTATCTCACGTTTCACCGGGGGTGGTCGCGCCGGTCACTGGGTGACCGTGACCTTCTCGTCGTTCTGGATCTGCTTCACCAGCTGCTGCACCTTCGCCTTGTCCCAGACCAGGTTGCCGCCGCGGCTGCCGGAGACCGGGATGTTCATCGAGGTGCCGTCGCCGCCGCTGATGCCCTTCATCGCGAAGAACATCTCGCCGAGGTCGAACAGGGACATGTCCTTGTCCACGATCAGCGTGTCCAGGCCCGCGCCCATCACCGGGTAGATCTTGAACGGGTTGATGATGGTGCCCGGCGTCGCCGCCTGGCTGGCCAGGGCCGACAGGAACTTCTGCTGGTTCTTGGTGCGCGCCAGGTCGGACTCGGCGAAGGCGTACCGGGTGCGGACGAAGGCCAGGGCCTGCTCGCCGTTGAGGGTCTGCTTGCCGGCCTGGAAGTCGGCGCCCGACTTGTCGTCCTTGAACGCCTTCTCGATGTCCATCTCGACACCGCCGAGCGCGTCCACGATGTTCGCGAACCCGGCGAAGCCGATCTCCGCGTAGTGGTCGATGTGCAGGCCGGTGTTGTGCTCCACCGTACGGACCAGCAGCTCGGGGCCGTCCATCGCGTAGGCCGCGTTCAGCTTCGTCCGCTGGCCCTTCCCCGCGAACTTCTTGCCGGACTCCGACCCGACGAAGGAGGGGATCTCCACGTCCGAGTCACGGGGCAGCGAGATCATCGAGTTCCCGCCGGAGCACGCCGCCAGGATCATCATCGAGTCGGTCCGCTTGCCGTCGGCCGAGCCGGTGTGGAGGCGCTTCTTGTCGTCCTGGCTCAGGCCTTCACGGCTGTCCGAGCCGACGATCAGGTAGGTGGTGCAGTCGTCGTCCTTCGGCCGCTCGATGACCTTCGACAGGTCCACCTCGCGGCGCACCTTGGAGTCCGCCCAGAAGTAGGTGCCGATGGTGGTGACCACGATCGCCGAGACCAGCACGATCGAACCGACCTTGATCCGCTTGCCCCAGTTCGGGGCCGGAGCGCCCGGCCGCCGGGGCCCCTGCGGACCGGTCGGCCCGCCGGGGCCGGCGGGCCCGCCCGGGCCGCCGCCCGAGGGGGTGCCGTAGACCTGCCCGGTGTTGTAGCCACTGTCGTAGCCGGCGAAGGTGTCGTGGGTCTGGGCCTGCTGCTGCGGGACGCCGTAGCCGGGGCCGGCCGGCGGGGCGGAGGCGGGACGCGGAGGCTGCTGCTGCGGTCGCTGCTGCGGCGGTCGCTGCACGTGCGGCATCCGGCGGACACCGTCCGGCTGCGCCTGTGCGCTGCCGTATCCGTACCGCTCGTCGCGGTCGCCGCCGCGACCGTCGTTGCCCCTGGGCCAGTCATTCATGCGGACAAGAATGCCTGGCCGGGCGCGTCGCCCGACAGGCCGGGTGCCTCTTCGTACCGGTGCTGTTGCACAGCTGATGCATCCGCGACCGACTTATGGTTGCCGTATGACAGAGATACCGGGTGAGCTTCCGGGCAAGCCGACCGCCGCTTCGCGGACCACCCTCAGCCACATCATGACCGGCAACGACACCAACCTCCTCGGGACGGTGCACGGCGGCGTGATCATGAAGCTGGTGGACGATGCCGCCGGCGCCGTCGCCGGACGCCATTCGGGCGGCCCGGCGGTCACCGCCTCGATGGACGAGATGGTCTTCCTGGAGCCGGTCCGGGTCGGCGACCTGGTCCATGTGAAGGCGCAGTGCAACTGGACCGGCCGGTCCTCGATGGAGATCGGCGTACGGGTCCTCGCCGAGCGGTGGAACGAGTCCACCCCCGCCACCCAGGTCGGCAGCGCCTACCTGGTCTTCGCGGCCGTCGACGCGGAGGGCAAGCCCCGCACCGTACCCCCGGTGGTCCCCGAGACCGACCAGGACAAGCGCCGCTACCAGGAGGCCCAGATCCGGCGGACCCACCGGCTGGCCCGCCGCCGGGCCATCAAGGAGCTCCGCGAGCGCCGCGCCGCCGAGGGCTTCGACGACTGAGACGACCGAGCGGTTGCCGCACGCGACGCACGCGCCGCACCCGCCGCACGCTATTTGTTGCAGACCACCTGGTCGCCCGTCACCACGCCGAATTCACCCTGGTACGGGTCCTCGGCGCGGACCGGGACCACCTTGCGGTAGTCCGAGCCGGCCGTGACCAGCAGGGTGCGGCCCAGGCCGCGGACCGCGCGGAGTTCGCAGCCCGGCAGGGCCGTGGCCAGGCTCCGGGCCGAGCGGTCCCAGCGCGGGTCGTAGGCCACCACCGTGCGCTTGATCTCGCGGCTGGCCGCGTTCCCCGGCGTCCGGGTGGTGTTGAAGCCGGTGGACCGCAGGGCCTGGTCCACCCGGCCGCCCAGGCCGTCGATCCGGGTGCCGTTCTCCACCTGGACCCGGATCTGCTGCGGAGCCACGTCCACCGGCACCGCCGCCGGCCGGCCGCGGTCGCCGCCCCGGCGGGCCGGGGCCAGCGGACGGTCGTCCCGGAGGGCCTGGAACAGCTTGGCGGCCTTCGGCCGGTCCCACTTCACCGTGGAGCCGATGCCCTTCACCTTGTACGAGGGGTTGCCGACCGGCACCGAGGTGAACTCCGAGGAGGCGGGGGAGAAGTCCCGCATCGCCTGCCCCAGGGCCAGCATCTGCTCCGACCCGAAGCCCCGGTCCGCCCGCACCGAGCTCAGCAGGGTCGAGCTGACCTGCTTGAACTTCACCGGGTTCAGCAGCACCCCGCCACTGGTCGCCTGCCGGATCAGGGCGGCCAGGAAACGCTGCTGACGCTGCATCCGGCCCAGGTCCGAGGCCCCGTCGACATGCCGGGACCGGACGTACTGCAGGGCCTGCCCGCCGGTCAGCCGGTGGGTGCCGGGCGGCAGCTCCAGCCCCGTGTACGGGTCCCGCATGGCCTTGGCGGTGCAGATGTCCACGCCGCCCATCGCGTCCACCGTCTTCATGAAGCTGGTGAAGTCGACCTCCAGATAGTGGTCGATCTTCACCCGGGTCATGTTCTCCACGGTCCGCACGGTCAGCTGCGGGCCGCCCTCCGCGTACGCCGCGTTGAGTTTCACCGGATGCGCCCCGCGGGCCTTCCCGGTCTGCGGGTCCCGGTGGGCGGGCACCTCCGCATAGCTGTCCCGGGGCAGGCTGACCACGCTGGCCCGCTCCCGGTCGGCCGAGATGTGCACCAGCATGATCGTGTCGGTGCAGTGGCACGGCGCGCCGCCCAGCCGGTACTCGCGCCGCTCCTCACGGGTGATCTTGTCCCGGCCGTCGGTGCCCACCAGCAGCACGTTCATACCGTGCCCGGCCTCCGGGCGGTTCTTCATGTCCTTGAACGGGTCCACCCGCTCGATCCCGGTGTCCAGCCCGGTCATCACCGCATGCCCGATGGCCCCGGAGCCCAGCACCGCCACGGACAGCGCCCCGGCCAGCCGCAGCCCCCAGCGCGGCCGGTGCCCGCCACCCGCCATGCGCCCGCCTGCCCCGCCGGCTGCCCCGCGCCGGGCGCGCCGGGGCGGCGCGGGGCGCCTTCGGGATCGGTGCGGCGGCTGGGGCACGAGGGACACCTCCGCGGGGCGTGATCGACTCATCGGAACAGTAGGTCCATACGACCGGCGGCGGCCGTCACGGCCGGTCCGGCGCGCACCGGTTTCCCCCGTACGCGGTAACGTGACACCGATACCGACCCCCTTCGAAGGACCCCATGCCCACCCAGAAGCAGCCCGCAGTCTCGGTGATCATGCCGGTGCTCAACGAGGAGCGTTACCTCCGCGACTCCGTCCGGCACATCCTGGGCCAGGAGTACGACGGCGAGATGGAGGTGGTGATCGCGCTCGGCCCGTCCACGGACCGTACCGACGAAATCGCTGCCGAGCTCGTCGCCGAGACCGCATCCGACGAACGTGCGCGCGTCCACACCGTCCCGAACCCCACCGGCCGTACGCCGGCCGCGCTCAATGCCGCCATCAAGGCATCGCGTCACCCGATCGTGGTACGCGTCGACGGGCACGGCATGCTCTCCCCGAACTACATCGCCACCGCCGTCCGGCTGCTCGCCGAGACCGGCGCGCAGAACGTCGGCGGCATCATGCACGCCGAGGGCGAGAACGCCTGGGAGGACGCCGTCGCCGCCGCGATGACCTCGAAGATCGGCGTGGGCAACGCGGCCTTCCACACCGGCGGTGAGGCGGGCCCCGCCGAAACCGTCTACCTGGGCGTGTTCCGGCGCGAGGCGCTGGAACGGCAGGGCGGCTACAACGTGGAGTTCATCCGCGCCCAGGACTGGGAGCTGAACTTCCGCATCCGTGAGGCCGGCGGTCTGATCTGGTTCTCGCCGGAGCTGAAGGTCCAGTACCGCCCGCGGCCGTCCGTCCGGGCGCTCGCCAAGCAGTACAAGGACTACGGCCGCTGGCGGCATGTGGTGGCCCGCTACCACGCCGGCTCGATCAACCTGCGCTACCTCGCCCCGCCGGTCGCCGTCTGCGCGATCGCAGCCGGTCTGGTCGCGGGCGCCGTGCTGACCCCGTGGGGCTTCCTGATCCCGGGCGGCTACCTCGCGGCGATCACCGCGGGCTCCGTCCCGGCCGGCAAGGGGCTGTCGCTCAAGGCCCGGCTGCAGATCCCGGTCGCCCTGGCCACCATGCACATGTCCTGGGGCTGGGGCTTCCTGACCAGCCCGCGCTCGCTCGCGCGCAAGGTCATCGCCTCCCGCCGGCCGACCGTACCGGCGGAGGACCCGGCACCGGCCCGCTAGTCGTACGTACGAGAGGGGCCCGGCGGAGTGATCTCCGCCGGGCCCCTTCACGTACGGCCGGACCGGCCGCTACCAGGTGAAGCCCTCCTGGATGCGCATACAGGCCTTGTCGTCGTCGCCGTTGAGCGCGCGGGCCGAGTCCGGGGCCTTGGTGGGGGCCGGGGCCGGCGGGGTGATCGTGGGACCGCTGCGCCAGTCCTTGCCCACGAACAGGGTCACCCCGGAGACGTCCGTGGACCGCTGGACCGCGGACGGCGGCAGGCCGATCGCGGTGGCCACGGCCAGCGCGTCACCCGCCTGGTCCAGCCCGGCGTACCGGATCACGGTGGTGTCCTCGGCGGCCGGCTGGCGGTCCGCCATGGCCTTGCCGAAGCCCTTGCCGATCAGCAGCGTGGCCACCTCGCTCGCCCGGTTCTTGACCTTGCCCTCCGGGGTGTTCTTGCCGCCGGTGGCGTTGCGGACCATCACCGGGATCCGGCCGGGGGGCGCGGCCGGGTCGGTGACCGGCGGGGTGGACGGCGCCGCCGAGGGGGCGGGGGAGGCGGCCGGGGTGGCCCCCTTGCCGTCGAGCGCGATGTCCTCGCGGACCATCCGGAACAGCTCCTCGGCCTCGCCCGGCTTGGGCTCCACCCGGTTGATGTCCCGCGGGCTCTGGATCCACGGCATGGTGGTCATGGTGATCCGGCCGGTGGGGACCTTCTTCAGCTCCATGCTCAGGTCGTACAACTTGTCGATCTTGTTCAGGCCGGGGTCCACCACCATGGCCTTGATGGCCGCCTGCGCCAGGCTGTTGAGCTTCACCGGATTGCTGAGCTTGGCGTTCTTGCGGAACTCGCGGGCCAGCGAGTTCATGTACATGTGCTGGGCGCGGGTCCGGCCGATGTCGGTGCCGTCCTCGAAGCCGTAGCGGGTGCGCAGCCACTGGAGCGCCACCTCGCCCTGGATGACGTTGTCGCCCTTGGGCAGCTTCAGGCCGGAGCCGTGGCCCTCCCGGGTGCGCGAGTGGACGTTCTGCTCGACGCAGACCGGGACGCCGCCGATGGCGTCCGCCATCGACACCACACCCTTGAAGTCGATCATCATGAAGTGATCGATGGGGATCTTGGTGAGTTCCTGCCAGGTGGCGACCGTGCAGCCCGGACCGCCCCGCTGGAGCGACATGTTGGTCTGCACGAGCCCCTTGCTGGCCTCGTGCACCTCACCCTTCGGCGCGGTGCACTTCGGCATCTTGAGGAGGGTGTCGCGCGGCATCGAGACGACCGACATGTTGCTGCGGTCGGCGGACAGGTGCAGCAGCATCTGCACATCCGCGAGCGGCGGTCCGTCGAAGGTGTCCCGGCCCCCGCCGAGGGCCTTGTTCTCGTCGCCGTCACGGGCGTCGGAACCGATGAGGAGGATGTTGAGGGGGGTCTGCCCGAAGGCGTTGGGCTTGGACCCGCCCAGCTTGGTGTCGCCGAGGTTCAGTGCGTCCGTCTTGATGCTGCCGTTGAGGTGGCGGTAGTACAGGTAACCGGCGCCCGCCGTCCCGAGTATCAGCAGCGCCAGTACCGAGGCGACCCAGCGCAGCACCCGCCGGCCCCGCCGGGCGGGCGGCCGGCCGGACCCGCGGCCCCTGCGCCCGCCCCGCGGGCCGGGTATCGCGCCGGACGCACCGGAACCGCCGCCGCCGGCCATGCCGTCGGCGGCAGCGGAGGAGGGCGCACCCTCCTCCCGCACGTTGCTGTGCCTCACGCAATACCCCCCAAGAAAAGACCCTGATACGTCAGGGATTCCCCCGGTTCATCCTGTGATGAACCGTCATTTGGCGCAGACGGCCTTGTCCGCCTCGACGCGCTGCACGCCCTCCGGAACCTGCTGCGGTGCCGTGAGCGGAATGCCCGCACCCTTGAAGTCCGCGCCCAGCGTGAGCTTCATCGGGGTCTTCGGGGCCGCGTCCGTCGTTCCGATCTTGAGTGCGGTGGCCGGCAGGCCCATCATGTCCGCCAGCGCCCGGGCCTGGTCGGCCTGGTTGGGCGCGTACTCCAGGGTCGTCTTGTCCAGCTTCGCGGGCGCATTACCCTCGTTGCTGGCCCGGGTCACGCTCTTGTTGTTCTGCAGCCAGACCAGGGTGGCGGAGGCCGAGCCCTGCGGGCCACCGCCGTTGAAGATCTGTACGCGCACGTCCCCCGGCTGTGCGCGGTTGCCCTGGAGCAGTGCCTCCTGCTGGGCCTTGGCCGCGTCCTTGGCGGCCTTCTCCTGCTGCTCGACCTCGGTGAGCGAGACGTCCTCGCGGATCATCTGCAGCAGTGGCTCGGCCTGGGACGGGCTGACCACGACCGTCGCCTTGATCTTCTCGGCCGGGTTGTCGACGACCGGCAGGGTGGTGAAGGTGACGTTCTTGGGATTGACGCCCTTCAGCTCCCCGGCGAGGTCGGTGAGCTTGGCGATGGACCCTATGCCCGAGTCCACGCTCAGCGCCTTGGTCGCCGCCTCCGCCAGGGAGAACAGTTTCTTCGGACTGGACAGCGTGTTCTTGGACTTCATCTGGCGCATCATCGAACCCAGGAACTGCTGCTGGGTTTTGATCCGGTCCAGGTCGCTCTCGTTGCCGAAGGCGTGCCGGGTCCGTACGAAGGCCAGGGCCTGCTCGCCGGAGAGCGTGTGCTCGCCCGCCGGCAGCTTCAGCTTCGACTTGTCGTCGTCCACCGGCTTGGCCAGGCAGACCGGGACGCCGCCGACCGCCGTGCTCAGCGTCTTGACCGCGTTGAAGTCGGCCATCATGAAGTGGTCGATCGGGATGCCGGTGAGCTGCTTGACCGTGCGCATGGTGCAGCCCGGGTCGCGGCCCGCCTGCCCGAGGCTGGTGTTGAAGCGGACGCCCTTCTCGCCGGGGATCGTCTTCACCGAACCGTCCGGCTGCTTGGTCGGGCACTCCGGGATGTCGGTGATCAGGTCGCGCGGGATGGACACCGCGGTCGCGTTCGTCCGGTCCTTGGAGACGTGGAAGAGGATCGTGGTGTCGGCGTGGCCCTTGCTGTTCTTGTCGCCGTAACCCTCGTTGCCGGCACCCGTGCGCTTGTCGGTGCCGATCACCAGGATGTTGATGGGCTGGTCCTTCTTGAAACCACCGGTGCCCGCGCCGGCGGTGTCGATGACATCGAGATTGCCGTTCAGGTGCCGGTAGTACAGATAGCCCGCCACGGACCCGCCGACCAGCAGGAAGGCCATCGTCGCGCCGGTGACGACGAGCACCTTCTTCCTGCGGCCCGCCTTGCCGCCGCCCGGGCCTTTGCCGCCGCTGCCGCGTTTGCGGCCACCGCGCCGCCCGCCGCCGGGCGGGAGGTCGCCGCGCCGCGGACCCGGGACGGCGGGGGACGGTGCGGCAGGCGTACCGCCGGGGGCCGCGGGGGCCGGGGCTCTGCGGGGAGCGCCGACGGTCGGCCGCTGCTGTTGCTGCGGTGCGGAACGGTCCAGTCGCAGTTCGTAGTTGCCGGTGCGGGGGTTGAGGACCCACTGGTCTGCGGGATCGATTTCGTCCGCCCGCCCACGGCCTTGTGCATCCACGGTCGCTCGAATCCTCCGTCGGTGGCACCGGATCGCTCACCCTATCCGGCCAGTTCAGCTCCAAACCATGCTGGTGACAAATTCCACTCCCCTTATAACTGGGCAAACCGGCCAACCTGCTCGGTTCCGGCACGGCTTTTGGCATTGCTTTACCGGTCGGTCACCTGCACGATGCGGCACCGGCCGTGGTGCCGGTGAAAGTGGGGACGGGTGTGGGGCCGGCGCCGGTTCCCGGGGTGGCGGCCGGCTTCCGGTCCTGGGGGCGGGGCGGGGCCGAGGAATCCGGGGAGGCGATGGTCAGCGGCCGGTCCATCCGCAGCTGACCGAACAGCCGCGCTGCGTCAGGCTGTACCAATTCGTCCCGGTTTGGGTCGACAGCATATGGCTTCCTGGGAACCGTCAGGAACTGCACCTTGTCAGTGGGTATGTCCCGCATGCCGCGTACGAGTTCGTACAGGTCCCGCAGCGAGGCCAGTCCCGGATCGGTGGTGATCGACGAGGTGGCCGCGTCCAGCAGCGGATACAGCCGGCCCGGGTTCAGTAGCACGCCGTTGCTCTGCACCTTCTTCACCAGCGAGCCCAGGAACTGCTGCTGCCGCTCCATCCGTTCGGTGTCGCTGCCGCCACCCAGGCTGTAGCGGGCCCGTACGAAGCCCAGGGCCTGCTCCCCGTGCAGGATCTGCCGCCCGGCCGGCAGGGTGAGTTTGGCCTCGGTGTCGCTCACCGGCTTCTTCAGGCAGATCTCCACCCCGCCGACCGCGTCCACCATCTTCTTGAAGCCACGGAAGTCCACCACCATGTGGTGGTCGATGCGGATCCCGGTCAGCTTCTCCACGGTCCGGATCGTGCAGGCCGCGCCGCCCCACTCATAGGCCCAGTTGAACTGGGCGAACCGGTCGCCGGTGCGGCTCCCGTCGGGCCTGAGGCAACTCGGGATCTGTGCCATCAGGTCCCTCGGTATGGACACCGCCGTGGCGCTGTTCCGGTCCGCCGCCACATGCAGCAGGATCGTGGTGTCCGAGCGCTGGGTGCCGCCGTCCTGCCCGTACCGGGCGTTGTCCGTGCCGGACCGCGAGTCCGAGCCGATCAGCAGGATGTTCCTGGACCCGCCCACGAACCGGTTCGGCCGCTCGCGCTCGTACCGCTCCAGTTCGGCGGCGGCCGAGGAGTCCTCGGTGATGTTCCCGTCCAGCGTCCGGTACGTCCACCAGCCGGTGCCCGCCCCGGCCAGGACCACCAGCACCATCACCAGGCCGAGCCAGCGCAGCAGCCGGCGCCGTCGGCGCCGCGGAGGCTTCGGAAAGCCTCCGGGCGCCACGGTCCAGCCGGGTGTGCCCGCCCTGTCGGTCACTGGCGTCCGTCCCCTTACCGCTTCCCGCGTCGGCGACGGCCGCACGGGAGGTACGGCCGAGGGAGGTGCCCCTCTCCTCGATCCTGCCCCCGGCCCGCCCGGGCGGCCCGGGGGCAGGGACCCGTACTGGGCCATGTGGGTGACAAATCGCCCGGGAGCCGCCGGTCACGCGAGTGGGTGACACCCGCCCGCACCGCGGGGGTGACACCCGGGGCGGCTGCGGCGCGGTGCGGGTGCGGGGCGCCTACGGCTGCGGCGCGGTGTGGGTGACGCGCTCGGCCGACACCCGCTGGGCCAGCCCCTCGGCGGACAGCCGGTCCAGGTTCCGGCACAGCACCACCGAGCCCCCCGCCGCCAGCGGCGCGAACAGCCCGGTCGACAGTCCCTCCCAGTCGTCGTACGAAAGCCCGCTCAGCATCCGCGAGCCCTCGCCGAGCCCGAGCTGCGCCGCGTCCTCGCGGGCCCGCCCGACCAGCTCGGCGTACGACAGGTCGGCACCCGCCAGCGAGAGCCCCGCATCCTGCGGGTCCACCGGAACGAACGGGGCGAACCGGTCGCCCTGCCCCGGCACCTCCACCGCGTAGTCCAGGAACCCGGCCGGCGGCTGCGGGAACCGACCGCCCAACGGCCGCAGTGCCAGCGCCACCCGCTCGCCGGAGCAGGCGGCAGCCGCCTCCAGCGAGTCCGGCCCGCTCACCACCAGGTCGGCACCGGCCGGGTCGCCGCCCGGCTCGACCACCACGCCCACCGAGGCGGCGGCGATCACCCACACCGCCGTCTGCCAGTGCGCGGGCAGCAGCAGCGCCAGCCGGTCCCCGGGCCCGGCGCCCAGATCGCCCTGGAGCAGGTTCGCGGTCTTGGCCACCCAATTGGCGAAGGTGGCGACGGACAATTCCACGCGTTCGCCGGTGGCGTCGTCGTAGAAGGTGACGAGCGGGCGGCCCGGGTCCCCGGCGAGCGCGGATCGCAGCAGGTCGGCAGGGGTGTGGTCAGTGGCATTCACCCGGCACAGGGTACGCGGGGCCCTTCGTCCGTACGGCGGGTGCCGCCGTCCCCCGTACGAGGGCGTGGCGTCGGCGCGGCGCGCCGACGAGCCGTCAGTTCCCGCTGGCAGCCGCTGCCGACTGCACCCACGATCTTTCACATGCGTGGATTCCTTGCTTCCTCGATCGGCGTCGCGACCGCAGCCGCACTGGCCCTCCCGCTCGCGCTGCCCACCCCCGCCCTGGCAGAGACCGCCCCCGTGAACCCCGCCGGATCGACCCAGTCGCTGCCCCTGGTCCCCCTGGGACCGGAGCAGGGCCGGGCGACCGGCGTCCCCGGCATGAGCGCCTCGCCCCGCGTACCCGAGGCGCAGGGCCTGACCGCCCGCGAGGTCAAGACGTTCTCGCTGGTCGGCGTCGTCTGGGACGACGCGAGCACGGAACTCTTCGGCCGGGTCCAGGTCCGCACCCGCTCGGCCACCACCGCCCGCTGGTCCGAATGGCAGGACGTCGAGACCCACAACAGCGAGCACGCGGCCGACCCCGACGCGGCCGAGCGCAGCTCGGGCCGGGTGCGGGGGAGTACGGCACCGCTGTGGGTGGGGGAGTCGGACGGAGTGGAGGTCCGGGTGCAGGCGGAGCCGGGGGCGGACCGGATCACCCGGGAGAAGTCCAGACTGCCCTCGGGCCTGCGGATCGAACTCGTGGACCCGGGGTCGGAGACACAGCGCCCGACCGACGGAAAGAACGGCACGGGCACGGGCGCCGGCGACGGGGACGGCGACGACAAGGGCGAAGCAGGCTCGATCCCCGGCATGACCATGCCGATGGCGGAGTCCTCGATGGCGAACGTGCCGATGGCCCCGCTCGGCGCGAACGAGATCAAGGAGCTCAACAAGGCGGATGCCACGGCGGACGCGGTGTTCGCGAGCGACGGGACGCTGGACGCCGCGGCGGCCCCGTACATCGGCCCCCGCCCAAGGATCGTCACCCGGAAGGGCTGGGGCGCGGACGAATCGCTGCGCGAGCCCGGTTTCGTCTACACCAGCACGGTGAAGGCGGCGTTCGTGCACCACAGCGCCTCCGGCAACAACTATGCCTGCAAGGACGCTCCGGCGGTGCTGCGCAGCCTGTACCGCTACCACGTGGTGAGCAGCGGCTGGCGGGACTTCGGCTACAACTTCGCCGTCGACAAGTGCGGCACGGTGTACGAGGGGCGCGCGGGCGGGGTGGCGAAGCCGGTGCTGGGTGCGCACACGATGGGCTTCAACACCAACAGCATGGGCATCGCGGTCCTCGGCTCCTATTCGTCGACCGCCCCGCCGGCGGCGGCGGTGAACGCGGTCGCCAAGCTGACGGCGTGGAAGCTGGGCCTGTTCAATGCGGACCCGCGGGGCAAGACCTGGCTGACCTCGGGCGGCGGGAACAAGTTCCCGAAGGGCAGGAACGTTTCGATGAACGTGATCTCGGGCCACCGGGACGGCTTCGCCACGGAATGCCCGGGCCGGCGTCTGTACGGCCAGCTCCCCCCGACCCGCACGGCCTCGGCCAAACTCCAGGGCCGCCCCACCCCGTCCTGACGGAACCGGGCCGGGCGCTCCGCGCCGGGGCGTGAGGGATCCGCCCCGGCGGGCCGGCCGCTACGCTCGAAAGGTGGCCGGCCGCTTCGATCCCCTGACCCGCACCACCTCCCGCGGTGGCCATGTTGCCGTACCCGCAAGCCGCCGCGGGTCCGGATCACCCCAGCCGCCCGCCGGAAACGGCCCCGGGCCCGCTCCCGCCGGCTGCAAGCAGCGTCACTGGACCCCCTCCGCTCCCCTGGACCTCGGTCTCACCCTCGGCCCGCTCCGCCGCGGCCCCTCCGACCCCACCTTCAAGGTCACCCCGGACGGCTCCGTGTGGCGGGCCACCCTGACCCCCGCCGGCCCGGCCACCCTCCGCGTGGCCGCGGACCCCGGGGCCGGCCGGGTCGAGGCCGAAGCCTGGGGGCCCGGCGCCGACTGGGTGCTCGACACCCTCCCCGCACTCCTCGGCGCCGAGGACGACCCGGCCGGCTTCACCCCCCGCCACCGCCTGGTGCACGCCAGCCACCGCCGGCGCCCCGGCCTGCGGCTGACCCGTACCGGCCTGGTGATGGAGTCCCTGATCCCGGTGATCCTTGAGCAGAAGGTCACCGTCGAGGAGGCGTACCGCGCCTGGCGCCGTCTGGTCCGCCAGTATGGAGAACCCGCGCCCGGCCCCGGCTCTGGCCTCGGCCCCGGCCTGTACGTGATGCCCACGCCCGCGACCTGGCGCCGCATCCCGTCCTGGGACTGGCACACCGCCGGGGTCGACGCCAAACGCTCCGGCACCATCCTGCGGGCGGCCCGCGTCGCCCCGCGCCTCGAAGAGGCAGCCGCGATGGAGCCGGCCGACGCCGCCCGCCGCCTGGAACTCGTACCCGGCATCGGCCCCTGGACCTCCGCCGAAACCCTTCAGCGCAGCAACGGCGCCCCCGACGCCGTCACCACCGGCGACCTGCACCTGCCCGGCATCATCGGCTTCGCCCTGGCCGGCAACCCCGACGCCGACGACGCCGAGATGCTGGAGCTCCTCGCCCCGTACGCCGGCCACCGCCACCGCGCGGCCCGCCTGATCCTGCTGACGGGCCGCACCCCGCCGCGCCGTACCCCCCGCATGCCACGCGGCGACATCGGCCGCCTGTAGCTCGGCCCGCGCTCAGCGGACCTCGATGAAGGCTCCGGCCTCCCGCGCCGGCCGGTCCCGCGGCGGTTCCGCCGCATGCCCCACCGCCACCGCGCCCATCGGGTCCCAGTCCGCCGGCAGGGACAGCGCCTCGCGGACCACGTCCCGGCAGAACATGGTGGAGGACACCCACGCCGAGCCCAGCCGTTCGCCCGCCAGCGCCACCAGGAAGTTCTGTACGCCGGCCCCGGCCGCGACCACGAACATCTCCCGTTCGGCCGCGTCCCGCCGCTCGTCCCCGTAGTGGTGCGAGCCGTCCATCACCAGGCAGGGCACCACCAGGTAGGGGGCATTGCGCAGCACATCGCCCCGCCGCACCCGCTTCGCGATGGATTCCTCCGGCTTTCCGTCCCGCCGCAGGTCCGCGATCCAGGCGTCCCGCATCGCGTCCAGCAGCCGGGTCCGGGACTCCGCCGACTCCAGCAGCACGAACCGCCAGGGGGTGGTGTGGTGCGGGGCCGGGGCGGTGACGGCGGCGGCGACGGCGCGGCGGACCGCTCCCGGGTCCACCGGCTCGCCGGTGAACGCGCGGACGGTCCGGCGCTGGGTCACGGCCTCCCGTACGGCTTCCGAGGTGCCGAGCCGGAACATGTCGTCTGCGGGGGCGCGCACCAGCTCGCGGGCCGTGCCCTCGCCGAGGACGTGCGGCAGGCCGCGGACGACCGCCACCGGGTATCCGGTGGCCTTGCCCTTCACCAGATCGCCCGCAGCCGCCAGTTCGTCGGCCGTGGCGACCACGGTCGCGCTCAGCGGGTTGCCGTGGCCGTCGGTGCCGCCGCGCAGGTCGTCCAGGACCTGTACCCCGGCCGCGCCGATGGCCACGTCGGTGAGCCCGGAGCGCCAGGGCCGCCCGAAGGTGTCGGTCACCACGACCCCGACCTCCACCGAGAGGATCGCCCGCAGGCCGTCCCGGATCGAGGCCGCCGAGGCGTCGGGGTCCTCCGGCAGCAGCAGGACGGTACCGGCCGCTGTATTGGAGGCGTCCACTCCGGCCGCCGCCATCACCAGCCCCTGCCGGTTCTCGACGATCCGCAGGGTGCCCCGCCGGGCCACCACCCGTACCGTCTCCGCGTCTATCGCGGCCTCCCGGGAGCCGGCCGCCACGATCCGGCCCTCCGCCTTGGAGACGATCTTCGAGGTGACCAGCAGGACGTCCCCGTCCCGCAGGTCGGGTGCGGCGGCTGCGATCAGCTTGGCCAGGTCGTCCCCGGGGCAGACCTCCCCGATCCCCGCGACCGCCCGTACCTCGTACGAGGGCACGTCCGCCCCGCCCTCACCGCTGGCCCCGCTCACCGGCAGGCCTCGGCGAGTTCCAGCGCGGCCCGGGCCATGGCCTCGGTCGCAGCCGGGTCGGTCATCATCAGCGGGACCGCGCGGCAGGCGATGCCGGCCGCCTCGACCTCGGCGACGGCGTCCGCATCGGCGGTGTCCACCAGCCAGCCGTCCAGCAGCTCGGACCCGTAGTGCAGGCCCACGGCCGCGGCGGTGGCGTCCACGCCCACCGCGGCGAGCACCTTGTCGGCCATACCGCGCACCGGCGCGCCGCCGACGATGGGGGAGAGCCCGACCACGGGCGCACCGGCCGCGGCCACGGCCTCCCGGATGCCCGGTACGGCCAGGATGGTGCCGACCGAGACCACCGGGTTGGACGGCGGCAGCACGATCACATCGGCCGCCGCGATGGCCTCCAGCACCCCCGGAGCCGGCTTGGCCTGCTCGGCGCCCACCGGTACGACGGCCTCGGCGTCCACCGAGGCCCGCAGCCGTACCCAGTACTCCTGGAAGTGGACGACCCGGCGCTCCCCGTCGAGGGTCACCGCGACATGGGTCTCGACCCGGTCGTCGGACATCGGCAGCAGGCGTACGCCGGGCTGCCAGCGGTCGCAGAGTGCCTCGGTGACGGCGCTCAGCGGGTAGCCGGCGCCGATCATCTGGGTGCGGACGATGTGGGTGGCGAAGTCGCGGTCGCCGAGGCCGAACCAGCCGGGTCCGACCCCGTACGCCGCGAGCTCCTCCTTGACGGTGAAGGACTCGTCGGTGCGGCCCCAGCCCTGTTCCTCGTTGATGCCACCGCCGAGGGTGTACATCAGGGTGTCCAGGTCGGGGCAGACCTTCAGCCCGAACAGGTGGATGTCGTCACCGGTGTTGCCGATGACCGTGATCTCCGCGTCGGGGACCGCCGACTTCAGTCCGCGGAGGAAACGGGCGCCGCCGATACCGCCGGCCAGAACAACAATGCGCATGCACCGAAGTCTGTCAGGCCGGTACGGACTCCAGGTCCGCCGGGGAGCAGCGGTGCATCGGCATCTCGGTCAGGCCGGGGAAGTAGATGTGCAGGCTGACGGCTCCGTCGAGGGAGTCGTTGACGACCTCGTGGGCGTAGCCCGGGGCGAAGACGCGCTGGCTGCCGGCGCCGAGGGCGAGGGCTCCGCGGGTGCTGTGCTCGGAGAGGGTGCCGTCGAGGACGGTCAGCACGCCGGAGGAGGGGCCGTGGTCGTGGCGTCCGCTGCCCTGGCCGGGTACCCAGCTGAGCAGCCAGACCTCGTAGCCGGGGCCCGTACGGAGGCGGTGGTACCAGCGGCTGGTGGCGTCGTATTCGACGAGGTGTTCCCACTCGGCGCGGTTCGCGGCGATCTCGCGGGCGAGGCCGGCGAACTCGGCGACGGTGGCGGGGTGTTCACGGGCGGGCTGCAGCAGGTGGGGGACTTCAAGGATGTCGCCGGCGATCTGCAGGTCGCTGTCGTTGTTCATCGTGAGGGTCCTCGACGGATGTCAGTGGCGCTCTGGCGGCGCGGGGTTGCCGGTCGGTTGCGGAAGCTTCAACAGCCGCAACAGCAACAGCGAACCTGGGCAGCACGCAGGAACCCACGAATGGGGGTCCGGGTGGCGGCTGCGGTCACTGACATGGCCACAAGGAGACCGGGTGCGGGGTTCGACTGTCAACCCAATGTCCGGATTGCGAGAAAAGATTCACCTCATCCGGTTAACGTGTGCGGAGAAAGGATTGTGCACTCCCGGTCCGGGGATGTGGCGCTTCAGTCGAGCCCGTAAACGTCCGGCACCGTCCGTAACCGGAATGTGATCTACGCCGCTTCTGTGGCCGGATCACAACCGCACCGGAGGGTGACGCGTCGATTGCGGGTGAAACAGGCGGCCAGGCCATGCGTGTGGCATCTGTCACGATTTTTGGCGATATGAACACTTTCTGCATAGGCTTGGTTCCGCAGAGTGAATAAGGGGCCCAATAGCAGATCTCGGCTTGACTGCCCCGGATCCACACACTTGTAATTTCACTCGTGTCGTTCCGGCCGGATCCGGTAACGACAGGCCACGGGGACGCACGAACAGAGCGAGGGGCGCACATGACCGAGCTGTTTCAGGAACTGCTGGTCGAGGAGGCGGACGAAGAGCTCGGATGGCAGGAGCGCGCTCTGTGCGCCCAGACCGACCCCGAGTCCTTCTTTCCCGAGAAGGGCGGCTCCACCCGAGAGGCCAAGAAGGTCTGCCTCGCCTGCGAGGTCCGCTCCGAATGCCTCGAATACGCCCTCGCCAACGACGAACGCTTCGGCATCTGGGGCGGCCTGTCCGAGCGTGAGCGCCGCCGCCTGAAGAAGGCCGCGGTCTGAACGCCACCCACGGTCACACCCACGGCCGGACAGACGGCCACCCGCACGACCGCACAGCGAACACGACCACATAGCGAACACGGCCAAGAGCAAACGGTCCGCCTCCTGCACCTTCCCCGCTGGAGGCGGACCGGTGCGTTTCAAGGGCTAGTCTGGGGCGCTGTCCAGCCGCCTCCGAGGGCTCACCACCCCCGGACCCGCCCCCAGACTCCGTCCGGGGGACCCCCCAGTCGGAGGGCCCGTACCGCGATGTCCTTGCACAGCCACCAGGCAGCCTCCCCCACAGCTGCTCCGGCATTCCCCCGGCACGTCGTCACCGCGGTGCTGGTCGCGCACGACGGCGCCCGCTGGCTGCCGCAGGCACTCGCCGGACTCCTCGGCCAGGAACGCCCCGTCCAGGACTGGATCGCCGCCGACACCGGCAGCGCCGACGACTCCGCCCGGCTCCTCGCCGAGGCCCTCGGCGACGACCGCGTCCTCCACCTGGCCCGCCGCACCTCCTTCGGCGCCGCCGTCGAGGAGGCCCACCGCAGCGCCGCCACCCTCACCCCGGAGGACCTGCCCTACCTCAAGCGCCCCAGCGGCTGGGACCCGGTCAGCCGCACCTGGCGCGACGAAACCTACGACCTCCCCGAACTGCCGCACGGCGAACCCGTCCAGTGGCTCTGGCTGCTGCACGACGACTGCGCACCCGAACCCGACGCCCTGGGCGAGCTCCTCCGGGTCGCCGAGGAGAACCCCGAGGCCGCCGTCATCGGCCCCAAACTGCGCGGCTGGTACGACCGCAGACAGCTCCTCGAAGCCGGCGTCACCATCGCCCACAGCGGACGCCGCTGGACCGGCCTGGACCGCCGCGAACAGGACCAGGGCCAGCACGACCAGGTCCGCCCCGTCCTCGCCGTCTCCACCGCCGGCATGCTCATCCGCCGCGAGGTCTACGAGGCCCTCGGCGGCTTCGACCGCCGCCTGCCCCTGATGCGCGACGACGTCGACCTGTGCTGGCGCGCCCAGCGGGCCGGCCACCCCGTCCTCGTCGCCCCCGACGCCGTGCTCCGGCACGCCGAGGCATCCGCCCGCGAACGCCGCACCGTCGACTGCGCCGGCCGCACCTCCGCCAGCCCGCACCGCGTCGACAAGGCCGGCGCCGCCTACACCATCCTCGTCAACAGCCCGGCGGCCGTCCTCCCCTGGGTGCTGGTCCGGCTGGTCCTCGGCACCCTGCTCCGCACCCTCGGCTACCTCGTCGGCAAGGCCCCCGGCCAGGCCGTCGACGAGTTCACCGGACTCCTGCGCACCCTGCTCCGCCCCGGCCGGATCCTCGGCGCCCGCAAGCGCCGGGGCCGCTCCACGGTCAACGCCAAGGAGCTCCGCCCGCTCTTCCCGCCGCCCGGCGCCACCCTCCGCGCCAACCTCGAACAACTCGCCGGATACATCGGCGCCGACCGCGACACCGACACCGGCAACGCCGGCCGGCACGGCGGGGCCGTCGAATCCGGTCCCGGCGGCGACGACGCCGACTACCTCCACATCGAACAGTTCGCCCGGCTCAAGCGGATCGCCCGCAACCCCGCCCCCGTCCTGTTCGCCCTGCTCCTGCTCGTCTCCCTGGCCGCCTGCCGCGGCCTGCTCACCGGCGGCACCCTGATGGGCGGCGCCCTGCTCCCCGCCCCCGACGGAGCCGGCGCCCTCTGGCACACCTACGCCGACGGCTGGCACCCCGTCGGCACCGGCTCCACCACCGGCGCACCCCCCTACCTCGCCGTCCTCGGCGCCCTCTCCGCCCTGCTGTTCGGCTCCACCCAGGCCGCCCTCACCCTGCTCCTGGTCTGCTCCGTCCCGCTCGCCGGACTCACCGCCTACTTCGCCTCCCGGCCCCTGGTCGAATCCCGGCTGCTGCGCGCCTGGGCCGCCATCGCCTACGCCTTCCTGCCCGCCGTCACCGGCGCCCTGGCCGGCGGCCGGCTCGGCACCGCCGTCCTCGCGATCCTGCTGCCCCTGCTCGCCCGGGCCGGCGTCGCCGCGTACGGCCTGGGCGCCGGCCGCGACACCGACGGGGACCGCGGCAGCCGGCAGGCCGTCTGGACGTACACCCTCCTCCTCACCCTGGCCACCGCCTTCACCCCGGCCGCCTGGCTGCTCGCCGCCGTTCTCGGCGCCGCCGCCCTGCTGCTGCGCCGGGCCGCCTGGAAGACGTACGCCCTCCGGTACGCGGCCACCCTCGCCACCCCCCTGGTGGTCCTCGCGCCCTGGTCGCTGACCCTGCTCACGCACCCCGCCCGGTTCCTCCGCGAAGCCGGACTCCCGTACGGCAGCGGCGCCGCCACCGCCCTCGACCTGCTCGGCATCAGCCCCGGCGGCCCCAAGACCGCCGGCGGACTGCTGCTCCTCGGCATCGTGCTCGCCGCCCTGGCCGCCCTGCTCCGTACGGAACGCAGCTTCGCCGTCCGCGCCGCCTGGGCCACCGCCCTCGCCGGACTGGTCCTCGCCGTCCTCACCAACCGCACCGGCTGGGCCGGCCCTGCCACCCTCGTCTACGGCCTCGCCCTGCTCGCCGCCGCCGCGGTCGGCGCGGACGGCGCCAAGAACCGGCTCGCCGCCCACGGCTTCGGCTGGCGCCAGCCGCTCGCCGCCCTGATCGCCCTGGCCGCCGCCGCCGGCCCGCTGCTCGGCGCGGCCGGCTGGATGCTCGGCGGCGCCGACGGCCCGCTGGAACGGCGCGACCCGGTCCAGGTGCCCGCCTTCGTCGCCGAGGAGAGCGGCACCCGCGACCAGGCCCGCACCCTGGTCCTCGGCGGCAGCTCGCCCGCCACCGTCTCCTACACCCTGGTCCGCGGCTCCGGTGCCCGCCTCGGCGATGCCGAACTCGCCGCCGCGGCCGGCAGCGACAGCCGCCTCGACAAGGTGGTCTCCAGCCTGGTCGCCGGCTCCGGCGCCGACCAGACCGACCAGCTCGGCGGCTTCGCCATCCGCTACGTCCTGGTCCGCGACGGCGCCCCGCAGCAGATGCGGCAGGTCCTCGACGCCACCCCCGGCCTGACCCGGCTCAGCCAGCTCGACGGCAGCGCGCTCTGGCGGGTGGACCGGCAGGTCGCCCGGGCTGTGATCCTCCCCGGCAAGCCCGGCGAGGCCCCCGTCCCCGTCGCCTCCGGCCGCGTCGAGGCCCACACCACGATCCCGGCCGGCGAGGCCGGCCGGACGCTGCGGATCGCCGACCGGGCCGCCCCCGGCTGGCAGGCCCGCCTCGACGGCAAGCCGCTCAAGGCGAAGACCCTCGACGGCTGGGCCCAGGGCTTCGAACTGCCCGCCGCCGGGGGCCGCCTGGACCTGGTGTACGCCGACTCCGCCGCCCGTACCGGCTGGCAGTGGGCCCAGGCCCTGCTCGCCGTCCTGCTGCTGGTGATGGCCCTGCCCGGACGGCGCCGCGAACTCGACGACGACCTCCCCGAGGAGGAGACCGCCGGACCCGGCCGGAGCGGCCCCGGCGAGGCCGGCGAAGGCCGCCGGGCCCGCCGCCTCCGGGCCGGCGCGGAACCGGAACCCGAGCCGGAGGCCGCGGCCCCGGTCCAGGCCGACCCGTACGCGGAGATCCCCGCCCAGGTGGCCTACCCGGCCGACGACCACGGCTACGAGTACCAGGACCAGAACCAGCACCAGAACCAGGGCTACGGGTACGCCCAGTACCCGCAGCAGCCCTCGTACGAGCAGTACCCGCAGCAGTACGACCAGCCCTACGACCCCCACTACCAGCAACAGCAGCAACAACAGCAGTACGACGCGTACGGACAGCCGGTCGGCTACCAGCAGCCTCGCCCCGACGGGAGCCCCCAGCAGTGAAGCGCGCACCCCTTTCCCTCGCGGCCGTGGCCGCCGCGCTCGCCGCCGTCACCGGCGCCGCCGCCCTCACCGCGCCCGCCGCCCCGGCCTCCGGCGGCCCGGCCCCGGCCGCGGCCCGGCAGCCGGTGGAACGGTCCGTACTGGTCTGCCCGACGCCGTCCGCCTCGGACATCGCCGAGACCGTCTACACCTCGATCACCCCGGGTGGGGCCGGCCAGGGCGGCAGCGCCCGCCTGACCGGGGCCACCAAGGAGCAGAAGCAGCTGCTGGAGCTGAAGGAGCCGGGCAAACCGGCCGGAGCCACCGCCTCCGGCGCCGAGGGCCCGGCACTGACCGGCACCGCCGACGGTGCCCTCGCCCCCGGCTGGACCGCCCAGCAGACCACCAAGGTGGCGGTGGGCCAGGCCCGAGGCCTGCTCGGGGTGGCCTGTACCGCGCCCGGCACCGAGTTCTGGTTCCCCGGGGCGAGCACCGCCAAGGGCCGCCAGGACTACGTCCACCTCACCAACGCGGACGACACCCCGGCCGTGGTGGACATCGAACTCTTCGGACCGGAGGGCCGGTCGGCCTCGGACCCGGGCACCGGAGAGAACATCAAGATCGGCCCCAAGTCCTCGGTGCCGGTGCTGCTGAACACGCTGAGCTCGCAGCAGCAGGCCGATGTGACCGCCCATGTGACGACCCGTTCGGGCCGGGTCGGCGCCTCCGTCCAGGTGCTGGAGGACGGGGTCGGCTCGGACTGGCTGCCCGCCTCCACCGCCCCGGCCGGCTCCCTGGTGCTGCCCGGCATCCCCGCCGATGCCACCTCGGTCCGGCTGGTCGCCTTCGCCCCCGGTGAGGAGGACGCCGACCTCCGGCTCCAGCTCGCCGGGCCCGGCGGGTCGTTCACCCCGGCCGGGAACGAGCAGCTGCACGTGAAGTCCCGGATGACCGCCACCCTGGACCTGAAGGACCTGACCCGCGGCGAGCCGGGCTCCCTGGTGCTGACCCCGGCCGACCCGAAGAAGGCCGCGCCCGTGGTGGCGGCGCTGCGGGTGGTCCGCGGTTCCGGGGCCAAGCAGGAGCTGGGCTTCATCCCGGCGGCCGGCCCGGTGGGCGCGCGGGCGACCAACGCGGACAACCGGACCGACCAGGGCGCCACCACCCTCTCCCTGACCGCCGTGGGAGCCGACGCCACGGTCAAGGTCACCGCCTCACCGGGTACCGAGGGCGGCCGGCCCGCAAGCCAGGAGTACAAGGTGAAGGCGGGCACCACCCTGGCGGTGGCCCCGCCGCCGGTGCCGGACGGGGGCGGCAAGGGCGCGTACGCGCTGACCGTGGAGACGGTCTCGGGCGGCCCGGTGCACGCGGCGCGCACCCTGTCACTGCCGCACGACGGCATCCCGTTCTTCACGGTGCAGCCCCTGACCGACGACCACAGCACGGTCTCCGTCCCCAAGGCAGTCCAAGACCTGAGAATCCTCTCGAACTGAGAGAACTGACCGAACCGATCGAACTGATGGGACGGAGGCGGAATCAGTCCTGCCCGTACCGGGGATCGACGGTCTCGGGTGACAGCCCGAGCAACTCCGCCACCTGCTCGACCACGATCTCGTGCACCAGCAGCGCCCGCTCGTCACGGCTCTTGGTACGGATCTCCACCGGCCGCCGGTACACCAGGATCCGGGCCGGCCGGCCCTCCCGGGGCTCCACCAGCCCGCCCAGCGGCACGGCCTCGTCGTTCCAACCGGTGTCGGCGCCGCCCGGCGCCCCCGGCACCTCCGCGACCACGAACTCCACCTCGGACAGCTGCGGCCAGCGCCGCTCCAGCCGTTCGATCGAGTCCTGCACAAGATCCCCGAACAGCTCGGCGCGGCTCGCGGACAGCGGGACCTGCGGTGGGGCCACCGGGCCGCGCATGCCCCGTCCGTGCCGGTCGCGGCGGCGCGGCCGGGGCTCGTGGGGCACGGAGGCGGAGGGGCCGGGCGGCGGCAGAGGACTGTCCATCACCCAGGCAGGGTAGCCCTCGGCGGTGCCCGCGCAGGCGCCCTGGCGGGATGTCGCGAGATGAACGTTCGGACCGGGGAATCGACCGGCTGTCCCACGCCGATTGGCGTGTTGGCGGCCGACTATGGCCGGGATCACGCCACGACACGGGGGAGTGAGCCGACCGAGAGTCGTCGCGGCCCGGTCAAGAGTGCGGTACCGTCCAACGTCGTGAGCCTTGTACGTCGCTGTTCGCGCACCGCGTGCGGGCGCCCTGCCGTCGCAACACTGACGTACGTCTATGCCGACTCGACCGCAGTTCTCGGCCCGCTCGCCACCTACGCCGAACCCCACTGCTACGACCTGTGCGCCGAGCACTCGGAGCGTCTGACGGCCCCCCGCGGCTGGGAAGTCGTACGTCTGTCCGATGGTTCCGCGCCGTCCCGGCCCAGCGGGGACGATCTCGAAGCCCTGGCCAACGCCGTACGCGAGGCCGCTCGCCCTCAGGACCGCGCGGCCGAGGCGGGCGGTGGCGGTAAGGGCGGACCCGGCGGCGGAAACGAGACACGCCGCGGCCACCTCCGCGTACTGCGCTCGCCGGATTCCTGACGCTTTCGCGCCGCTGAAGCCATACCCCTGCGCAAGGTAGGTTGTTCCGACCGCACAGGACTCAGGAGGGCAGGCAGTGGCTGCTGATCTTTCGAACATCGTCAAGGCGTACGACGTACGTGGAGTCGTCCCGGACCAGTGGGACGAATCCTTGGCGGAGCTGTTCGGTGCGGCGTTCGTCGAGGTGACCGACGCCACCGCGATCGTCATCGGCCACGACATGCGGCCCTCCTCGCCCGGCCTGTCCGCGGCCTTCGCGCGCGGCGCCGCCGCCCGCGGCGTGGACGTCACCCTCATCGGGCTGTGCTCCACGGACCAGCTGTACTTCGCCTCCGGCTCGCTGGACCTGCCCGGCGCCATGTTCACGGCCTCGCACAACCCGGCCCAGTACAACGGCATCAAGCTGTGCCGGGCCGGCGCCGCCCCGGTCGGGCAGGACACCGGCCTCGCCGAGATCCGCGCCCTGGTCGAGAAGTGGTCCGAGTCCGGCGCCCCGGCCGCCGCCGCCACCCCCGGCACCGTCACCGAGCGGGACACCCTCGTCGACTACGCGGCCCACCTGCGCGGCCTGGTCGACCTGAGCGCGATCCGCCCGCTGAAGGTGGTCGTGGACGCGGGCAACGGCATGGGCGGCCACACGGTCCCCACGGTCTTCGACGGCCTGCCCCTCACGGTCACCCCCATGTACTTCGAACTGGACGGGACCTTCCCCAACCACGAGGCCAACCCGCTGGACCCGAAGAACATCGTGGACCTGCAGGCCCGGGTCCTGGCCGAGGGCGCCGACCTCGGCATCGCCTTCGACGGCGACGCCGACCGCTGCTTCATCGTCGACGAGCGGGGCGAAGGCGTCTCCCCGTCCGCCATCACCGCCCTGGTGGCGGCGCGTGAACTGGAGCGCAACGGCGGCACCGGCACCGTCATCCACAACCTGATCACCTCCTGGTCCGTCCCCGAGGTGGTCCGCGAGCACGGCGGCACCCCGGTCCGCACCCGGGTCGGCCACTCCTTCATCAAGGAGGAGATGGCGAAGACCGGCGCGATCTTCGGCGGCGAGCACTCGGCGCACTACTACTTCAAGGACTTCTGGAACGCGGACACCGGCATGCTGGCCGCCCTCCACGTCCTGGCGGCCCTGGGCACCGCGTCCGTCCCGCTCTCCGAGCTGGTCTCCTCCTACGACCGCTACGCGGGCTCCGGCGAGATCAACTCCACGGTCGCCGACCAGGCGGCCCGCCTGGCCGCGGTCCGGGACGCCTACGGCTCCCGCGAGGACGTGACCCTGGACGAGCTGGACGGCCTCACGGTGACGGCGGCGGACTGGTGGTTCAACGTCCGCGCATCGAACACCGAACCCCTCCTCCGCCTGAACGTCGAGGCCCGCGATGCGGAAACCCTGACCCGAATCCGCGACGAGGCCCTGTCCCTCATCCGCGCGTAACCCTCGCCGGGCCGGGCCTCTGTAACGGGGCCCGGCCCCGTCGTACGGTCCGGGGCGCAGCCCCAAGACGGGGTCCCGGCGCAGCCCGGGACCGAGGTGCGGCCCGCAGCCCCGGGACGGGGTGCCGGGCGGAGCCCGGAAACGGGGTGCGGGCCGCAGCCCCGAAACGGGGCGCCGGGCCAAGCCCCGTCGTCCGTACGGTCCGGGGCGCAGCCCCGAGACGGGGTGCCGGGCGGAGCCTGGCACCGGACGGGGTCCGGGGCGGAGCCCCGGTTTCTGGGGGTACCTCCCAGCGGTAGCTGGGGGAGAAGGGGCGGGGTGGGGAAATGCCCCGCGCAGCGGCCCCCCACCCCACCCCCCAGCCCGGCCCACCGCGCCCCCGCGTGGCCAAGGCCCGGCCCACCGCGCCCCCGCAACCAACCGCCGGCCCGCGCCAAGGCCCAGCCAGGCCGCGTCCCGCCCGCCCCAGCGGTACGCTGACCTGGCCCAACCCCGTACGCACGCGCACGCAACCCCGAAGGGACCCCCCATGCCGCTCGAAGCCGGCCTCCTGGAGATCCTCGCCTGCCCCGCCTGCCACGCCCCCCTGCAGGACGAGACCAAGGCCGAGACCCCGGAACTGATCTGCACCGGCAAGGACTGCGGCCTGGCCTACCCGGTCCGGGACGGAATCCCGGTCCTCCTCGTGGACGAGGCCCGCCGCCCGGCCTGACCGCCGCCGCGCCCGCGCCCGGCCCGGGCCCGGCACCCCACTCCGCCGGCCACCCCCCAGCGCGCCGCCACCCCCACCGCGCAGCCCCCCGCCTGACCCTCGACTGAACCCTTCACACTTCAGACGACCGGAGGCCCCGCATGCTCGACGAGTCCCTGCTCGACGCACCGGACGACCTCGCCCGCGCCGACCGGCGCGGCCTGCTCCGCGGTGCCGCCGAGGCCGGGGCCCGGGTCCGCACCGCGGCCCGGCACGCGGCCGAGGCCGGCCTGGCCGAGCTCCGCCCCGACGGCCGCCCCCGCGCCGTCCTGATCGCCGGCCCCGGCACCGCCGCCACCGGCGTCGCCGATCTGCTCGGCGCCCTCGCCGGCGCCTCCGCCCCGGTGACCCGGCTGCACCCGACCGGTGTCGCCCACGCCGCCGGCGCCCTCCGCTGGGCCCTGCCCGGCTGGGCCGGCCCGGTGGACCTGCTCCTCGTCGCCACCACCGACGGCAGCGAGCCCGGCCTCGCCCAACTCACCGAGCAGGCGTACCGCCGCGGCTGCACCATGGTCGCCGTGGCCCCGCCCCGGTCCCCCCTGGCCGAGGCGGTCGAGGGCGCGCACGGCCTCCTCGTACCGATGGCCAAGGCCCCGTACCAGGAGTACGACGAGAGCGCGGCGGCCGGCCCCGGCGCCCTCTGGGCCCTGCTGACCCCGTTGCTGCTGCTCCTCGACAAGGTCGGCCTGATCAGCGCCGCCCCCGCCACCTTCGAACTCGTCGCCGACCGCCTCGACCGCACCGCCGAACGCTGCGGCCCGGCCATCGCCACGTACAGCAACCCGGCCAAGACCCTGGCCGCCGAGCTCGCCGACTCGCTGCCGCTCATCTGGAGCGAGGGCGTCGGCGCCGCCCCGGCCGGCCGCCGGTTCGCCGCCACCCTCGCCGAACTGGCCGGCCGTCCCGCGCTCGCCGCGGAACTCCCCGAGGCGCTGCCCCGTCACGGGGTCCTGCTCGCCGGCACCTTCGCGGCCGGCGCCGACCCCGAGGACTTCTTCCGCGACCGGGTCGAGGAGCAGCAGGCCCTGCGCGCCCGGGTCGTCCTGCTCCGGGACCGCCCGGCCGGCGGTCTCACCGCCGCGCCCGCCGCGCGTGAGCTCGCCCTCAGCCACGACACGGCCATCAGCGAGCTCGAACCCGAGGATGGTGGGGAGCTGGAGCAGCTCGCCGAGCTCCTCGCCGTCACGGACTTCGCCACCGCGTACCTCGCACTGGCATCCGCGGGCCGCACCTGACGGCGCACCACCGTGCACGGCCCGTGCACCAGTGCAGCACTGCACCGTCCATGAGCCAGCAAGCCAGCAAGCCAGGAAGACGAGACCGATGGACCGCCTGACCAACACCGTCCGCCCCTACGCCTGGGGTTCCACCACCCTCATCCCCGAGCTCCTGGGCACCGAGCCCACCGGCGGCCCGCAGGCCGAGATGTGGATGGGTGCCCACCCCGGCGCCCCCTCCAGGCTGGACCGGGGCGTCGGCGAGACGGCCCTCTCCGAGGTCATCGCGGCCGACCCCGAGGGTGAACTCGGTGCGGCGACCGTCGCGAAGTTCGGTCCGCGGCTGCCGTTCCTCTTCAAGATCCTCGCGGCGGGAGCCCCGCTCTCCCTCCAGGTCCACCCCGACCTGGCTCAGGCACAGCAGGGCTACGCGGAGGAGGAGCGCGCCGGCGTCCCCATCGACGCCCCGCACCGCAACTACAAGGACGCCAGCCACAAGCCCGAACTCGTCTGCGCGCTCACCCCCTTCGACGGCCTGTGCGGGTTCCGCCCGCCGCTGGAGTCGGCCGAGCTCCTCTCCGGGCTGGAGGTCGACTCCCTCAAGCCGTACGTGGACCTGCTCCACGCGCACCCCGAGGAGGCGGCGCTGCGCGAGATGCTGACGGCCGTCCTGACCGCGGACCGCGAGCAGATGGCCGAGACGGTGGCCGAGGCCACGGCCGCCGCCGCCCGGCTCGGTGGTCCGTACGCCCCGTACACGACCCTCGCCCACCACTTCCCGGGCGACCCGGGCGTGATCGCGGCGATGCTGCTCAACCACGTACAACTCCAGCCCGGCGAAGCCATGTTCCTCGGGGCCGGCGTTCCGCACGCCTACCTGGGCGGGCTCGGCGTCGAGCTGATGGCCAACTCCGACAACGTGCTGCGCTGCGGGCTGACGCCCAAGCACGTGGACGTCCCCGAACTCCTGAAGGTCGTGCGCTTCGAGCCCTCCGAGCCGGCGGTGATCCGCCCCGAGGGCAACGGCGAGGAGGTGTACGACACCCCCATCGACGAGTTCCGGCTCTCCCGCTTCGACCTCGCCCCGGCCGGTGCTCCGGTTCCGGTGCCCTCCGCCACCCCGCAGATCCTGCTCTGCACGGAAGGCGCCCCGCTGCTCGGTGAACTGACCCTCGCGCCGGGTGAGTCCGTCTTCGTCCCGGCAGGCGAAAAGACCGAACTGTCCGGTACTGGCACGGTCTTCCGTGCCACTGTGGTGGCCTGACGCACCGTCCCGGCCAGAGGCTGCAACAATGTGCGGCCGAAACCAGTGGCAGTGCTAGGAAGGGACATCCGCACTCATGAGCGCGTCGGGCGGTACCAAGGCGATCGTGGCGGCACTAGCCGCCAACCTCGCCATTGCGGTGGCCAAGTTCGTGGCCTTCGTCTTCAGTGGATCCTCCTCGATGCTCGCGGAATCCGTGCACTCGCTGGCGGACTCCGGAAACCAGGGTCTGCTGCTGCTCGGCGGCAAGAAGGCCCAGCGCGAGGCGACCCCGCAACACCCCTTCGGATACGGCCGCGAACGCTACATCTACGCCTTCCTGGTCTCCATCGTCCTGTTCACCGTCGGTGGCATGTTCGCCATCTACGAGGGCATCGAGAAGATCCGGCACCCGCACGAGATCGAGGCCTGGTACTGGCCCGTCGGCGTGCTGGTCTTCGCGATCATCGCGGAGTCCTTCTCCTTCCGTACGGCGATCAAGGAGTCCAACGAGGTCCGCGGCAGCCTCAGCTGGGGCCAGTTCGTCAAGCGCGCCAAGGCTCCTGAGCTGCCGGTGGTCCTGCTGGAAGACCTCGGAGCCCTGGTCGGCCTGGTGCTCGCCCTGTTCGGCGTCGGCCTCGCCCTCCTCACCGGCGACGGCGTCTGGGACGGCATCGGCACCCTCTGCATCGGTCTGCTGCTCATCCTGATCGCCATCGTGCTGGCCGCCGAGACCAAGTCCCTGCTGCTGGGCGAGGCCGCGGGCACCGAGGACATCGAGAAGATCCAGACCGCCCTCGTCGACGGCGAGACGGTCACCCGCCTGATCCACATGCGGACGCTCCACCTCGGGCCGGAGGAACTCCTGGTCGCCGCGAAGATCGCGGTCCGGACGGACGAGACGGCGGCCCAGGTCGCCGAGGCCATCGACGCCGCCGAGGCCCGCATCCGCGAGGCCGTCCCGATCGCCCGGGTGATCTACCTGGAGCCGGACATCTACCAGGAGCCGGCCGCCACCGGCACCAAGTAACCCCGGACCGGACCGGGCAAGCCGAAGGCCCCCGCGAGCACCGCTCACGAGGGCCTTCGGCCTTTGCTGCCACTCGATTACTCGATCTCGCGCAGTACGTCGAGGATGGCGTGCTCGTCCGGAGCGGTCCGGAGCCGGTCCCGGAAGTCCGGATCCATCAGCTTCCGGGACAGCAGCGCCAGGATCCGCAGGTGCTCATCGCCCGCCGCGGCCTCCGGGACCGAGATCATGAAGATCAGCCGGGCCTTCGTACCGTCCAGCGAACCCCATTCGATGCCCTCCGAGGACCGCGCAAAGCCCACCGTCGGCCGGCTGACCGCATCCGTCTTGGCATGGGGGACGGCGATCGACTCGCCCAGTCCCGTGGTGCCCTGCGCCTCGCGCGCCAGCGCCACCCGGACCAGCTCGTCCACGTCCCGTACGGCGCCGGCACCGGCCAGCATCCCGGCCATCTCGCGGATCGCGGACTCCTTGGAGGCCGCAGCCAGCTCGGTCTTCACGGTGCGCGCGGTCAGGTAGCCGGAGAGCACCTCCGGGTGGGCCTCCGTGACGGCGACTGCCGCGGCGACGGCGGCCCCGGCGGCCGGCGCGACCTGCACCGCTGCGGTCGCGGTGGCCTCCGCCTCCAGCTCCGCAACGGAACCCACCCCGGCGAGAACCGGCTTCGGCCGGCCGCCCGTGGCCACCGCCGCCGCAACCGGCCCTTCGCCGTTCCGGCGAGCTTTGAGGTCGATCAGCGCATTGGTCGTCAGGGCGGTCACCACCGTGCCCGCCGCGATGGCGATCAGGAACCAGCCCACTCCGCTGATCGCGCCCAGTGCCGCCACGACCGGGCCACCGTGCGGCACGTGGTCGCCCACACCCGCCGCACCCGCGATCGCACCGGCCACCGCGCCACCCAGCATGTTCGCCGGGATGACGATCGCCGGCCGGGCCGCCGCGAACGGAATGGCGCCCTCGGAGATCCCGAACATGCCCATGAAGATCGCTGCCATGCCGGCCTCCCGCTCCTGCTCGGAGTACCGCCGACGGCGCAGCACGGTCGCCAGGCCCTGGCCGAGCGGCATCACCGGAATGGCTGCCGCGCACATGCCCATCACCGCGTAGTTGCCCGAGGCGATGAGACCCGCACCGAAGAGGAAGGCGGTCTTGTTGACCGGCCCGCCCATGTCGAAGGCGATCATCAGGCCGAGCAGGGCGCCCAGCAGGATCGCGCTGGTGCCGGTCATCCCGGACAGCCAGCCGGTCAGTGATTCGAACAGCCAGGAGATGGGTTTGCCGATGACATAGATGAAGAACAGACCCAATGCGGTGGTCGACACGATCGGGATCACGATGATCGGCATGATCGGCTGGACGACCTTGGGGACCTTGACCTTCTTGATCCACAGGACCAGATATCCGGCCAGGAAGCCGGTCACGATGGCCCCGATGAAGCCCGCACCGGACTCGGAGTCGTACAGCGCCCCGGTATTGGCGATAAAGCCGCCGATCATGCCGGGCACCAGCGCCGGCCGGTCGCCGATCGCGTATGCGATGTAGCCGGACAGGATCGGGATCATCAGGGTGAAACCGATGACACCGATCTGGAAGAGGTGGTCCCAGAAGGTGCCCGGGGTGACCACAAAGCCCTTGTCCGTCGCATGGCCGCCCAGCGCCAGCGCGATGGCGATCAGCAGGCCGCCCACCACCACGAACGGGATCATGTACGAGACGCCGTTCATCAGCGCCTTGTACGCAAGGCTCCGCTCCCTGCCCGCCCCGCCGGCCGCAGCGGTCGGGCCGCCGGCTGCCGTCGTCGGGCCGCCCTCCTGCACGGGAGCGCTCTGCACCTGCCGGATCAGTTCCTCCGGCCGGTGGATACCGTCCGCAACCCCGGTGGCCAGCACCCGCTTACCGGCGAACCGCTCGCGGTCCACCTCCTTGTCGGCGGCGATGATGATGCCGTCCGCTTCGCTGACATCGTTGTCGGAGAGAACGTTTTCAGCCCCGATGGATCCCTGCGTCTCCACCTTCATGTCCACGCCGAGCCGCTCCGCCGCCTGCTGGAGCTTCTCCGCGGCCATATAGGTGTGCGCGATCCCGGTGGGGCAGGCGGTCACGGCGAGCAGCTTCAGGCGCTTCTGCCCATGTGCGCCCCCATCACCGGGGAGGCCGGCCGGACTGGTCACTGCATTCTCCTCACGCCGTGGGTCCTGCACGGCATCCTTCCCCACTCGTCCAGCGCATCAAAAGTCCGAAAGGCCCGAAACGGCGCGGCCGGAAGGCCCTCTCCATGACCTGACACGTCCCGTCGGCCGACTGGGGCTCACTGGGCCGATCGGTGTAGATTCGGGAGCAGTGCCAGACGTCGCTGCTGATGGCGGTCGGGCGGTCCGCGTGACCGACCCAGAGGAGAGAGGGCCTCCGACGGACTGTGCTCGGTGCGCCCACCCCGGGAACCCCCGGACCGGTGCACGGCTCAGCCGTACCCACCCTCTCCCACCATGAGGAGCAGCACGCATGGACTTCAAGGTCGCAGACCTTTCCCTTGCCGCGTTCGGCCGCAAGGAGATCACCCTGGCCGAGCACGAGATGCCCGGCCTGATGTCGATCCGCCGTGAGTACGCCGAGGCCCAGCCCCTCGCCGGCGCCCGCATCACCGGCTCGCTCCACATGACCATCCAGACGGCCGTCCTCATCGAGACCCTGGCCGCCCTCGGCGCCGAGGTCCGCTGGGCCTCCTGCAACATCTACTCCACCCAGGACCACGCGGCTGCCGCCATCGCGGTCGGCCCGAACGGCACCCCGGAGAACCCGCAGGGCATCCCGGTCTTCGCCTGGAAGGGCGAGACCCTGGAGGAGTACTGGTGGTGCACGGAGCAGGCGCTGACCTGGCCGAACACCCCCACCGGCGGCCCCAACATGATCCTCGACGACGGTGGTGACGCCACCCTCCTCGTCCACAAGGGCGTCGAGTTCGAGAAGGCCGGTTCGGTCCCGGACCCGTCCACCGCGGACTCCGAGGAGTACCGCCACATCCTCACCCTGCTCACCCGCACCCTCGGCGAGTCCCCCCAGAAGTGGACCCAGCTCGCCTCCGAGGTCCGCGGCGTGACGGAGGAGACCACCACCGGTGTCCACCGCCTCTACGAGATGATGGCCGAAGGCACCCTGCTCTTCCCGGCGATCAACGTGAACGACGCCGTCACCAAGTCGAAGTTCGACAACAAGTACGGCTGCCGCCACTCCCTGATCGACGGCATCAACCGCGCCACCGACGTCCTCATCGGCGGCAAGACCGCCGTCGTCTTCGGCTACGGCGACGTCGGCAAGGGCTGCGCCGAGTCCCTCCGCGGCCAGGGCGCCCGCGTCATCGTCACCGAGATCGACCCCATCTGTGCCCTGCAGGCGGCGATGGACGGCTAC
Organism: Streptomyces venezuelae; assembly: GCF_008642295.1. Lineage (GTDB taxonomy): Bacteria > Actinomycetota > Actinomycetes > Streptomycetales > Streptomycetaceae > Streptomyces > Streptomyces venezuelae_C. The sequence continues at coordinate 2,908,744 of NZ_CP029190.1, read as the reverse complement.
CAGGTCGCCACCCTCGACGACGTCGTGGAGACCGCCGACATCTTCATCACCACCACGGGCAACAAGGACATCATCATGGCCGCCGACATGGCCAAGATGAAGCACCAGGCCATCGTGGGCAACATCGGCCACTTCGACAACGAGATCGACATGGCCGGCCTCGCGAAGATCGAGGGCATCGTCAAGGACGAGGTCAAGCCGCAGGTCCACACCTGGACCTTCCCCGACGGCAAGGTCCTGATCGTCCTCTCCGAGGGCCGCCTGCTGAACCTCGGCAACGCGACCGGCCACCCCTCCTTCGTGATGTCGAACTCCTTCGCGGACCAGACCCTGGCCCAGATCGAGCTCTTCACCAAGCCGGAGGAGTACCCGACCGAGGTCTACGTGCTGCCCAAGCACCTCGACGAGAAGGTCGCCCGCCTCCACCTCGACGCCCTCGGCGTCAAGCTCACCACCCTCCGTCCGGAGCAGGCCGCCTACATCGGCGTCAAGGTCGAGGGCCCGTACAAGCCGGACCACTACCGCTACTGATCCACAGCGCGGCAGCACCAGCACCCAAGGCAGGCCCCCGGCACCCGTGTCGGGGGCCTGCCCCATTCCCCTGCGCAAGGCCCCACCCCAAGGAACGTGCCCCATGCCCCGCGGTCGCTACTCGCTCCACGATCCGCACGACCACGCCCCGCTCGGCGAGGAACACTTCCACTGCGCCCCCGGCCCTTCCGGCTGGCGCTATGTCTCCCAGCTCACCACCCCCGAAGGCGAGCACGCCGGCTCCGTGGACCTGGCGATCGACGAGCTCGGCCGCCCCATCCGCCTCGAACTCAACGCCGCGAGCTGGCAGGTCCGCGGCGCCGCCATCGACGGGGTCACCTGGGTCCGTACCGACCCCACCGGCACCGAGGCCACCGAGGGCAATGTCCGCGCCCCCGCCTTCACCGGCACCTCCCCGGCCTTCCTCGTCGCCACCACCCGACTCCTGCGCCTGACCCCCGGAGCCCCTGCCACCCGGGTCCGCCTGGTGAACTTCACCGACCCGGTACTGGCCCCCCGAACCGTCGACCAGGCCTGGGCCCTGCTCCGCACCGAGACCCACAGCACCGACAGCGGGCTGCTGGCGGTCGACGAGTACCAGGTGTCCGCGCTGGACACGGGCGAGGTGCACACCGTCCACATCGCCGGCGATGTGGTCCTCTCCGCTCCCGGCATCGAACTCGAACACCTTGAGACCCCGCCCTCGGTGTTCCCGATCGACTAGCTACGCAGGCGGCGCGAACCCGGTACTCGGCCCGGGCGACGCCACTGGCGGAACCGCAACCCCGGCCGGCACCCCGGCCGCACCCGGGTACGGCACCCCCTGCGCCGGAGCCGCAGCCACCGGCCCCGCCACCGGCCCGTGCCCCACCACCGGTACAGACCCCGACCCGGGTATCGACCCCGGCCCCGGTACCGGCCCCGGTACCGGTATCAGCCCCGGCGCGGCCACGGGCACCATCGCCCCACCACCCGATATCTGTCCGGGCCCGAAGGCCCGCGCCGCATCCCGCGACTGCCGCTCGTGCACCACAGCCGCCAGGAACGCCGCGGCCGGCACCCCGGCCGGCGGCTGCGCCCCCGTACGCGCCACGAGATCATCCGCGAGCCGCACCGCCATCTGCGCGCTCACCTGCGGGTCCAGCTGCCCCATCCGCGTCAGGTACTGCCGGATGGCCAGCCACAGCCCATCCGGCACGCCCGACAGGTCCAACGCGCCGAACCGCCCGGCCAGCCACGGTGGCGGAGGCGGCACCGGCATCACCCGGGCCCCCGGCACCCGCTCCCGGATCACGAGCGTCCCTCCGAACACGTCCCCGAGCCGCCGCCCCCGCTCGGACACCAGCGAGGCGATGCAAGCGACCACCCCCAAGGTCAGCAGCAGCTCGATCACACCCATGGCCCCGCGCACCAGCGCATGCCGGAACCGGATCGGCCCGCCGTCGTCCCGCACCACGCGCAACCCGCAGGCCAGCTTCCCCAGCGACCGCCCGTGGGACAGCGTCTCCACCGCGATCGGCACCCCCACCAGAATCAGCAGGAAGGCAGCCACGTTCACCGCGGCGAGCGCGGCTTCGTCCAGAGAGGCGGTGGCGAACACAAGACCGACGGAGACCAGCAGATACCCCACCACGTACACGACCAGATCAAGCAGAATCGCCAGCGCCCGACTGGGCAGCCGGGCCGGCCGCAACCCGAGGACGACCGCGTCCCCCGTCACCAGATCGCTCACCGGATCCCACCCTTCATGACTGACCTGACCTGCCCCTTGTTCATCAAGTCTGCCAAGCTGACGGCAGACCGAGTAAGGGCTGTGGACAACCGACGGGGCAGGGGAGCACCAAGCGGATGGATCTCGACGTCTTCGTGACCGCGCACCGGGCGGAATGGGACCGCCTGGAACAGCTGCTCGGCCGGGGACGCCGGCTCACCGGCGCCGAGGCGGATGAACTCGTCTCCCTCTACCAGCGGACATCCACCCACCTCTCCCTCATCCAGTCGAGCACCCCCGATCCCATGCTCACCGGCCGCCTCACCCAGCTGGTGGCCCGCGCCCGCGCCACCGTGACCGGCGCCCGCCGCTCTTCCTGGCGGGACGCGGCCCGCTTCCTCACCGCCGGATTCCCGGCCGCCGTGTACCGCAGCCGTCGCTGGTGGATTCCGACCGCCCTGCTGTCGGTCGCGGTCGGGGTGCTGATCGGCTGGTGGATCGCCGCGCACCCCGAGGTACAGGCCTCGATCGCCGCGCCGGACGAGCTGAGGGCACTGACGAAGCCGGGCGGCGAGTACGAGACGTACTACTCGAGCCACCCGGCCGCCTCCTTTGCTGCCCAGGTGTGGACGAACAATGCCCAGGCAGCCGCAATATGCCTGGTGCTGGGCGCATTCCTGGGCATCCCGGTGCTGTGGATCCTCCTGCTGAACATGGCCAACCTGGGCGTCGGCTTCGGCCTGATGGCCTCCGCCGGCCGCCTCGATGTCTTCCTCGGGCTGATCCTTCCGCACGGCCTGCTCGAACTGACCGCCGTCTTCGTGGCCGCCGGCACCGGACTCCGACTGGGCTGGACGGTCATCGACCCGGGCCCCCGCAGCCGCCGCGAGGCCCTCGCGGAACAGGGCCGCGCCGCCCTGGGCATGGCCATCGGCCTGGCCCTGGTGCTGTTCGTCTCCGGCCTGATCGAGGGCTTCGTGACCCCGTCCGGCCTCCCCACCTGGGCCCGCATCACCATCGGCGTCGTCGCCGAGGCGGCCTTCCTGCTGTACGTCTACCTGCTCGGCGGCCGGGCCGCCCGGGCCGGCGAGACGGGTGACGTGGATGCCGCCGACCGCAGCGCGAAGCTCCCGACCGCGGCCTGATGTGCGTACGAGCCCGCTGAGCTGCTAGTCTCTCGAGGTCCCGCAAAGACCGTTGACACGGCCCGCGTGGGGAGGTAGATTCGAACGGTTGCCACGGACTGGACAGTCTGGAGGCGACCGACTAACATCGATCTCGCTCCCGAGCTGGAATTGAATTCCACCGGTGGAGCACACCCTCCGAATCCTTGTCGGATATCGAAGCCGGAAAAACCCGGTGAGATTGTCTGATAGAGTCGGAACCGCCGGAAAGGGAAACGAGAAAGCGAGAACCTGGAAAGCGCCGAGGAAATCGGGTCCGAAAAGATCTGATAGAGTCGGAAACGCAAGAACGAAGGAAGCGCCCGGAGGAAAGCCCGC